>NZ_JBHTIZ010000012.1:0-41605 GCF_042677265.1 Flavobacterium myungsuense | reverse complement strand
TTGTGCTCACGTGAAGCATAAATCTCTTGTTGTTGGTGTTCCATATACACTGTTTTTGTGTATAGCTATTTTAGGACAAGACATTTTTATTATATAATTGACTATTATTGCTACTTATATAAGAAAATGTACTTCTAAAGCAAAGGATAAAAAGTCTTTTTAGGATTAGAGGGATACCATATTGGTGTGCTTTATAAAAGGAAGTAAATGGTGCCGTATATACCTAGAGGTGACTCAAGAGGTGATTTATGTGGGGTGAGGGAACTACAGCACCCTCATTCCCTTTTTTAAATATACTTTTTTATTGGATTTACATACCATGCGAAAGGATTGCTACGCCAGTCGCTTGGCTCTAGTTGCTTGGTAGCGGTGAATACACTTTTATTTACTGGTGTTGATTTGTTTAAAATCCTGATTTACACTTATGATAATCTCGTTCTTTCTGCCAAATAATTGGTAGGGCGGATTGTATCCTAGGTAGCGAAAGTTACCGTAATAAGAAATGGATTTCGCTTTTAAAGCACTTTCTAATTTCTGTTTGTTTTCATTGATGTCTTTCGTTGAAGCAAAACCTCCAAATGTTATTGCAGCTACATATTCGTTGGCAGTAGTTTCAATTTTTACCTCTGAATTGTTGGGTTTGGGTAAGTTGTCTTTATGATATTGAGCAGGCATCACAAAGCTCATAGTGGAAACCGAATCATTTATATTCATATACACGGGTGAAGTCATGGCTATTTTTTGTTTGGTGCTGTTGCCACCAAAAATATAACCCGCTAATTTTTTAAAACCTGAGCTTCCAAGCTCTTTGTAGGTTTTTGCTGAGGAGGTAATGGTAGCCATTGTCATAGCCGGATAGAATCGTATTTCGAAATCTTTTTCAACCTGAATTACTTTGTAGGCCTGTGTTTGTGTTTTAGAGATTGACATGGTGGTGTATAGTTGAACTAGCAATAGGGGTCCGATGATTAGGCTGGTTGCTATGATGAATATTTTCATTTTAACTGTTTTAAAAATGGAAAAGAGTTGCTTCATTCATGAATATTTTCATTTTAAATCTTTTAAAGATAGTAAAAAGTCGCTTCATTCTCCAATTGGCATTCGTTTTTTGTAAATTTTTCTACACTCAATTTAATCTGTGATTTACTTTTATCCTTTTTTTATTGCGCGCACATTCCTCCATCAATTATTTGGGTGGTGCCCGTAATATATTGGCTGTCATCACTTGCTAGAAATAAAACTAGTTTTGCAATTTCGATGGGTTCAGCATATCGCCCTAGTGGGATCGTGGCTTCAAATTGTTTCTTTATTTTATCTCCATGACCGGCAGAAGCGCCATCTTCTATGGAACGCATCATTTGATTGTTGACTGGTGCAGGATGCACCGAGTTGACCCTTATTTTTCTTGGTGCAGCTTCAATAGCGGATGTTTTCATAATTCCCACAACAGCGTGCTTGCTGGTTACATAGGCCCCCAAACCTGCAAAACCTATTATGCCTGCAACAGAGGAGGTCATGATGATGCTACCACCGTCATTCATTTGGGGCAGCGCATGTTGATTACCCAGCCACATTCCTTTCACATTTACTGCAATAACCTCATCGAATACCTTTTCCGGATAATCAACTATGGGTTTTACCACTCCTTCGATGCCGGCATTGTTAAAAAACACATCAATTTTACCAAAATGCTTTACGGTTTCTGAGATGTAATGTGCTACATCCTTTAACTTTGAAACATTGGCAACACAATACTGTACGTGCTCGCTTTTGAGTTCTTGCACTGTTTTTTGCAGTTTTTCCTCCGATGTACCCACCAACATGACTGTAGCCCCTTCTTCTAAAAATAATTTTGCCACAGTTTTCCCGATACTTCCTGAACCACCTGTGATGATGGCAATTTTGTTTTCTAATTTTTTCATTGTTGGTAGTTTTTAACTATGGCACAAAGGTGAGACCTAATAATTGTTAAAACCTTGTATAATACTAGAAAAGAGTTGTATCATTCACGGGTTGCTGCTATTGGTTTATCGTTGAGTGGAGTTGTTTGTTGTGGGGTGGTTAAACTGAATTAAAACATTAAAATATGTCTTATGCAAGGACAACGACTGTAGACTATGCAGAGCAATTTAGAGAACACTTCATGGAGCTGGTTTTCATACCATGCGAAGGGATTGCTACGCTAGTCGCTTTGCTCTAGTCGCTCGGTAGCTGGGGGATAATCTGTGGAAAGTAGATGCTGAAACGAGTTCAGCATGACAAAGATGGGGGTGAGTTCGGAATGACAATATGATTTGGTTTGTCATGCTGAATTTATTTCAGCATCTAAAATAAGTATGTGTGTGGAGTGAAGATTCCGGAGCGAGTTCGGAATTATAATAAATTGGTGAGATGCTGAAACGAGTTCAGCATGACAAAAGGGAGCGAGTTCGGAATGACAATAGGATGTAGTTTGTCATGCTGAATTTATTTCAGCATCTAAAAAAAGTATGAGATTGGAGTGAAGATTCCGGAGCGAGTTCGGAATTATAATAAATTGGTGAGATGCTGAAACGAGTTCAGCATGACAAAAGGGAGCGAGTTCAGCATGACAAGTTAGGGAGCCTGTAGCTTCGTCATTCTTCCTTGCAATGACTTTGGCTTCGACTTAAAAACAAACTTACTTTTAACAATGGTTGCATAAGTTTTGGCAAATCCGAAAATAATGCTACTTTAGTGGCGCACATCGAGTTGTGATGAGATGATGTTATACCCAAATAGCAATCCGAACCTATGAAAATAAAACAAAACTTCTTACCTGTTCTCCTTCTTATTGCTTGTTGCTATAGTTGGAGCACAAAAGCACAAACTACTTTAAATAAAACAGGCAATCGCTGGGAATTATTAGTAGATAACAATCCGTTTCAGATTAAAGGGGTGACTTTTGGCTGCGACAATGACGTAAAAAACTATGACAAATACTTTAATGACCTTCTCTTTTTAGGGGTAAATACGATTCGGATTTGGGGCACCAATGACAACACCCAGCAACTACTTGATGCCGCTCAAAGCTATGGTGTAAAAGTAATGATGGGCATCTGGATGCGGCATGGTCGGCCGGGTATGGAAGATGATGATAGTTTTAATTATCTAAAGGATACCATAGGGATGGAAGACATGTACAAGCATGCTCTTGAAACGGTTGAAAAATTCCATAAACACCCTGCAGTACTTACTTGGGCTGTTGGAAATGAAGTCTATTTAAATATTGCTACTGAAGCTGAAAAAGAAGCGTATTCTAAACTATTAGAAAGGATTTGTAGCAACATTAAAAAAATAGATGCGAATCATCCTGTAACTTCAGTTGAGGGTTGGACTTTCGGACTAGATTGGTGGCAAAAATGGGTGCCTTCTATAGATATTTATGGTATCAATAGTTATGGTGCGGGTGCCAATTATATTGCGGGTGAAATAGAAAAAAGAGGTATTGATAAACCGTATATCGTTACCGAGTTTGGTGTTACTGGTGAATGGGATATTAAAGCGAAAAAAAATGGATTAGTAATTGAACCGTCTGATACCGAAAAATACGATGCTATAGCACAAGGCTATCCCAACTGGATTCAAAATAAACCCGGTTGTTTGGGGGTGTATGTTTTTCATTATTACAATGGCAATGATTTTGGTTCGCCTTGGTTTATGACCCATCATGAAGGGAAGTTCCGTCCGCAATATTGGGCGATTAGAGAAGCCTTTACGGGGCAAAAACCTATTAATAATGTTCCTGTAATTGAAACTTTTGAATTACCCAATGCAGAAACGAAAAGTGAAACCTGGGTTCCTGTAACTTTGAAAGCATTTGATGTGGAGAACGACAGCCTATCTTTTAGCTTTTATTACAATCAACGAACGGGCAGTCGCAAAAGAAGAAGTCAAATTAACCCACTTCACTTTAGAGGTACTGTAGCGAATGGTTTTGAGATTCAATTGCCTAAAGAGCATGGCGCTATAAAAGTGTATGTAAATGTTACCGATTCCTATAACAATGTTGGAATTGCTTCCAACTCCATTCTCGTTTTAGATGTATTGGCAAAAAATAAAAAAAATATCGGAGCAAGGACTACACTTCCTTTTTATGTGTATCAAGATGGAGAAGATGCTCCGTATCATCCCACCGGATTTATGGGGAATTACAAAGCGCTTTCGGTAGATGTCCATAATAAAGAGGAGGTGCAATCCGGAACTTCCTCGATAAAAATTAGTTATACCGACGACCGTAATTGGTATGGCATTGGCTTTGTAGATCCCAAAAATGATTGGGGTGATATTGCTGGAGGGTATGAAATAATTGGAGCCCAAACATTTAGTTTTTGGGCAAAAGCGAGTACCAATATGATTGCTAATATTGGCTTTGGATTGATTGGTAAAGACAAACCTTATCCAGACTCTACCAAAAATTCTATGGAAGTTAAATTAAGTACCAAATGGAAAAAATACACTATTAATGTTAAGAAACTAGATCTCAGCTGTATTCGTTCTGGTTTGGTTTTGTTTTCTAATAGTATCAGTACGCCACATGATATTTATATAGACAATGTTGTTTTTGAGTAGTTTCACATTACTGGAAGAAAAAATATTATCCGCTAAATTTAGCTCCTGAAAATAGTTGCGATTTATTAGGTTTAGTTGCTTGTGAACCTGAATATTTTTAAGTTCCGTTAAGTTAAAATTTGTCTTAAAATGAGCTACTTACCTCTATGCTTAATTTACTTAACTGCCTTAACGGTTTTGATTTATTTTTTAAAGAAACTTTTCTTCCTTAAACAATAACTTTATATTTTCATACGAATTATTCAACGCTTCCTTAACTTGTTCGGGGTTAAGCCAAGCGACTTTTTCTATTCCTTCTTCGGCTTGACCTAAAGGAATGCCCTCAAAATCAGTGGTCATCTCAAACCACCGGGTAATTTTGAGTTTATACCTGCCGTTTCGCTTAAAAATATGATAGGTTTTTTGTAATTTTTTGGTCACCTTTAATGCATTGACTCCTGTCTCCTCCTCCACTTCACGCAGAGCAGTATGAGACATTTTCTCGCCTTTTTCTTTACCCCCTTTAGGCAAATCCCATTTTCCGTTTCTGAAAATAAATAAAACTTCTCCTTTTTTATTGTAAACAAACCCCCCACCCGCTCGCTGAACAGGGATTTTTTCTTTCAATTTCTTTAATATTACTTTTTCGTCTGGATAATATAAATAACATTTTTTAATTTTGTTGTTAAACATTTTTATAACAAGCTGCTCTATATCAGTGCTTTCAAGTAAAAACAATTGAAAATCGGTTTCTTTAACGATTTGATTCGTTAAGAAAAAAGGTTTATCGTTGACAAAAACTTTATACATTTGTAATATGATTTTTAATAAAGAAACAGCCGAAAAAACAGCCGAGTTGCTTTTGCAAATAAATGCAATTAAATTGAATCCGAAAAATCCTTTTACTTGGGCTTCGGGTTGGAAGTCACCTATTTATTGTGACAACAGGCTAACACTCTCGTTTCCTGCTATACGAAATTTTATTAGAGAAGAGTTTTCTAAAAATATCGAAAAGCAATTTGGGAAGCCTGACGTTATTGCAGGTGTTGCCACTGGGGCAATAGGCATAGGTATGCTGGTAGCCGAGTATATGGGACTTCCGTTTGTGTATGTTAGACCAGAGCCTAAAAAACATGGTAGAAAAAATCAGGTAGAAGGGTTCCTGCATAAAGGTCAAAGCGTAGTGGTTGTTGAAGATTTAATTAGTACAGGAAATAGTAGTTTGCTTGCTGTTGAAGCCTTAAGAGAAGCTGGTGCCAACGTGAAAGGAATGGTGGCTATATTTACTTATGGTTTTGCTGTTGCAGAAGAAAATTTTAAAAAAGCTCATGTAGACTTGTATACTTTAAGTAGTTACCAAAATTTACTTAACTTAGCGGTAAATAAAAAATACATTACCGAAAAAGAGGAAGCTGTTTTAAAAGAATGGAATGCAGACCCTGCTGCTTGGGGCGTTGAAGTGTAGTAATTAAATATACTACCTAAATGCATAAACTAGACGTGTTGACCGCAAATTCGCAAATTTTTATTTATATTTTTTTAAATTTGTAGTAAGAATTAAACCTTAATAAATAAAAAATAGTTCACTATTCTACACTGAATGTTACTATTGAAATAATTATAAAAATATGAACTTAGAAAGTCCTAAAGTGAGCCTAGAACAATCGGCACAATATATATTCGATTCGTTATCTGATGTTAGAAATTTCGAAAAATTAATGCCCGAATCTATAGCTAAGTTTGAAGTTATAGGTGAAGATGCTTTTATTTTTGGATTAAAAGGAATGCCAGAAATAAAATTGAAAATGAAAGAAAAAATAGCTCCTAACACTATTGTTCTTGGAGCAGCAAGTGATAAATTGCCTTTTACATTGAAAGCCAATATTGATAGTATTTCTGAAAATAAATCTGAAGTGCAATTGTTTTTTGAAGGCGAATTTAACCCCATGATGGCCATGATGATAAAAGGACCTATTAGTAAATTCATAGAAACGCTAGCCGAAAACATGCCTAAACTGTAAAAAAATAAACTTAATTTATTAAATAAAAGCCTTTTATAAATTTCATGAAAGGCTTTTTTATTTCCACTCATACTTAATTTATAGCATTTTATCGAGTTTTCAGGTTAGTTACAGAAAATTTTAGTGTACGATAAATATTCTTAGTAATGTTGTATAGAATTATTGAATTAACGATTGTTTAACAATAAGTTAATCGTAATTTTAGGATAAGATAAAACCCCAAATCTATGCCAAAAACTGACCCACAATTAAAAAGTAATGACTGCGGAATAAGTGCAATCAAGACTGTTTACAACATTTTCGAGAAAAATATTTCTCGAAAGTTTATCGAAGAGAGCATCCCTTTAGATCAAAAAGGCTCTCGCATTTCTGATTTAAAAGATTTCTTCAACACTAACGGATTTGTAGCCGATTTTAAGTTACTTGATTTTAATTTCATTGACGGTAATGAAAGTCAGATACAAGAGCTGTTTCCTTTTATTTTACCTATTAAACACAAAAACGGTTTACACTATATTGTTGTAAATGAGTTAATAGGTAAAAAATTCAAGATTTTTGATCCAGGTAAAGGAAACCAGTATGTATTGACGTTACAGGAATTGAAAACTAAAGCCCATTTTACTAAAAATCATTGGGATTTAGCCGAAACTGAAGACAAAATAATTGCTATTTGTTCTAAGGAACTTCAGGAATATAAAATAAATTTTGAAGATTCCTTGACAGAAAATGGGCATGCCGCTTTGTTTAACAAACTGACTTATTTTAAATATTTAAAAGAAAGTTTCGGTTTTAAAGATACTGAAGCCGAGAAAAATTTCCTCTATGATTTATTAAAAAATCAAGAAATTTCTAGTGTTCCTAGCAATTTTAAAACACTTGAGTTGGATAAAGGAAAAATTAGAAACAATTCTCCTCTAATTCTTACTATAAAAAACACGAAATCAGAAGAAGCTACTACTTATCCCGAAGAAGAAAAAGGTAGTTTATACTGGCAGTTGTTTAAACAATTAGGCGAGTATAAAAAATTATGGTTCATTTATATTTTTGCTGCCCTTTTTTCAGCCACTACTGCTCAAATTGCCATATTTACAAATCAGATATTAATTGATAATGTTTTACCAACTTATAATTTAAATACACTTGTATTATTTGCTATAGGTTTAGGGATTTATAAAATTTTCGACATTTTTACGACTGTTTATAAAAACTTTGTCAGCATTCATTTAGGAAATGCCTTAGACCGTTATTTTCTTTTTTCATTCGATCAAAAAATCAATAACTCTTCTCTTTCGTATATCCATTCTTATAAAAAAGGAGATTTAATGGAGCGTGTGAGTGATTCTATGAAATTGAAAAGTTTTTTCATGAAATTCTTTACTGGAATTTTAGTTGATTTGATTGTATCGGTTTACTCTTTGTGCATTTTGTTTTTTATCAATAAAACATTAACGCTTATAGTAATTGCTGTAATGATTTTATTCTTCTTTTGGTTTAAATTTATTACCCCTTATTTAAAACAAAACGAGCGACTACGCTACATACGTAAGGCAGATTTCATCTCTAAAATGATGGAAAAAGTGGAAGGAATTCAAGTCATTAAAAGTTTTAAAATAGAACGTTTTCATTCTAATAAAATTTATTCTAGCATAAATGATTATTTAAAAATTCAACTTCGTAATGGCTATGTCGATTTAATCAATAAGATAGTCGTTGCGGTGATTATTATCATTTCTAGTTTATTTATTTTAGTGTTTTTGACAAAATCAGCGATAGAAACTCAAATCATAACACTAGGACAAATTGTAACATTTATAGCCTTATCTTCTAAAATATTTTCTTCTTTAAAAGGGATTTTAGATGACAATATGACGCTTCAGGAAAATGAAGTAATCTTAAAACGATACCTAGATTTTGATGAGCGCACTCAAATGAAATCTGCAAAAGGAATTAAAGATTTTACGATTGACACCATTGAATTTCAAGATATTAGTTACGGATATATTCCTAACGAGCTTGTTCTGAAAAACATTAATTTAAAAATAAGTAAAGGCGAAAAAATAAAAATTGAAGGACAAAATGGATCTGGAAAATCGACCTTTAGTAAAATACTAACCACGCTTTACAATCCGATTTCAGGTGCTGTTTTAATAAACGAAATGGACAAGAAATTTTACAACGAGGAAAAAATGCGTGACAAAATCCTTTTAGTAACCAATGAGGATATTCTATTTAATGATACTATTTATAGCAATATTACTTTAGGAAAAGACATCTCCGATTCGGATGTTTTAGAAAAAGCAAAAGAAATCAATTTTTATGATTTTATAGCTTCTAAAGATGATGGTTTAGATTTTATCATTAACGAAAACGGTAAAAATCTTTCAACAGGACAACGAAAAAAAATACTACTGTTAAGAGCATTATTTGCTGAAACAGAGATAATAATCTTAGATGAAGTTTTATCAGGCATGGACATCGAGTCAAGAGATAAAGTAGAAGCATTAATAGAACATGATTATACTAAAACCTACATCATCATTTCTCACGAGCCTATAAACAATATCAATTTTACAACAAAATACAAAATTACTAATGGAGAACTCTACTTATTACAACACGAAATCAATCAACTTTATTAAGATTCTAAACAGAATTTTAGTGGGGTTCTTGATTATTGTGATTGTCTTAATTTTTGCCCTAAGAATGAATGACACTGTAAACTTTAAGGAAGGACAAATTTTTTCAGACACTCCACAATTAAAAATTAACGCACCAAATGAAGTTAAAATAATTAAAGTTTTAACTAAAGAAGGTCAAGAAGTAAGCAAAGGCGATACCTTATTTGTACTTGAAAACAAAAAAACAAGTTCAGAATTTAATGTATTAAATACCGACGTAGCTTCGATGGAAAACAAAATTGGAGTTATAAACCGATTGATTCAAAATACAGTTGAACGTAAGAAATCTTTACAACAATTGTTATACATTCAGTCTAATATTTATAAAACCGATCGTAAAAAAACTGCTCTAGAGATTACGTCTTTAAACAACAAGATTAATTTATCGTCTCAACAAACCTCAATTTTAACCGATAAGTTTAAAACCGATTCTTTATTATACGCAAAAGGAGCTATTTCGAGGTATGAAATGACGGATGCTAAAAACAGAAATTTAGATATTAAAAAAGGGCAAGTAGATATCAATTCTAGTTATTCTAACAAGAATTATGATTTTGAAAACTTATATAATAACTACAGCCGATCTAAAAATGATTTAAAAAGAAGCATCATAGATGTTGATAATGAAATTCAGAATTACCAACGGGACATTATTGAATTGAAAGCGCAAATTAAAGATGGTAAATACAACCTAAATTACATTTCAGATGAACTGCAAAAACTAGTAATTGTTTCTCCAATAAACGGAACAGTATCGAATCTTTTTAATGCAAGACAAAATATAGAAATTGTAAATAAAGGAGAATTACTTACCATTATAGCTCCCAAAAAAGAATCCTTTTATGCAAAAGTAATTTTAGATGAAAAAGATTTGACTTACATAAAAAATGGTCAAGAAATTAATTTGAAATTAGATGCTTATAATTATTATAGATTTGGCGCTATAAAAGGCAAAATTACTTATGTATCGCCATCAGACGTAGATAGAACATTTTATTGCTTGGCAACTATTAAAAAATACAACCCCAACATCAATTTAAAAGCAGGTTATAAACTAAAAGGTGAAGTCATTATAGAAAGAATGCAACTTTATCAATACATTATTAAAAAATTATTCAATAACATCGATAATAGTGTTAACTAAATTAATGAAAAAATATATTTCTTTACTACTCGTTTTTACATTTTCAAATGTAGTATTTGGTCAAGACATACTATCCTTTAATGATTGTTTAGAGATTGCATTAAAAGAGAATCTATTAATAAAAAGTGCATTAAATGATGAACGAATAGCTGTTAATCAAAACATAGCCAGTTATGGTAAAATTTTACCCTCTGTATACGGAATTGCAGAAAACAGAAATTCATGGGGTCGTGATATTGACCAAAATACGAACACTTTTGTAAACCAAGAATTAAAATTTTATAACGGAACAGCCAATGCAATGTTTAATTTATTTTCTGGATTTACTGTTATAAATACTATTCGATCAACAAAGCAAGAGGTCAATATTCGTAAAGTAAACATTCAAAAAGTAAAAAACGAAATTACAATTGATTTAGCTCAAAAATTCATTACCATTCTTTATTTACAAGAAATAATTACTGCTAATAAAGAGCAAATAAAATCGAGTGAAAAACAACTGGAATTAGCCATTTTAAAATTTGATTCTGGTGTTATAGCTGAAAGCGAAGTATTTAAAATTAAAACACAAAAAGCAAGAGAAGAGCTTACCCTACTAACTAGCGAAAACCGGTTAACTGATAATCTTGTTAGTTTAAAACAATTAATGAATTTTCCTTTAGAAAAAGAAATTCAATTATTAAAACCCATAACAGAAATAAGTAAAAATGTATTATTAGAAGAAAATCAATTCTCATTAGCCAAAAAAGCAGTCGAAATGAATCCTTTATACTCGATGAGTCTTTTAAAGGAAAAAAAGGCAAGAACGGCTCTTTCGTTAGCAAGGGCACCTCTCTATCCTGTTTTAACCATGCGACTACTTGCGGGCTCCAATTATACTGATAATTATATAGACAGAGATTTAGGACCAATAGCAAATGAGGACCAGTTAGACAATAACTTTATTCGAGGTGTACGATTCCATTTGACGATTCCTATATTTAGTCAAATGGATAATTTTTCTAAAATTAAAACCACAAAACTTAATTTAAAACAATCTAAATTTGACACTCAAATTGTGCAAAATAACCTTTCAAAAGAAGTATTAAAAGCCATAAACGATACGAAGACCTCTATCAAAAAGAATGATGCCTCCACAGTAGCTTATGAATTTTCACAAAAAAGTTATGATGCTGAATTGCTAAAATTTGAATTAGGAAAAATAAACATATCCGAATTGAATCTTACCAAAATTTTTTATAACAATTCACAAGCCGATTTAATTCAATCTAAATATGAATTAATGTTTAATAATGCATTAATTAAGTTTTATTTAGGAGAAAACTTCTCTTTGTAAATTACCTTAATACAAGAGCTGAATTTCTTTAATGTCAAATTCTGAAACTGTATCATTTTCTAAAAGAATTTTTAGCTTTCCTATAGAAGAAACACCTTGAATAATGCCCATGAAATTTTGATTTTCTTTATTCTGAAATGGCATTGGAATTCCTTTTTTGAATAAGTAATTCGTATACTTTTGCCACATCAAATCGGATTGTTGATTCCATGTTAGTAAATTTAGTTTCATGTTTTCAACAATAGAAAAAAGCAACTCCTCTTTATTAAAAAAAGCATGACAAATGATTGCAAGAGAAGACGCTTTTGGCAAATCTTGAAAATAAGTTTGATTCACATTGAGCCCTAAACCCACTACTGAAGAAATAGTTCCATCACTTTTTATACTATTTTCTATTAATATTCCGCCAATTTTTTTGGTATCTGACATAATGTCGTTGGGCCACTTTATACTTACTTTAGGAATTTTTCTTTCTTCTAAAGCATTTATTACAGCTAATGAAAATGCTATATTTAAATTAAAAATTTTAGAAATATCAAAAATAAAATCTTTAATTAAAATACTCATTATTAAGTTTTTACCAATTTCGGAATTCCAAACCGAACCCATTTGTCCCTTTCCTTTTGTCTGATTTTCAGCTGTAACAATTGTAAAATTATCTACTAATTGCTTGCCTATTAAGTCTTTTAAATACTCATTTGTAGAATCTATGGCATCGAGTTTGATTACTTTCATTAGAAATAATTTGTGAGACAGAATTTAATGTTATGTTAAGGTTCAAAAATAATCACAAAAAGTGGTAACTTTGCGAACATATAGAAAAAAAATAAATGACAAAAAAAGCAATAAACAATGATGTTTTGTTGGCTAACATCATCAAAGGAATTGAAGAAGTAAAAGGAAACGATATTGACATATTAGATTTAAGAGAAATAGACAACGCTGCTTGCGATTATTTCATCATCTGTAACGGAAATTCAAATACTCAAGTTAACGCCATCGTTAACTCCGTTCAAAAAACAGTCTCAAAAGCAATCAAAGACAAACCTTGGCACGTAGAAGGAACTGATAATGCAGAATGGGTTCTTATGGACTATGTGAACATTGTGGTTCATGTTTTTCAGAAACACATTCGCGAATACTATAACATTGAAAGTCTTTGGGGTGACGCAAAAATTACAACAATTCAAAATAAATATTAAAGAAACGCAAAGCAATGGCTAACGACAATAAACCAAATCCAAGTAAATTTAAAGTACCCTCATGGGCAATCTATTTGGTAATATTACTTATATTTCTATCCATTAGTATTTTTTCGGGAGGTTCCAGTTTTCAAGAGGCAGCTAAAACTACTTCTTCAAAATTCAATACCTTTTTAGAAAAAGGCGAAGTACAAAAAGTTATTGTATACAATAAACAAGAAGCTGAAGTCTATTTGACTCCTGAAGCTTTAAAAGAAACTTCACATAAAGCAGTAGCAAAAGATTTATTGAATCGTCCTAATGTAAAAGGACCTCATTATATTTTTGATATTGGTAACGATGAAATTTTTCAGAAAAAATTAGAAAATGCTGTTGCTCAAGGCAAACTTAAAGACTTTAATTTTTTACCAAAAAATAACTGGTCTGACATCATCATTAGTTTATTACCAATACTTATTATTGTAGGAATCTGGTTGTTTATTATGCGAAGAATGAGTGGTGGCGGAGGTCCGGGTGGAGGACAAATTTTCAATATCGGAAAATCGAAAGCAAAATTATTTGATGAGAAAACTGATATTAAAACCACTTTTAAAGATGTTGCTGGACTTGAAGGCGCAAAAGAAGAAATACAAGAAATTGTAGAGTTCCTAAAAAATCCAGAAAAATATACCAATTTAGGAGGTAAGATTCCGAAAGGAGCACTTTTAGTTGGTCCTCCTGGTACTGGAAAAACGTTATTGGCAAAAGCAGTTGCAGGAGAAGCGCAAGTTCCGTTTTTCTCTTTGTCAGGATCTGATTTCGTTGAGATGTTTGTAGGTGTTGGAGCTTCACGTGTTAGAGATTTATTCAAACAAGCCAAAGAAAAGTCACCAGCCATAATTTTTATTGATGAGATTGATGCAGTAGGAAGAGCTCGTGGAAAAAGCAACATGTCAGGAGGAAATGACGAGCGTGAAAATACGTTGAATCAACTGTTGACAGAAATGGATGGTTTTGGAACCAATTCGAATGTAATTGTTTTAGCAGCCACCAACAGAGCCGATGTGTTAGACAAAGCTTTAATGCGTGCTGGACGTTTTGATAGACAAATTTTTGTAGACTTACCAGACATTCGTGAGCGCGCCGAAATTTTCCTTGTGCATCTTGCTCCATTGAAAAAGGTAGAAGGATTAGACACCGACTTTTTAGCCAAGCAAACTCCAGGTTTTTCAGGTGCTGATATTGCTAATGTTTGTAACGAAGCAGCTTTAATTGCCGCTAGAAACAACAAAACGGCGGTAGACAAACAAGATTTCTTAGATGCTGTTGATAGAATTGTAGGAGGATTAGAAAAGAAAAATAAAATTGTTACACCTGACGAAAAGAAAGCAATTGCTATACATGAGGCTGGACATGCAACTGTAAGTTGGATGTTAGAACACGCAGCTCCATTAATAAAAGTAACAATAGTACCGCGTGGTCAAAGTTTAGGTGCAGCATGGTACTTGCCAGAAGAACGATTAATTGTTCGTCCAGACCAAATGCTCGATGAGATGTGCGCTACAATGGGTGGTAGAGCTGCTGAAAAAGTTGTATTTAATCGTATTTCAACTGGTGCTTTAAGTGATTTAGAAAAAGTAACCAAGCAAGCTCGTGCCATGGTAACCGTTTATGGCTTGAATGACAAAATTGGGAATGTAACCTATTATGACTCTTCGGGACAAAGCGAGTATAGTTTTTCTAAACCCTATTCTGAAGAAACTGCTATGGTTATTGATAAAGAAATATCAAACTTAATAGAAAGCCAATACCAAAGAGCGATTCAAATTCTGGAGGAAAACAAAGATAAATTGAATAAATTGGCAGAAATTTTAATTGAAAAAGAAGTGATTTTCAAAGACGATTTAGAAGAAATTTTCGGAAAACGTAATTTTGATAGTAACTTGCAAGCTGAAACTTCTTTGTAAACAAAAAAATAATTTTAAAAATCTTAATTCAAAAAATGCTTTTGAATTAAGATTTTTTTACATTTGTATGTTTTGTAAAAAACAATTTAATTGATTGAACAAACTATATGAGTCTTTTCAGAAAATTTTTTGGTTCTGGTGATGATTCCTCTTTTGAGGAAAAACAAAGTGAATTTAATAATTTACAAGCTAATTTATCAGCTCCTGTTGATGAAAAATTTACATTCAATTTTAAAAAAAATGGAGGTAAGTTTCTATATTGTGAAAATCTCACGGAACTAAAAGATCATTTTGAGCATATTTTAGAAGAAAACGATTGGTTTGAAAGTGACGTAGTTTGCTATGAACCGAAGCTTTTTAGTATGCTTGATGAAAATAAACTTTCCTATATAAAACCAGTAAATCCAAAATTTCTTCTGGCAAGTTGCGAAAATCTAATTGCTGATGAAGGTTCAATACTATTTTCGTCGAATCAAATCAAGCAAAACAAACCCAACGATTTACCAATAAATATTGTGGTTATTGCTACAACAAGTCAAATTATCGAAAGTAAAAGTGATGGACTTAGAGTCATCAAAAAGAAATACATTAAAGATTATCCTACAAATATTACCACTATAAAATATTTTGAAAAAGCAAAAGAAGAAGACTTTTTACAATACGGAAGTGCCGCTAAAAATCTTTATCTATTGCTTTTAGAGGATTTATAAGATGAATGAAACTCTAAAACGGGCTATATCGGGAGCTATTTATATAATTTTATTACTTTCTTCGATTTTATATTCAAAAGAAAGTTTTTTTATTCTATTTGGAGTCTTCCTAATTGTAACTTTATACGAATTTTGTAATTTAATACAAATACATAAAGTTTTCCCAATCCTTCTCGGCCTAATATTCTACATAGCAATAACATTAATAAGCAATTACAATCAATTTACAACAAAAATATTAAACGAATTTTTTCAAGCTGATATAAATATTTCTGTCAATACTGAACAATTAGACTTGATTTTATTGGTTGCTGCATTAGTAGTGTCTATTAAATGTATCCTTTTTCTATTTTATGATAACATTCAAAAAATTAGCACTTCTTCAAAATACCTTTATTTATTGGGGTACATTATATTGCCTTTTGTATTTATCACTAAAATTTCATTTGGAGTTATCAATTATAACCCTAAAATCATAATTGGACTTTTTATCTTGATTTGGACTAACGATACTTTTGCCTATATTGTTGGAAAATCTATTGGAAGAACAAAATTATTTGAAAGAATATCCCCTAAGAAAACAATTGAAGGGTTCTTTGGCGGAATCATTTTTGCAATAATTGCTGGTTATTTGATATCAAAATATTATATAAAAGCAAGTGCACAATTTAGCGATAAATCGATATTGATTTGGACAATAATTGCTCTTATTGTGGGGATTATAGGTACAGTAGGAGATTTAATCGAATCCAAATTTAAAAGAATTGCTGGCGTAAAAGACAGCGGAATAATAATGCCCGGACATGGAGGGATACTAGATCGACTAGATAGTGTTATATTTGTAGCGCCATTTGTATTTTTATTTTATAAAATTTTATATTATTTTTCATAAAAAAATATAGTACTCAATTACAGTTTTTAGTTTCTCAAAAAACAAAATGCTGAAAATAAATGGATTAATTATAAATGTAAAGCATTATTATTTATTGTTCAAAAATAGAGAGTTAAAACGATACTATCCGATGAACCTATTTACTATTTCGTTATCCATTGAAATACTTTTTGCTCAAATTCACTTTCAATAATTGGTTTTGATATAAAATCATCCATTCCAGTTTCAATACATTTTTCCTTTTCCCCAAGTAAAATTCCGGCAGTTAATGCTATTATTGGAAGATTATTTATTTTTTTTATTTTTCTAATTTCAATAGTTGATTCATAACCATTTTTTATTGGCATTTGTACATCCATTAGAATTAAATCTAGTGGTTCTTTTTTTACTATATCTACTGCTTGGTTTCCGTCGCTAGCTTGAAAAATAGTACAATTAGGAAGCATTTTTTTAAGAAGTATTTTTGACAAAAGCATATTAATTTTATTGTCTTCAACTACCAAAATGCTATAAACTTTGTCTGTTTTTACGACACTTATTTTATTTTCTGAAAAATTATCAATTGTCTTTTGGGAATTACTTTTAATATCTAATTTTTTTACATCAAGATTAAAAAAGAAATTACTTCCTTTACCAAATTCGCTTATTAATTGCAAATTACTATTCATTAATGCTAAAAGTTGATTGGTAATAGCTAATCCTAAACCTGTACCTCCAAATTTTCGACTGGTTGAATTGTCTTCTTGTACAAAAGGATGAAATATTTTTTCTTGATTTTGCTGTACTATTCCAATTCCAGTATCTTTTACAGAAAATTGTATGGTGATATCATTTTCTCCAGAAGTATTTATTTGATCAATATTAAACTCAATTTTTCCTGTAGAAGTAAATTTTAGAGCATTACCAATTAAATTTACTAAAATTTGTTTTAAACGTATGGCATCAGCAAAAATATAATGAGGAATATTTTTATCAATATTTAAAATTAAATCTATCCTTTTTTGAAAAGCTTGAGGTTTGAATAAGTGAATAACATTATGAGCGAGTGCTATTAAATCAATTTTTTCAATATGCAATTCTAAATTCCGAGATTCGATTTTAGATAAATCTAATACATCGTTAATGATACCCTGCAAAATAGTAGCAGACTCATTGATGGCGTCCATATATTCAAACTGATTTTCATCCAACTTTGTATTCATCAAAAGATGGGTGAAACCAATAATTCCATTCAATGGAGTTCTAATTTCATGACTCATATTTGCAAGAAAATCTGATTTGGCTTTATTTGCGTCCTCAGCTTGTACTTTTGCATTACTCAGCTCCACTTCCATCTGCTTACGCTGAGAAATATCAACAACAGTTAAGAGACATTGTTTTCTATTTTCTGTAATAATACCAGAAAGGTGAAGGTGTTTTGGTGAATTTAGGTTTGTGGATATGGCTATATCGCATGTGAATCTATTATAACTATTGAAAATATTTTCAAGAAACTCGTTAAATATTGGTCGGGTATCTTCAGAAACAAATATCCCAAATTGACGGTTTAATAAAAATGAGCGTTCTCTATCTAAAATTTGGGAGGCAGCAAGATTTAGCTCTAAAATTTGCCCCGTATTAGATATAGTATAATATCCAAAAGGTGCAAATACATATAATTCAGCATATTTTTCTGAGGCTTTTTCTGCTTTTTCTTTTGCGATTATTAGCTCCTCATTTTGCATTTCAAGTTCAATCTGGTGAACTTCTAATTCATGAATTAGTTTTAGTATTTCTGATTCAGAAAGTTTTGAATTAAATTTTGATGTTTTACTCTGAATTACTTCTTCGGCTTTTTGACGAATAAGATTAATCGCATCTGAATTTTTTTTAATATTGTCCATAGACGCACTAATTTAATAACATTAATTTTTTATTATCTTTAGATCGTGTGTGGTATTATTCTACTTTAAAAAATGTGCTCTTGCTTATTTTTAAGATTTGTTATAGTAAATTTATGAAAAATTAATTTATATTCATAAATTTTAATTGACTTTCTATAAATTTAAACACGTTTTTTAAAGTATTTTTGAATTAAATCGTTCAAATGAGACTTATTTATAGGTTTTGATATATAATCATTACAACCAGCTAATAATGCTTTTTTTCTATCACTAGTTAATACATTGGCAGTCTGCGCAATTATAATTACTTTTTTATTGAATTCGCGAATTTGTCTGGTTGCTTCATATCCATCCATTTCTGACATATTAATATCCATAAGAATTAAATCAACATCAGGATTAGCATGAGATATCGCAATGGCATCAAGTCCGCTACTAACCTTTAAAATTTCTTTAGCATAAGGAGAAACAACTTTTGAAAGTAATAATTTTGATATTTCATCATCTTCAACAATTAGAATTTTTAAATTTTTAATTTGATGTTCATTCTTTATTTCTCCTTTGTCAGTAGTTTCAAAATCTTTAATTTGATGCTCTGAATGATATGGAATTGTAAAATAGAAAGTTGACCCTTCATTTAAAGTACTTTTCACCCATATTTTACCACCTAACATATCTACATAAGCTTTAGAAATAGATAGCCCTAGTCCTGATCCTTGATATGCTCTTTTGTCAGAGATATCGACTTGTATAAAACGTTTAAATATGGTTTCGATCTTATTTTTTGGAATTCCAATTCCTGAATCTTTAACAAAAAACTCTAATTCTGCTGGTTGTTTATCTTTTCTTAAAGTATAGCCAAATTCAATTTTCCCTTTATTCGTAAACTTTATAGCATTTTTAACCAAGTTGATGAGAATAGCATAGATTTTTTCACTGTCAGTAGTAATAATAAGTTCATTTTGAGATTGGTTATTTTGTAAAATAAATTCGATATTTTTATTTTTGATTTCAGGTTCAAAAAAAGCATAAATAAATTCTAATTGTTTATTAATGTTAGTTTCTGTGAGTGAAACTTCCATTTGTCCCGATTCAATTTTAGAAATATCTATTATATCATTAATAATATTAAGTAATCGACTACCGCTTTTTTCTATTATTTCAAGATATTCCTGTTGCTCTATAAACGATAATGTAGGGTCTTTTAGCAAATTAGTAAATCCTAAAATTCCATTTAAAGGAGTTCTGATTTCGTGGCTCATATTAGCCAGAAAAGCTGATTTTAATCGATCACTTTCTTCAGCATGCTCTTTGGCTTCTATTAAGTCCTGTTCGGTTTTTTTTCTTAACGTGATATCTTCTTCAATGGCTAGGAAGTGCGTTGTTACACCCTCTGGATTTTGAATAGGTGAAATAGCTGCTGATACCCAATAAGGAGTACCGTCTTTTTTTAAGTTATGAAAATCACCATGCCATACATTACCAGAGGTTATCGTTTGCCACATCTTTTTATACTGAGTAGGCGAAGTGTGTCCTGATTTTGATATTCGTGGATTGCGACCTATTGTTTCTTCTAAATTATAGCCGCTCATCTCTACAAATTTAGGGTTAGCATATTCAATAACACCTTGAATATCAGTAATAATTATGGCTAACGGACTTTGTTCAACTGCCTGAGAAAGTTGATTTAGTTTTTCTTCTGCAAGAAGGTTCATAGTAATGTCTTGAACAGTACCAATCATTTTTTTAAGTTCATTATTTTCATCGAATAACAGCTCACCTTGTTCGTGAACCCATCGTTCCTCATGATCATTCTGTCTAATGATTTTATATTTTTTGTCAAATTTGGTTTTCCCGCCAATTACTTCTTCAGTGAAATATTTTATCATCATTTCTTGCCAATCTGGATGAATAATTGAAACCCAGCCTGATATTGATCTATCAAAATCAATAGTAATTCCAAAAATGGTATCCAAAACTTCCGAACCTGACCACTTTCCGGAAGAAAAATCAAGAATATAGGTTCCAATTTTGGCTATGATTTGTGATTTTTTAAGCAAAACATCACTTTTTTCTAATGATTCTGCCGCCATCTTACTCACTGTAATATCAGATACAGATACAGAACATTGATTTCCTTCCTTAGTTTTAATTCCATTAAGTGATAAATACTTGGGAGAATAAGTATCAGAATCAACAACTAATTCGCAGTATTGATTGGTATCGCTATCAAACACTTTTTTAATAAAGGTATTTAGAATACCCTTAGATTTTTCTGAAATAAAAAACCCAAGTAATTTGTTTAGTAAAGAAGAGCGTTCCTTACCTAATAAACTGGCTGTTTTATAGTTTAATTCTAAAATACTGCCATCTTCAGAAAGTGTTAAATAGCCTATAGGAGCAAAATCATATAGTTTAATAAATTGTTCGAAAGATTCTTTAGCATTTTTATTGGCTAATATAAGTTCTTCATTTTGCAATTGTATTTCAATTTGATGAACCTCCAATTCGTGAATAAATTGAATTGCAGACGAATAGGAATACTGGTCTTCAGAATTCGCTTTTTCGTTTATAAGCGCTTCCGCTTTTTTTCTTAAACTTCCAAATTCAGATTTAGGTTTGTTGCCTTCCATGACAAAATGGTATGAAATAATTTACTATTGCAAATTAAATTATTGGTTTTTATTTTGCTCTTCTTTTTTTTCTCTGGAAACTTCCCGAATAAAACATTGAATAATCTTTTGATTATTTCCTGAATAAACATTACTGATAAACTCAACATTTATTTTTTTTCCAGTAACAGTTTCAAGCGGTAAGTTTTCATAGCGTATGTATTGTTTTCGTTTTAGTTCTAAAAATTTAGTCTTATTTTTAATGATATCTTGAAACAATCCTATTTCCCATATTTTTTTTTCTAGAAATTGTTCTTTAGAATAGCCTAATAATCGGATTAGGAATAAATTTACATCTATTATGCTACCAGTGCTAAAATTCAAAATAATAATTCCCTCTTTTGCTGATTCAAAAAAATTGCGATACTCAATTTCAGATTCCTTAATCTCTTTTTGTTTTGACTGAATTAATTTGTTGGCTTCTTTAAGTTCAATTTCTAATTTTTTATTAACAGTGATATTAAAAAAGGTTATTATAACTCCATCAATGCGATCATCAATAGTTCTATAGGGCATAATTCGGATATTGAACCATCTTGCATCCTTAGTACTAATTATGGTTTCTACCGTTATCAAGCTTTTTATTACTTGTGCGGCATGATTTTCCATTTCTGGATATATCAAATCGGTTACTATTTCATTAATTGGTCTGCCTAAATCGGTACTGCGTATTTTAAAAATTGTATTTACTTCATCGGTAAATCTTCTGATATTTAATTCTTTGTCAAGAAAAAGAGTAGCAATTCCGGTACTATTGAGCAAGTTTTTCATATCCGTATTTGCTTGTGTAAACTCACTTATTTTTCTTTGCAATTCTGTATTTACAGTTTGTAACTCTTCGTTCATACTTTGCATCTCCTCCTTTGAAGTAGTGAGCTCTTCATTAGTAGATTGTAATTCCTCATTTGTAGATTGCAATTCTTCATTGGCAGATTTAAGTTCTTCTTGAGAGATTATCATTTGTTCTTTTGTGTTTTTAAGTTCTTCAAAACTTTTACTCAACTCCATTTTCAATTCTTTTAAATCTCCAATAGAATCAACTTTATTTATTTTTGCATTTTTAATCTCCTGTTGATGTAGATTGGTTACATCATTAAAAATAACCAGAATCATGTTTTTTAAAGCCTCTGGACTTTCTATGCGCTGTACAGTAATATTTGCAAAAAAAGGAAGCCCATCATTTTCTAATTTTATATCCTTTATGGTTATGGGTTTAAAATTATCATTGGTTTTCCGAAAAGCAATTAACAGTTCTTGTTGTAAGCCTTCACGCGCCATAGCAAGAATATTCCAGTTTGCTTTACCAGCAAGAGGTTCCAAGTATTTTCCTGTTCGTCCGGTAATGTATATGATATCTCCTGAATCATTTACCAATACACTTGCGGGTGAATAGTGCTGTAATATAATTTGGTCAGTAAGTGTTTGTATGTTTTCAGTAACTTTAGTTTTTGTCATAGTAACTTCTGTAGTATTTATATTTGTATTTGAAAAGTAACTTGGAAAATTAGAAAGTTTAGATGCAAATTGTAGTTTAGTGCGTTTGTATAATTTTAATTTAGGGTCTATATTTTCAAATACATCGTTAAAATTACCTAGAGTTTCTGCATTGCCAAGTACTAAAATACCATTAGTATTAAGACTATAGCTAAATAATGAGATAATTTTTTTTTGCATTTCGGGTTCTAAATAAATCAACAAATTGCGACAACTCACCATATTTAGTTTTGTAAAAGGTGGATCTTTAGTTATATTTTGAACAGCAAAAACAACCATTTTTCGAAGAGAAGAGTTAATGCGGTAATTGCCCCCAACTTCTGTAAAAAAGGATTGGAGACGTTCTTTGGATATACTTTCAACATTAGTACTTGAGAAAAAACCTTTTCGTGCTTTTTCAATGGCTTCACTATCAATATCAGTTGCAAAAATTTGTAGGTTGAATTTTTTATTTTCAAACCTATTTTTAATAATTTCACTAAAAATGATGGCTAATGAATAGGCTTCTTCTCCTGTTGAGCAACTAGGGACCCATGCCCGTAGTATTGTTCCGTCAGGCAATTCATTTAACAAATCAGGCAGCACTTTTTCTTTTAGCATTTCCCATACTGCGGGATCACGAAAAAAATGAGTAACCCCTATTAGTAATTCTTTAAAAAGGATTTCTACTTCTTTCGGATTTTCTTGACAAAAGCGAACGTAGTTTTCTAAAGTATCTATTTGGTGAACAAATTTTCTTCTTTCAATACGTCTATATATAGTATTTTTTTTATAATAAGAAAAATCATTTCCAGATTTTAGACGTAATAGCACTATTATTTTGTCGATATTGCTTGCTTCTACACTATCAATTTCTAATTTTTTATCTATTTTTGGAATAAACTTTGTTATTGAAATTAGTTTTGATGGCAAATCCTCAACAGGAGCTATAATATCTACTTTAACAGCATTTATAACACTTTGGGGCATCCCTTCAAATTTTGCAGTACTTGGATCTTGGACTAATACAAAACCGTTGTTCTCCTTAATGGCTTTTGCCCCTATACTGCCGTCTGAGCCCATACCTGAAAGTATTATTCCAATGCTTTTGTCTTGAAGATCGTCTGCTAAAGAGCGAAAGAAGATATCAATAGGCAAACGAAAACCTCTAGATTCTATAGGGTCAAACAAACGTAATGTACCATGAAATAGTGTAATGCTTTTGTTTGGTGGAATAACATAAACACAATTGGGTTCTAACAAAATTCCATCAATAGCTTCACTGGTATTCATGCTAGTGATTCGTTGTAATATTTCTGGCAAAAGACCAACTCGAGTTGGATCAAGATGTTGAATGACTATGAAAGCCATACCATTGTCTTTAGGCATATTTTTAAAAAAAAGCTCCAATGCTTCTAATCCACCTGCAGAAGAACCAATACCAACAATTGGAAAGCTTTTACGTTCTTTATTAGCCATATCTTTAACACCAAATTATGTATAAAAATTATTTTTTAATAATTATTTATTTTTCATTATTGCAAAATTTTCCTCCTATAAAGGTAAATAAAAAATTAAAACTTGCATAGCAATTCATACTTTATTTATAGACTATAAAACTTATTATGGACTAGCAAAAACCAACAAACGAAAAGTTCATTTAGGTTAGATTATGATAAAAGGGTATCGATAATCCGTAATTTTTATTACTTTTGTAAATCTATTTAATGATATAGAAATTATTATTGAAAATAAATCCTCTAATAACTTAAGAGGATTTTTTGTTAAAGAATAACAAAATATTCATGCTAATAGACATACTAAAAGCCATTTAGACATTCAATCAACTGGTTAACAACTAAATAAACACATATATTTTCATTATGTTTCATAAAGAAGGCGGAAAAATCATATTAATTGCAACTACATCAACTGTTGCTCTTTTGTTATTAGCAGACCATTTCATTGTACTATTTTGGCTAAAAAAAGCGGTTGAAGTTCTTGTATTGTTATTTTTAATACTGATTTTACAGTTTTTTAGAAATCCTAAAAGAGACGTTGCAATTAACGATAATCATATTATTGCTCCAGTAGACGGAAAAGTTGTGGTAATTGAAGAGGTTTTTGAGAGCGAATATTTTAAAGATAAACGCATACAAGTTTCCATCTTTATGTCTCCAATAAATGTTCATGTCACTCGATATGCTGTTAACGGAAAAGTAAAATTTAGTAAATACCACCCAGGTAAATATTTAGTAGCTTGGCATCCAAAGGCGAGTACTGAAAACGAAAGAACAACCGTTGTTATAGAAAATAGAATTTTTGGTGAAATTTTATATCGACAAATTGCTGGTGCATTGGCTAGACGTATCGTTAATTACGCCGAAGAAGGCATGCAAGTGATTCAAGGAACAGATGCTGGTTTTATAAAATTTGGCTCGAGAGTAGATTTATTTTTACCTTTGGGAACTAAAATTAATGTGCAATTAAATGAAAAAGCAGTAGGAGGAAAAACTATTATTGCCATTAAATAATAATGACCTTAAAAGATTTAAATACTAGATTCGAAGAGGCGGTTGCGATTGCTGATGAAATGACTCAAGCGTCTTTACCACAGGATGTTCAATTGCGGCTTTATGCTTTTTACAAACAAGCTACCTATGGAAATTTAGAACTAAACCAAACCTCATCCTTTCATATTAGAGACGCCTTCAAAACTAATGCATGGATGCAAATTAGTCATATTAGCGCTGACGAAGCAAAGGAATCCTATATTGAAATAATTAATTCATTAGTAAAAAAATAAAGCTAACATGAATAAAAAAATACTTTTTTTCATAAGTGTATGTACTCTTATGATTATTTCCTGTAACAATAAAAAATTAACTGAAGTAGTTGAAGTTCCTCTTCCATCTGCCGAGGAGAAAATAACAGTTGGTATGCCTGATGATGTAAAAGCAGATGAAGGCACATTTGAAATGATTAAGTTGCCATATTCTTATGAAGCTTTAGCACCAAATATTGATGCTTTAACGATGGAAATGCATTATTCGAAACACTATTTAACGTATACCAATAATCTGAATAAAGCTATTGCTGGAACAGAATCAGAAAATTTGACTATTGAAGAAATTCTAAAAAGATTAGACACTAGCAATGATGATTTAAGAAACAATGCTGGTGGTTATTACAACCATTCCGTTTTTTGGGAAAGTATGGCGCCAAAAGCAGCATCACAACCTAAAGACACTTTGGCATCAGCAATTACTAGAGATTTTGGGTCTTTTGAAGTCTTTAAATCACAGTTTAAAGATGTTGCAACTAAACAATTTGGATCAGGATGGGCGTGGTTGATTACTGATAAAGCAGGGAAATTACAAATCACAAGCTCACAAAATCAAGACAATCCATTAATGCCAAATGCCGAAATTAAGGGAACACCAATTTTAGCATTAGATGTTTGGGAACATGCCTATTATTTAGGATATCAATACAAACGAAAAAAATATATCGATGCTTTTTTTAATGTCATTAATTGGAAAAAAATTGGTGAACGATATGAAGAAGCTATAAAATGATTTATAAAAAAACGCTACAAATTCTGTAGCGTTTTTTTATGACATTAAGAAAAGAATAAACTTTAATTTATTTCGCTATTCTATTTTCTAATATTTTCTTAAACGAACGCCCTCTAATTTCTTCTAAAGTCAAGCCAGTAGCCAAAACTTCTTCCTCAGTAATTGCTCCACTATTTAAAGCTCTCAGAAAATAATTCAATAATCCTTGTCCGGTAGCGGCATCGTCAAAAACATCTCCAATTAAAGTTGCACGAGCTGCTTTTTCTACGAAAGTTTTCAAACGATCCACAGCATCATCATAACTTTCTAAAAAGAATGCATACACCGCAGCATAACGCATAGGAAACTGCGCAGGATTCAAATCCCAACCTTGATAATAGCCGTTCCACAATGAATGACGAATGTGATCGTATCCTTTTTTCCAAGCTCTATGCACCACTTGACGGTTTTCTTCCTCTTGTTCAGGTGTTAAGTCACCGCGATGTGGACCAATAGGCATGGTATTCGTAGCCCCGTCGCTTAACCAAATTCCAGTATGTGCTAAAGCTACTTTTGTAACATGATGGGCAAAATCGCAAACAGGATGATCCATTTCTTGATATTTAGCCGTAATACTGCAACTCGCCGTATAATCGTATGTACCAAAATGCATAGCAATGCAACGCCCTTGAGCCGCTTTTATAAAACGATATAATGGATTGATTCCGTTTATGTCCATAATGGCTTGTGTAGTTTCTACCATCATTTCCATTTTTAGAACTCCTTTTGCTATGCCTAATTCATCTTCTAAAATGGTAAAAAAATTAGCTAACGTTTCTGGTTGTTCAGGAATAGTTACTTTAGGCAACATGACCACAAAATTATCAGGCAATTTGCCACCTGTTTCTTTTACTAAAGTACTAATAAAAATATCTAAAGTTCGTAAACCTCTTTCTTTCATCTCTTCGGTAAACGGTTTAATCCTAATTCCTATAAATGGAGAAAGTGTTTTTTCTTTCATTCCTTTAGCAACTTCATGGGCAGTAGTCACTGCCGTTGCATCTTCTTCTTCATTGCTTCGATTACCGTAACCGTCTTCAAAGTCTATTCGGAAATCTTCAATGGCTTCTGATTTTAATTTAGCAACTACTTTATCATAAATGCGTTTGCTAAAATCATTACCACCAGTTAAACCGAAAGCTTTTCCAAATACTTCATGATTAGGCGCATAGGCTTCTAATATTTCTAATGCTCTATTTCCTAAAAGAATTGGCGCATCTGATTTAAAAAGATTGGCACCACCATATAAGGTATGCACAGGTTGACGGTCGCTTCTATCCCCTGGATATATTTCGTTAAAAGTGGTATTGGCTTGACTTAAACTTTGGAACAATTGTTCTTTTTTTATTGAAGGAATTGTCATTTTAGTTATGAATTATAAGTTATATATTTATTGTAATTGATATTGTAATTGAAATTGAAAATTTAGCTACCTCGATAGGTATTGAAACCAAAAGGATTAATTAGCAATGGAACATGGTAATGGGTTTCATCAAAAGTGCTGAATTGTATCTCGACTTCTGGATAAAAGGTTTTTAGATTTTGATTGGCATAATACGAACCCGTATCAAAAACCATTTTATAAGTATCTGGTTTTAAAGTTCTTTCTTGGGGTAATAAATCTGGAATTCTACCATCGGCATTTGTAATTCCTTGCGAAATGGTTTGCCAACTATTATTTATTTTTGATTGTAGCCTAATTGAAATGTTTTTACCTGGCAAACCAAGAGCAGTATCTAAAACATGAGTGGTTATTTGGCTTACTTTCAAAAAACTAAAATCACCATCGGTTAATAATTTTTTGAAACGAATAATGGAAATCTTTTGCTGTTCGCCCATGGCAATGTGTAACTCTTCTTGAAGAGTATTATTTAGCCTATCTAAAAGAATTTGCAACATTTCGTTTGCCGATTTTCCTGTAGCACAAACTATAAAGATAAATCCAAATTTATTTTCATAATCGGTATTGGCTTCCGCCAAAGCTTCGATAGTTTCAATCGTTGCAACTGCAACTCCAGCTTGTTCTTTACCTGCAAATTTTTCGGTTAAACTTTTTACATCACCAATTTTTGGATGGTGTGTAAATGATTCTCTCCAATCTGTTTCTCCGCATTCGTCATACCAAATTTTTGCTGATAGATCTACTAAGACTTTTTCAGAAGTAAAAGGAAAATGAGTCATCATGTTAGAAACCCATTTGTTCGAACCACAACAATCCATCAGATGTTTGGCTGCAATTGAAGTCTCTAAAGTATTAAATTGAGATAATGTCATAACTATTTATTTGAGGCTTGCGCCTTGTTCAATCCAGCAACGAAGAATATTTCTTTCTTCATCAGTAATATTTGTTTTATTGTTCTGAGGCATCGTTTTGGTAATAACCACACGTTGCATGATTAAATCTTTCTTTTTCACTATATCTTCTGGAGTGTCATACATTACGCCATTTGGAGCAACTTTGTAGACTTCATCTGTTGGTGAAGAAGAATGGCATTGCACACATCGCTTTTGGATAATCTCTTGCACTTCTACGATACTTACTTCTTTTTTGCATTCGTAAGGATTAGTACTTGGAGCTGAAATAAAAGTTGCTGCCAGAAGAATCAAAATGGAAACAGGCAATATCCAAACGTTGAGTTGCTTTTTCTCTTTGAGATTTAAATAGTGCTTTACTCCTGCTGCGCCTAATGAAATAATTGCCAAGATGAGCCAAGGATATTCATATCCAAATGTAGATGGAAAGTGATTACTTACCATAACAAATAATACAGGTAAAGTAAAATAATTATTGTGTAAGGAACGGGCTAATGCGTTTTTACCAAGAGTAGGATCTAAAGGCAATCCCATTTTTGCAGCATGAACCATCGCTTTCTGAGCTGGAATAATGACAAAGAAAACATTAGCAACCATTAAACTGCCAATCATAGCACCAAAATGAATATAGGCTGCCCTCGAACTAAAAACTTGACAATAAAACCAAGCAAAACCTATTAAAATTAAAAAACCAATTACTGAAAAAGCCAATTGATTTTTTGTTAATCTGGATTTGCACATGAAATCATAAATTATCCAAGATACTACGAATGATCCAATACCAATTGAAATGGCTTGAGTAGCAGAAATATCTAATACATTTTTATCGATAACTAAAGCAGATGCATTAAAATAATAAACAACAAACAACAAACAAAAACCTGAAAGCCATGTAAAATAAGCTTCGTACTTAAACCAATGCAAATGTTTAGGAATAGATTTAGGAGCTATTTTGTATTTTTCTAAATAATAAAATCCACCACCGTGAACTGCCCAAAGATTTCCAGCCAATTCATCTCTAACGTCTTCGGTTCTATTTAATGCATTTTCAAGAAATACAAAATAAAAAGAGGCTCCAATCCAAGCGATACCAAAAGTAATATGCATTAATCGAATGACAATGTTGAGCCATTCCATCATGTGGCTTTCTAGAGGTGTCCCTTGTACTATTATATAGGTATTTACAAGAATTCCAATTATAGCTAAAAGAATACCTGTATAGATATAGTTTTGACTCGTTACTTTTATTTCTGAAGTCTCCTCTGAATTTTCTTCAGAATTACCAATTTTAAATTTAGGCATTTTATAGGAAACATATCCCAGCGTAATTAATACACCAAAATAAACTACATATAAAACAACTAGTATAAATGTACTTATAATCACTATTTACTTATTTTACCAAAGATTCGTAATCGGCTAATTCCTCCATCGGGAAAAATGTTTAATCGTATGTGTGTAATGGCGTTTGATGGATTGATTTGAGATACAAACTCGTGAATAGTATCAGCACTTAGTTTTTGTTGTGGCAATAGTATTTCCCATTTTGCAGTATTTTCAACATCATCAGTTTCTGAAACACAAGCTTCAATAGAACAACTGTCAGGGTAATTCCCTTTGAAATGACAAGTGTCTACAACAATTTTATCTACAGTTCCTTTATGTGCCAGTTTTACAATAACCCAATCTCTATTATTTGGAGTTCGGTTTCTTTTGGTTTCCCAACCATCACCCATATTTGCTCCGCGATTTGGCAAGATTAAATTTCCCATTGCACTAAAAAACATATCGTTGCAAGCAATGGCTTGACCTCCATTTATTGCGGCCGCTAAATCAATCTCCTGATTGGCAGCAACGGCATCCCAGTTTTTAAATACTTCTCCATATACTCTTAAACGAGCCACACCTCCATCTGGGTATATATGTAAACGTAAATGCGTGTAAATTTCAGTACTATTACATTCGTAGAAATTCTGAGAACCCGCATCTAAATGTGATTTTGGTAAAATTTCCTTCCATTCTAAATTTTCCCAATTGGTAATCCCGTCAGCATTGGTAATGTTTATCGCTTCAATAGATGCGTGTGGTGGATGATTGCCTAAAAAGAAATTAGTATCAATATCAAAACCTGTAATTTTTCCAGAGGTTGCCAACTGAATAATTGCCCAATCGTGTCCAGGAGTTCTTTTACGTCGGCTTTCCCAACCATCCATCCATTTTCCTCTATCGGTATATTTGTCTGTAATAAAAACACCGCGAGTTGGTGCAATTAAGTTTTCTTTTTCAGCAAAAAAATCATCAGTAGCAAACAACACTTTACCGCCTAATCGCTCGGCAGCTAAGTCGGTAAGTTGAGTAAATGCTGGTGATTCTTTAATTATTTCTGTTACTTTTGCAAAAGCCATATTCCTTTATTTTTATTCGTAATTGATTTATTTTTATAAACAGTTTCACCGTTTACTATTGTTTCTAAAACAACACCATTTAGTATTTGTGAAATGTAAGGACTTATTTTATATCTAAATAAAACATCTGATTCGCTAATAAGTGAAGTGTCTTCAGGATTCCAAATTACAAAATCAGCATCTTTTCCAAGAGCAATTGTTCCTTTTGTATTGGCTTTGATAAAACTTGCCGGTTTTGAAGTAACAAGCGGAATGAATTGTTCTAATGTCATTGTATCTTTCATTGCTGTCCATGAACCACTCAATAAAAACTGAATTCCTGCTATGCCACCCCAAGCCTTTTTTAAATTGCCAGTTTCGATTTCTTTAATTGTTGGTGGTGCTGGAGAATGATCTGTGGTTATAAAATCTAAAACACCAGTAACAAAAGCTTCTTTCAATTGGTCATTATTTGCTTTTTCTCTTATAGGTGGTGCACATTTGTATTTGCAATTGGCATCGGGAATTTCTTCAGCATTAAAGTAAATATATTGTGTACATGTTTCAGCTGTAATGGGTAAACCTTCTTTTTTGGCCGCTTCAATATTAGATAATGCTTCTGCAGATGCAACATGAACAATATGAACTGGGCAATTGTGTTTGCGAGACATTCTAATCATTAAATCTATTGCATCATTTTCCCATTTTTTTGGTCTGCTGGCTAAATAGTGTTGGTAGCTAGTTGGATGATTTTCAAAATCAGAATCAACTTCTTTATCATATAATTCGCAGTGTGCTAATAATGGGATATTGTATTTAGCAATTATTGGCATCGCTTCGTCTAAATCTTTTTCAGTAACATTTGGAAATTCATCAATTCCAGAATGTGTTAAAAAGCATTTTATTCCTAATATTCCTGATTGCAATAGCGATTCTAAATGTGGAATATTTCCTGGGATTAGTCCAGCATAAAAACCAACATTAACATTCATTTTTCCTACTGAAGCATCTAATTTTTGTTGAAACGCTTGTAAAGTTGTAGTTACAGGACTTGCATTCAAAGGCATATCAATTATTGTAGTGGTTCCTCCTGCAGCTGCTGCTTGAGTGGCGGTTTCAAAACCTTCCCATTCTGTTCGTCCTGGCTCGTTAATATGCACATGAACATCTATAACTCCGGGCATAATTACAGCATTACCAAAGTCCTCAGTATCATTTAATTTTTTTAAATCAATAGCAGTAATACTATTGTTTATTAAACTTACAGTAGCTGGTTGCAGTTTGTTTTCTATCCAAACTCGATTGCTATATATTTTTCTTGCTTGCACTTTTTATTACCAATTTTAATCTTATTTATACTAACACAAATGTATCTTTAATTATACTAAAAACCGAATAATTGTTTGCGACATTGTTAAAAACCAACATCTAATTGATCATCAAATTGCGATTTTTAACACTTATTATCTGAGCTGCTACACTAATGGCAATTTCATAAGCCGTTTCACTTTTAATAGCAACACCAATTGGAGCACATACTTTTGCAAGTCTATCTTTATCAAAATTATCAGCCATCATATTTGCAAACAATGTAGCTATCTTTTCTTTACTACCCAACATTCCTATGTATTTGAAATTCTTATTGATTAATCGCCTTAAAATAATATCGTCTGTTCGGTAACCAAATGACATAATCACTACATATATAGAGTCTCCGTTAGGAATGTGTTTCTCTATCTGTTCAAAATCGATGATTTCTCGAAAATGAGCGAATCTATTCGCATTCATTGTATTCAAATTATCTCTATGATCTAAAATATGAATTTCGAAATCAAGCTTAGACAACACTTCACTTAAAGCCAAACCAACATGCCCACCTCCTATTATGTATACTTTTTGAACTAATTGAGTTGATTCTTTAAAAAAATATTCTGCATTTTCAACTTCATTAGTTTCAATATTTTTATTCGTATAAAAAATAAAATTGTTGTTTTGATTTAAAATTTTCTCAATTACTGAAAGAAAAGCTTTACCACAATCATAAAAAGCAATGGTTTGTTGCCCAGAGCATATCATTCCTGATTGATCTTTTATGGCTGATTTATCATGAATTTGTTTTTTTACAAAAGGATCAAAAACAGGTTTTTCCAGCAGCCTTTGAGCATACTCAACCAATTTATGTTCCATTATTCCTCCTCCTATTGTTCCGAACATTTGACTTTTAGTTACAAACATTTTGAACCCTTTTCTTCCCGGACTACTACCTTCATTGTCAATTACTACCATTAAAATTACTCTTTCTTCATGAAGCAATTGTTCTTTTAGTTTGGCATAAAAATCTAAAACCATAATTCAAGTTCTTTTTTTTGATAATGGCACCAATAGGATACAGGAATTATCGTTACTGAGATGCCACTGCTCCTTCTGGCCCGTTCGCTAAAAATGTCCACTGGACATTTTTGCTTCGCACAATTCGGCTTTTAGCCTCGGGTCTTAACGCTCCGTCCTATATAAGTCTATCAAAACCTTTTCAGGTGTATATGGTGCATTTATAGCCAAATCAACATTAGGATTAAATGCTTTAACAGCATTTCTAATGGCGAAATAAGCTCCTAAACCATACATTAATGGTGGCTCTCCAACAGCTTTCGATTTATTAATCGCTAATTCGTGACCCGCAGTATCTAAATGTTTTATGTTTATTTCCTTTGGAACCGAGTAGATATCTGGAACTTTATAAGTTGATAAAGCATTAGAAACCAATCGTCCTTGATTGTTATAAATAATCTCTTCTAGTGTCATCCAACCAATTCCTTGAACTAATCCACCTTCTATTTGTCCATTATCGATAGTTGCATTCATACTCTTTCCAAAATCGTGAACAATATTTACACTATCAAAATTATAAACCCCTTTCAAGCAATCTAACGTAACCTCTATAATTGCAGTCCCGTATACATGATAAGCAAAAGGATGTCCTTTCTCTTTTGTTTTATCATAATGAATGGTTGGTGTCGCATAATGCGAATTCTCACTCAATGCAACTCTTTGTGTAAAAGCCTTGGTAATTAATTGATGCCATGTTACCTCTGTTTTTTCATCATTTGCATAAATAACTTCATCATTTATTGCAATTGTTGCATTTTCGAAATCTTGATTTGCGACCGCTTTTAATCGGTCTAAAAGTGCATTACATGCCATTTGTAAGGCTTTTCCGTTTAAATCGGCACCAGCACTAGCGGCAGTTGGAGAGGTGTTTGCTACTCTCAAAGTATTTGTAGACTCTATTCGAACACTAGAAGGCTTAATTCCAAAAGTTTCGGTAGCAATTTGAAGCAATTTAGTATTTACTCCTTGCCCCATTTCAACAGCGCCTGTACTTACCACAACGCTTCCGTCATGATATATGTGTACTAAAGCACGGGCATGATTCATCATGGTGTTTGTAAATGATATTCCGAAACAAATAGGCTGTACAGCAAGACCTTTTTTAAATCTTGAATTAGTAGCATTAAATGTTTCAACTCTTTCTTTTTGAATATTATATTGAAAGCTATTCATACACTCATCCCAAGTATGATGTGCTTCGGTTTGTTGTAAAATTTGACCATAAGATAATTCATTACCATCTACAACTAAATTTGCTTTTTGAATCACTGCAGGACTAATTCCGATTGATTCAGCAGCTTTTACAATTGCAGCTTCGATAACGAATTTACCTTGTGGTCCACCAAAACCACGAAAGGCTGTGTTTGGAGGTAAATTAGTTTTACAGCTGTAGGCTTTTGCTAAAACATTTGGAATATAGTATGCATTTGTTGAATGAAATAAAGTACGCTCCATTACTGCTGGAGATAAATCGGCAGCAGCCCCAGCATTTTGATAATGAGTTACTTCGTAAGCTATGATTTTTAAATCTTTGGTTAGACCAATTTTAAAATCGGCGGAATAAGGATGTCTTTTTCCTGTCATTCGCATGTCATCCATACGATGCATAGCCATTTTTACTGGTTTATGCAACAGTTGAGAAGCTAATGCAACCATTACTGCCCAAGGTGTAGCTTGATCTTCTTTTCCTCCAAATCCTCCACCCAAACGAACGGTATCAATTTCTATTTTATGCATAGGAATCCCAAGTACTCTAGCCACCATTCTTTGAACAGCAGTTGGTCCTTGTGTTGAGGAAGAAATAATAATACTTCCGTCTTCCTTAGGCCTAGCATAAGCGCCTTGAGTTTCTATATAAAGATGCTCTTGTCCGTTTACCTCCGTTTTTCCTTCAAAAACATAATCGCATGTAGACCAAACCTCGGAAGTATTTCCAAGTGTAAATGACCTTGGCGGCATAATTAGTTTGTTTTGAGCTTGTGCTTCTCTTGCATCAGTAATAATGGGTAATTCCTCATAAACAACTTTGATGAGCTTTGCAGCTTGTCGGCAATGATGTTCAGATTTTCCTATAATTAAAGCTATAACTTGACCTCTAAAATGAACTTCACCATCCGCAAAAAGAGGTTCGTCTGGAATAATTCCACCTATTTGATTTTCTCCAGGAATATCCTTAGCAGTAAGAATGGTTTCTATTCCATGAGCCTTCATTGCAGATTCTAAATTGATACTTACTATTTTGGCATGAGCCACCGTAGCATCAAACGGCAAGGCATATAATGTTCCTTTTAATTCTTGAATATCATCCAAATAAATGGACTTTCCTTTTACGTGATTGTGAGCATCTATATTAATCATATCAAATCCTCCATTTTAATGGTTTCTGGGAAAAGTGTTATAAAATGAGAAAAAAACAACTGTCTTGCTAACAATCGTTTGTAATCACTTGTTCCTCTTGCATCGCTAATAGGCGCTAACTCGGTTTGTAAAATTTGTTCAGCTTGTAAAATACTACTTGGTTCCATTTTTTTGTGGATCAAAAAAGCACTTGTTTTTTCTAAATATCTAGGTATTGGACCAACACCTCCTATAGAAAAATCAGCGTCGATAATATCCTCACCATTTGTTTCAATTGTACAAGCTGTGTTTACACTAGCAATATCGAGATATTGGCGCTTGCAAACTTTTTCAAAATTAAATTGACTATTAGTTGAAGGTAATTCAAATGAAATTTCAGAAATAATGTCATCATTGGATTTATCAAGTGTTTTGTACCCTAAATAAAAATCTTTAAGAGGCAACTTTCTGTTTTCATTTGCTTTATTGGTTAAAGTTATTGTCGCTTTCATTGCCAATAATATAATGGTAAAATCACCAATAGGCGATGCATTTGCTAAATTACCAGCTATAGTTCCTATGTTTCTAATTGGTGTTGAGGAAACCAGTTTTAGATAATTATACCAATTAGGAATGGCTTCTAATAAAGTGGAATTGGTTATTAAATCGGAAACAGTCACTTCGGATTTTATCACGCATCTTTTACCTTCAAAGTCGATTCCATTTAAATGTTTTTTATCAAAAAGGTAATTCAAATTCATGTCATGCAATTCATCATGTTTTTGAACATACAAATCAGTACCACCTCCTATAGGGACACCGTCATTTGAAGTATAATCTGATTTTAAATCTGCTAATCGTTCTTCAATTTTTGAAAAATAACTAGGAATAAAATTGTTATTTATTAACCAATTTAAAGGATATTCTTTGTCTTTTTCTATTAATTTTTCAGTCAATATTGCAGAGGCTCTTTCTATAGATTTGTATCCAGTACAACGACAAATATTTCCATCTATAGCACTTATAGCACTTTCTAAGTTAGGTTCTATAGTAGTTAAAGCATAACCGCACATGGAGTTTATAAAACCAGGAGTACAAAAACCGCACTGTGTTCCTGAGCAATCTACCATTGCTTGTTGTGCTTGGTTTAATCTATCGGTTAAATTGAGGCCTTCTACAGTTACCACATGTTTCCCATGCACATTTGGCAATGGTGTTAAGCATGATGTCGCACTCATGTAATTCAACTTACCATTTTGCATACTACCTATTAATATAGTACATGCACCACAGTCGCCTTCACGACAACCAATTTTAGTACCTCGTAAATTTTCATCATAGCGAATAAAATCAAGTAATGTCGTACTTGCGGGATTATCGGTTTGAATAAGCCGATTGTTTAAAATGAATTCAATCATATATTAAGGTATCAATATTCAATTTTTGCGATACTTGTTGACCACAGTTTAAAGGCTTCAAGCGCCTCATCACGCATTATCTGTTCAGTTTGTAGTTTTCTATTTAGATAAGGTAGCTCTAATTCTTCATAAATAAATTGGTCATCAAAATTAATATCAGCAGCATCTTTTTTAGTATTTGCAAAGTACATTTTATCAGGTCTTGCCCAATAAATAGCACCAAGACACATCGGGCAAGGCTCGCAACTCGTGTAGATTTCACATCCATCCAATTGAAATGTTCCTAATGCCGCACAAGCATTTCTAATAGCAACCACCTCGGCATGCGCAGTTGGGTCATTAGTTGAAGTTACTCCATTTGCTCCACGAGCTATTATTTTACCATCCTTAACAATTACTGCTCCAAAAGGACCACCTTTGCCAGATGCAACATTATCAATAGAAAGCCGAATGGCTTCCTGCATAAATTCATTTTGTTTATTTGAGCGCATTTTTATATTTTTTTGTAAATATAAATGAAAATATTGAAATTATATATTTTTTAATTAACAAACGAATGATTTCGTTATGAATTCTATTTATTCTTTAATCTTCTATAATTTTACTTTAGCATGTAATATAATGTAATCCATTTTGATAAATTCAAAGCTATTTTAATGCTAAATATATTAATTTAGGCAAAATAAAATGTTTAAACTAAATCTAATTCTCAAACCTTGTGTTGTTATAATATATAATTAACTTATTTTTTTGTAATATTTTACATATAAAAAGTTATGTTTTTAGCACTTTATCTGTTATTTTTGTACTTAATCGATTATTTTTTTGGCAGTTATTAATTTTAAAAGTAGATTTGAAATGTCAAAAAGTGTTAAATTTAACTTTAAGCCATGTATCTTATAAAATAGCAAATAATTTATTTAACTAAAAAATATTTAAATTAATATATTATAATGCTAAAAAAATAGGTAAAAAGGATAGAATATAACATTTGAACTGATTTTATTGCAATTCGTAGACAAAATTATTTATAAATCATTTTTGTGAGTAATTTGGCTAAATAATAACTTAAGGAAAATTGTAAATTTTTGAAAAATATTATTAAACATAAGAATTAAAATATTAATATTATGAAAACAAATGTCCCAAACCAATTTATTAATCATTTGAACACTTATAAGTTGTTTGAAAAACCCTTTATTTCAGTTATGAAGCGACTAATTCTATTGTTAATAGCTCTATTTTTTAATGTTACTATTTCAGGTCAAACTAGAAAAATTGATGAAGATGCTCCAAAAATCATGGAGGTTAAGACTTATATTTCTGCTTTAAAAAATAAAAATTCCTCCGCTAGAAAAAGTAAACCTGAAAAAACAAATTTGGAGAAATTACTTTATGATAATCAACCTTCTATTTATTTCAACTCTAGTGAGGTGAAAACCATAGGTGAAAATCCAAAAAGTTTCTTTGTAGAGTTTCAAAACCTAAATAGATTAAACAATTCAAATTTATTAAAAAACAATATTGAAATTGTAACTATCAAAATCAACAATCTGAACGAGTTAAATTCTACTATTGATTTGTCTGTATTTTCAAGTTTTAAAAAATTAAAATATGTTCATATATATTCTAGTGTAATTATTACCGAATCTATACTATCTAAAATGATTCGTAACTATGATGAAAAATATACAGTATTCTACACTATCGAAAATGGTGACAAAAGTCAATAATTATTGATAAATTAAATTATTATGAAAAATATATACTTCAAATCGATAAACAATAAACTTCAGTGTCTAATTGTAATAATTGGTATCTTATTTGCAACAACAATTACTACAAATGCTCAAGTTGCAGTTCCATTTAAACAAAGGACTTCCCAATTTTCTACGGGTAAAACTATATACAATGTAAAAGGTGATTTTACCATGTTAGGTAATACCAACTTAACAATTCCTGTGTATAGTAACTCACAAAACAACAACGGTCAAATCATGCAATATGTAGATGTTGATAATGATCCAAATACTTGGAATTCATCGTCTTCTACGTTAGCTTTATCTACAGAGAATGGTGCTGTACCAAGTTGTTCTAATATTGTTTATGCAGGTTTGTATTGGACAGGAAAATCATCTCCAAATAATACTTTTACTGCTACTAAACAAATTCCAAATGGTACACAATCTATCAATACTAATTTGACTTTAGAGCATGATGATAATATTACCAATACAAATTATGCTTTGTCTGTAACTAGAAACAATCCAAGTAACTCAAACAGAAACCCAATTTATACATTTACTGGTAATGGTATAACTTATGTGTTTAATTTTTACAATAGTAGTGCTGCCAACAGAGTTACTGTAAAAGTAAATGATGATGCAGAAATAAATGTACCCGTTACTGTAAATGGTGCTAATACTGAAGCAACTTTAACAACTCCTTTCAGTATTACTGATGGAAGCGTTACTATAAAAATCAATAAATTAATAAGAAGTGCTGCAACTAATTTGAGTACTGCAAACACTCAAAACACATCATTTGCTTTAGTCAATGTTTCAGGAACAATTCCCGCGTTTACCACAGTGACTAAAAATTATGATAAAAGAGTTATTTCATTAAAAGGACCTAACTCATCCGCATATACTCAGTTTACGGCAAATGCAAGTGATATTTATTATCCAACTGGAGGGACGAATGATGATATTTTTACCGCATATAAAGAAATTACTACATATGTAAAACAAAATGGTATTGGTGAATATTTTGCTGCAGACATTGCTCTATTAGAAGGAAATCCTGGTGGAACTGGTTATTCTGGGGGATGGGGTATAATTGTAGTGTATGAAAATGCTAAAATGAAATACCGCGATGTTACAATTTTTGATGGTTATGCCTATGTGCAAGCTGGAAATGCTTCAGGTTTTGATTTAGATGTTGCTGGTTTTAACACGGTACAAACAGGTGATGTTGGAGTAAAATTAGGACTAATGGCTAGTGAAGGTGACGTTTCATTTACAGGTGATTATTTTCAAATTCAAAAAAAGAGTGATGCTAGTTTTTTAAGTTTAAATCACTCAGGAAACTCTGCTACCAATTTCTTTAACTCTTCTATAAATACAGGTGGTGCTTTTAGAAATCCAAATTTACAAAACAATACAGGTATTGACATCAGTATGTTTAATGTACCTAATAGCGGGAATTTAGTTATTGGTCATAATCAAACTGCCACTAAATTTAAATACGGAACTGCAGTTAATAATGGTGACACTTATTCAATTTTTGTTATTGCTATGGCAGTAGATGCATATATACCTGAAGTGGAAGGAGTATTAACTGCTAAATCAATTAATAATGTTCCTGTAACTTCGCAACCATATACTTCATTACCAGGGCAAGAAATAGCTTTAAATGTAGACGTAAAAAACTTAGGGACTGAAGCAATTGATAATTACAAAATAATTGTACCTATACCTTATAATGCAACTTATGTGGCTGGAAGTGCGGTAGGAACGATTCTATTTTCTCCCCTTCCAACACCAAATACTATTTCTTTTGATCCTACTTTAGGAGCAACAGGTTCTATTGTTTGGGATTTTGGCAGGTTACCTTACCCAGCAAATCCTAACACGCTATTGGCTAAATTAAGTTTCAAAATAAAAGCAACTCTTGATTGTCAAATTTTAAGCAACGTAAGCTGCGGAACCACCATTTTTGTTGAAGGAACAGCTTCAGGTATAGGTGCAACAACTCGTATCGCTTTTACTGGAACTAAATTAATTCAAGGATATACTGCAAATGGTTCTTGCCTTGGACAACCAATTGCTCAAGCATTATCAATAGGAATTAACGGAGCAAGTTATGTTGCTTCAAACTGTCAAAATGCACCATTAGTAAGAAACTTTTCGTATTGCAATGGAACTAATCTAGTAACGCCATCAGCTATAGCTTCTAACTTTCCAGCTGGATCTCTTTTTTATGATAGTTATCCAGTAACCATGTCATCTATTCAATATACAGAAACTAATCCTTTTCCATTAGTAGATGGATCGACAGTAAATTATTATGCAATTCCTCCAGGAAATAGTGAATGTCGTTTCCCTTTTACGATCTCAAAATGTAAAAAAATAGTAGCTAATGATGATGCTTTTAGTGGTGTAAATGGCTTAACTGGAAATTTAAATTTAGGTAATGTATTTAATAACAACGGAAATGGGCCTGATACTTTAAATGGAAATCAAACAAGTACAAGTCAAGTTACTTTAACGATTCTTAATCCTGCGAACCCTATTAATGGAGGTCTAGTTCCTTTTGTTAATGCCACTAATGGACAAATAACTGTTCCTTCTGGAACTCCATCCGGAAATTATACTATTACTTACAAAATATGTGAAAATGGTAGTTTGTCAAATTGTGATACGGCTATTGTATATATAACTGTAATTTGTCCATCGGTACCAAAACCAACGTTAGCTTGTTACGAAACCGCTACATTTAACACAATTACTTGTTCTTGGGATATTATAGGAACAAAACCTGTTGAACCAACTACTACTTTAGCATGTTACGAAACGAGAGCCTTTAATACTGCAACTTGCGCTTGGGTAACTTCAGGAACA
>NZ_JBHTIZ010000011.1:0-347006 GCF_042677265.1 Flavobacterium myungsuense | reverse complement strand
TCAGTATATCAATAAATTCATTTTTGACAGACCTATAAACAATATTAAAAATCAAATAATTTAATTACACCCAACGGGTTATTTATTATATCGTTTTGTTAATTTTCCTTTGGTGAAATCTAAAATTAGTAATGTCTTATTAAGATATTATATTGGTCATTTCTTAACTTTTTTTCCAATAGCGTGTTTTTCTAATGGTAAAATTGAGAGTCTAAAAATTTATTTAAATAAACAAAAGCAATATTTTGACATTGTAGATTCAAAAAATAAAACTCAAATTAACGATCCGAATTGTCTTAAATTTTTAGGTTTCGTGAGTGACAAATATATTTATAGTTCATTGGATAATAATAAAATATACATTTTAAATAAAGAGGAATGTAGCGGAATTGAAATTATAAAAAATTAGTTACTCGTAACACATCCTAAATCTCATTCCTAATTTTCAAAAACTATCCATTCTTTCAAAATCGTAATTAACCCACTTCCAACTTATACCCCACACCATGACTATTCACAATGCGCACGGAGGGATCTTTATCCAATTTCTTGCGCAGTTTTGATATAAACATGTCTAGGCTTCGAGTTACGATGACGCCCTCATTTTCCCAGACTTCTTTTTGCAGCTCGTTGCGGTCGATAATGACATTGGGAGAGGTGAAGAAAATATACAGCAACTTCGATTCTTTCACCGTTAACGGAATTTTTAAGCCCTCGTAGTACACAACGTGTTGTTCGTAGTGAAAATCGTATTTCCCTATTTGAAGGGTTTCCCCCGTTGCACTCTTAGGTACTGTTCTCGTTTTCTTTTTATACCCTATTCTGAAAAGTAAAACCAAAAGCACCAATATAATACTCCCAATAATTATTGTTTTATTCCTTGAGAAAATAGTTTTTTGCGGGATAAATTGCACGGCAATAGTATAACAACCCATAGGCAATTTGCGCCCCAAACACGAAATTACAGTTTCTTTAGCATGAGCAGAATGTACAAAACCATAGACCACTTTCTTGGTCGAACAGGCTATAACCTGCACCGCATAGTCCTTTGAGAAATTGCTTTGGTTGAGATTGCGTTGCACAATGGCAACTAAAGAATCCGGTGTAATGGGCAACTGATTTTCAAACGCAATATGAAACTCATTGGCAGATATTTTTTGTATTGGCAAGACCTTAGAAGTCGAATCCTTGGAACTTCTGAGTAGTTCATCCCCAATTTTTCGCAATAGTATTTGGTTTTTTGGATTCTCATTATCCAATTGTTGCTGAAAATCAGCGTACAACAAAGCAACAAACAAAACCAATAAAGCGGAGAGTAAAAGGAAAAGGTATTTTTGTTTCATTCTTCAAAAGTATTTTTTTATTAAACATCAAGCAGCGATTTACTAAAAATTTATACTTTTTTTACATTTCTTTTACAAGTTTTTCATCGGTTTTGGATGCAGAACAAATAGTTTTGTCCAATATCTTTAAAATAAAAAATCATGAGTTCAAAAATTTTTACTTCGGGACCTCTTTGGGAAAATGGAATTTCTTTGATACGAATTGGCACAGGAATACTAATAATCATGTTTGGCAAAGAGCTTTTTGATGAAGCGATGATGGATGACTATACCAAGTTCCTTACCGATGTTGGTATGCCTGCACCCCGATCGATGTTAACGCTCGCCAAATTAATCGAGTTGATAGGAGGCGTTTTATTAGTTGTCGGACTGTTTACTCGCATCGTAGTTGTGCCGCTTATGGCGACGATGCTAACAATAATATGGTATATGTCTGAAGGGAATTTCTTTAACGGAGGGACCGCTTCTACTTTTTTTCTTTTGTTTCTTGCGCTATTATTTTTAGGTTCGGGAACTTTTAGTTTGGATTATGTGTTTTTTGATAAAAGTAAAAATGAAAGCCAATAAATAAAAATTAAAAAGCTTATACAATAGTAGTGCTGTTATTCTTACTAAATTTTGCCACAACTTTTGTGATTTTTTTATTTTGAAAATTTAATCGCCCGTTTTGAAAGAGCAAGTAACGTATTATTGAGTTACAGCATCAGCCACAATAAATCCGCTTGTCCAAGCATTCTGAAAATTAAATCCGCCAGTAATGGCATCAATATTTACGATTTCTCCAGCAAAATAAAGATTTTGGTGTAGTTTACTTTCCATAGTTTTGAAGTTAATTTCTTTTAAATCGATTCCTCCAGCGGTTACAAATTCTTCTTTAAAAGTGCTTTTTCCGTTTACTTGAAAGCTAGCATTCGTGAGTTGAAGAGCAAGATTTTGCAATTGTATTTTCGATACATCAGCCCATTTCGTTTCTGTTTCAATGCCAGAAGCAAGTACTAAACTTTCCCACAAACGATTAGGAAGCTCAAAAGGAGATTTCTTCGAAACCGCTTTCTTCGCGTGTTCTTGTTTTATTTCTTTGAGAATTTTTTCAGCATCTTCGGCATCAACATCATTGAGCCAATTGACATAAATAGTAAATTGATAATTTTTGTCATTTAAAATTCGTGCGCCCCAAGCAGACAATTTCAAAATCGCTGGACCGCTAATGCCCCAATGTGTAATCAATAAAGGTCCTGAGGAAACAAGTTTACTATCTTTTACTTTTACGGAGACATTTGCAGCAACTCCAGGTAATTCCTTGATTCTTGAATCTTTGATATTAAAAGTAAATAGGGAAGGTACTGGCGAAACGATGGCGTGACCAAAATTTTGTAGCATTTCCCATATTTTCGGGTTACTTCCTGTGGCTAGAATTAATTTTTCGGTAAGATAATTTTCGCTTTGGGTTTCAATTTTCCAAAAGCTATCTTTTTTGAATATCGATTGAACGCTTTGTCCTGTTAAAACCCTAATTCCTAATTTTTGGGTAGCTTGTAGGAAGCAATCAATAATAGTTTGCGATGAATTAGAAACGGGAAACATGCGTCCGTCGTCTTCAATTTTGAGTTCCACACCATGATTTTCGAACCATTCAATAGTGTCGCCAGAACAAAACTGATGAAAAGGACCTCGTAATTCTTTTTCGCCACGCGGATAAAACTTGACCAATTCATTAGGTTCAAAACAAGCATGAGTTACGTTGCATCTTCCGCCTCCAGAAATGCGAACTTTCTGTAATACTTCAGAACCACGTTCTAAAATAGCGACTTTAAGCTTGGGATTCTTCTCAACACTATTAATTGCTGTAAAAAAACCCGCTGCACCGCCACCTACAATAATGATATCGAAATTTTGATTCATTTTTTAAACCATTAAGGGATTTAAGATTTATTAAGTTTAATCTGTTGATTGTAATTCAAGTTTTATATTTTAACACATAGAAACATAGTTTTTATTGAATTTTATTTAGTCGTTTCACTTTCCTAATAGTAAATCAGAGCTATGTGAACCCAAAAAATGGGCTATCAAAATCTTTTTTTCTATGAATCTATGTGTTTCAATTTTTATTTCTATCGGTTAGATAATCAAACGAATGGATTATATTTAGTCATCTGCAAGTCTTTAAATATATTTAATTCCTAATAGTTTAAAATCAAATTCTATCCGGAAAATCAGAAATGATTCCGTTTACATGGAATGATTTTATTTTTTGAATGTCTTCTGTTTCATTAACGGTCCAAGCAAATACTTTAAAACCTTCATTTTGCATTTTTATTGTATTTTCTTTGGTTAACAAATGAAAATACGGATGAATAGTTTCGGCTTTTATAAATTTGGCGAAGGCAATTGCCAAATCTAAATCGGTGTGGGTTAAAACTCCTATTGGAATTTTAGCATTCCATTTACGAACTTCTTGCAACGCACTCCAATTGAAACTAGAAATTATAAAATGACCGTAATTCCAATTTTTTTCTTCAATATAGTGTTCAATTAAATTTATAACTGGTTTAGAAGTTCCTTTTCCTTTAAGTTCTATGTTTATAAAACAGCGTTTGTTTACCAAATCAAAAACTTCAATTAAAGTAGGAATAGTGTTTTCTTTTTCAATTTGAAAAGTTTTTAACTTTTGCAAAGATAGTTCATTTACAAATCCTTTACCGTTAGTAGTTCTATCTAATGTTTCATCGTGTATAACCATAATTGCTCCATCGGAACTCAGATGAATATCTAACTCAATGCCATCAACACCTATGTCAATTGCTTTTTGAAAAGAAAGCAAAGTGTTTTCAGGCTCGTATCCTTTTGCGCCACGATGTCCTATGTTTAGCATTCTTTATTAAATTAAGAAAGTGTAAACATAAAAAAACGCCTTCATTTCTAAAGGCGTTTGTGTCAATTTTATTTTTCTTATTTTTTTAATTCTAATAGGACAAAGCCAAATTCGGAATCGATAATTACTTTTCCATTGGTAACAGTTGCTGATTTTCCGGAATAGGTGTCTTTTACATCAACTCCATTTTTAAAAATGGTTCCTACAGTAATTTCTTTTATACCTACAGGTAAATCTAAACCAATAACTACAGAATCATAATAGTTATCTTTTGTAAAAGTTCTACTGAATACATAAGGATTTGAAGAAATAACAGCATGAATACCAGCTCCTACTGAAGGATGATTTCTCCTGAATTGACCTAATTTTTGCCAATGTAACAGTGTTTTTTGAGTCTCAGGATTAGATTGTATGTCTTCCCAATTCATGAATGAGCGTAAAGTAGCATCTCCTTGAGTGCCTTCGATTGCCAAAGAGCGACCCGTTTCGTCTCCGTAATATACCTGAGAAATTCCCGGAGAAAGCAATAATTTTGTGCCACTTTCTATACTTTTTGTACGTTTGGCGTCGAAAGGACTTCCGTCATCATGTGAAGACAAATAATTTAAAACACTAAAGCCTTTTAACTCATTATTAAGTTTGCCTGAATATTTTGAAAAGAGGAACTCATAATCTTTTTGAGCATCCCACTTAAATTCAAAATTGATCATGTTATTGAATCCGTTTTGATAATAGTTTATTTTTTTATCTCCAAAATCAAAAATCTGACCACCGCTTATGCCATAATTGTATACTTCGGCAATGGTATAAAATGGATTATTGTCTAAGACTTTTGTCGGGTTATTTTTTTTCCAATCAGTAAAAGCATAATCACATTGGGTTTTGAAATCGGCCCAAACTGCTTCTTCAGTATGTTTTACAGTATCTGCACGATAGCCGTCAATTCCAAATTCGGTGATATAATCAGTCAACCATTTAATAATATAGTTTTTGGGCGTTCTTGGATATCCAGTTCTTTTAAAAAATTCATCTAATGTGGCTACTTCTTTTTCATAACGACCTTCTTTTTTCCATTTTTCAATTAAGAAAGGCGGAAGTGACACTTCTTGAGTGCTTTCTGTTTTTACGTCTGGTAAATTAGCAACTAAAGTACAAGCGGTAGTGTTTAGAAAACTTTTATAATCGCATTGCGGACCTGTACGAACCCAATCATTTGGCCAAACAGGATCTATTGCTGTTACAGGTCCTGTATGATTAATGACACCATCTAAAACAATACGGATGCCTTTTGCATGTGCTTTTTGAACTAGTATTGCTAAATCTTCTTTAGTACCAAAATTTGGGTCTAAGGATGTCCAATCTTTTGCCCAATACCCGTGAAAACCATAACTTAATCCGGTTCCTTCATCTACACCGTCATAAATTTGTTCTACAATTGGTGTGAGCCAAATGGCATTTATCCCTAGTTTTTCAAAATAACCATCATCAATTTTTTGTATAATACCTTTAATGTTTCCGCCTTCAAAACCTCTTAATTTTCCTGCAGTTTTTGTACGGTTTAAATAAATTTCTTTTTTTGGATTTCCGTCTTTAAAACGATCAGTCATTAAAAAATATAAATTGGCTCCCTCCCAAACAAAAGGAGTTTTTGTTGTTTCTTTTATAGCACATTTTTTTGTTGATGAACAACCTGACAAAAAGAATACTAAAAACACGATGCTTATTTGAACTGCTTTTTTCATTGAGTATATTTTTATTGAATTTGTAGCGATACGATTGTTGGTTTATTTCTTACTATTTGAATAGGGACAACTATTTTAGAATCTTGAATAACATATTTGCTTTCAGCACCATTTATAGTAACACTTTTAATTTTATCGTTCATATTATGCAGAATTAAGGAAATGTTTTTTTCATCAGATTGAAATAATTTTCCGGTTTCTGTAGTTAAAGTAAGTGTGACCATTTTTTCTTTGATGGATGATGCAAAATTTAAAATTTCGAATTCTCCTTTTTCAAAAGCATTAGCTGTTGTTCCATCATCATTATATAACTTTCCGTTGCTTGTAACTGTTTTTTCATCAAAATAATAGTGTAAGTCAAAAGCATTTAGTGAATATTTCAATGTGTTTTGTATTGTTTTAATCATTGGAATAAAGGCGCCACCACGAACAAAAACGGGAATATTATCAGCCGAAACTGGAATAGATGATGTGGTACCTGCTTCATGTTTTGTATCCGAATAAAAATCAAACCAATTGTTGTTTTTTGGAAAATATACTGAAGTACTTGTTACCGACGCTTTAGTTATAGGAGTAACTAAAAAATCATTGCCCCATAAATAAGAATCACAAGAGGTAACTAATTTTTGATTTTTAGGCTCTTCAAAAAATAAAGGTCGCATTAACGGCAATCCTTTAGTATTGTTTTCGAAAGCTAAAGTGTAATTGTATGGCAACATTTGATAACGCAATTCGATTTGTTTTTTAGCTTTAGCTTTGGTAACAATATCTTTGTAGACTGGTTCTGAAGCAACATCTTCTTGAGCATGCGGGCGATATATCGGCTGAAAAACGCCATACTGCAACCATCGTATATACAATTCATTATCAAAATAATCTCCTGCAAAACCTCCTAAATCTGAGTGCATATAGGCCATACCTTGCATTCCCATTTGTAAAGCAATTTCAGGTTGCGATTGCAAACCACCCCAAGAGCGACTCACATCGCCAGACCAAGGAATCATTCCATAGGTTTGTGACCCAGAATAACCAGCACGCATTAAAATAAAAGGTCGAGTTTTAGGAAAATCAGTTTTATAGCCATCACTAATCATTTTTGCCCATGAATGCCCATAAATATTATGAACTTCATCAGCTGTTCCTTTAGCGGTAAGTGCTGCTGATGGAAAAACTTCGGGTTCACCTAAATCGCCCCACCATCCGCCAATTCCTTGATTGATTAAGTTTTTATAAATATTCCAAAACCAAGTTTTTCCTTCGGGTTTAAATAAGTCTACAATTCCGGTATTCCCAAAATAGAAATCATAGGTAAATGGGTTGCCTACTTTGTCTGTTGCCAAAACCTTTTTATCAACAGCCTCTTTCCATTTGTTAGAGGTGGTTAAAATAAAGGGTTCTGTAATAAGAACTGTTTTTACTCCTTTTGTATTTAAATCAGCAATCATTTTCTTTGGATCAGAAAAATTGTCTTTGTCCCAATCTAAATTCCCCATGGTGCCTTGAACTGTTTTTCCGAACCAATATAAGTCTAAAATAATGGCATCAACAGGAATTTCATCTTTTATAAACTTATCAATTGTTTTTGTTACTTCATCTTGGTTGTGATATCCAAAACGACTGGACAAATTTCCTAAAGCCCAACGAGGCACTAATGGTTGTCTACCTGTTAGGGAAGTATAATTTGAAATTAAATTACCCCAAGATTCACCAGCAATTACTTGGTATGTTTTTCTTCCTGAAATGGTTTCGTAGATTAAAGTATTGTCTTTTTTACTATCTAAATCCAAGTAGCCAATAGGAGCATTGTCAAAATGAATAGCATAAATTTTTGAGGAAAGTACAAATGGAATTGAGAAGTTCATTTTTTTAGAGTACGTTTCATAACCATAATCGGCTTGATTGTACAATTGCAAACGATTGCCACGGCGGTTCATACCTAAAGCTCGAGCTCCAGCACCAAAAAGGGCTTCGGTGGCGTCTAAATTGAATTCTAAAGTTTCAGATTGCGATGTTTCTTTCGAATCGGTATTTGTTTTTTTAACAAAACCATTTTTTTCGGATACTAATAAATTGTTTTTATAGAAATAAGAAATTTGGAAAGGACTTTTTTGAACAGAAACAGTTATACCTGATGTGGAACAAACTATTTCGTTTTTAGTTTGCTTTATTTTGAAGGCAACTTTTTCAGGAATTAAAACTACAGCATGTGAATTGGCATTGAATACTTCTCCGGTAGGAATAAAACTGGTTTCTATAATTTGATTGGAATACGGTTTTATGACATACTTCCCGTCAGAAGTATTAATTTCAAGTAGATTTTTTTTAAAAGTATAATTTACAAACTTCCGATTTGCATTTTGCGCAAACGAAAGAACGGAAATCAGAAGTAGAACTACTATTTTTTTCATGAGAAAGTTTTTTAAAACCATTAAGGTATTAAGTTTCATTAAGTTTTTCTTAATCTGCTTAATACCTTAAAGGGTCAATTTTATTTTAGAAATAATCTATACGGTTACCAAACTATTTGGCTCAACTAGAACCGCTTTTCCGTTAACAAAAACAGTCAGTTCTGTAGCACCTTCAAGTGAAAATTGAGTATCGTTATGATTAATAGAAACTTTTAATATTTGGTTTCTAAAATTAATTTTGAAAGAATAACCATTCCATTCTTTTGGGATCTTTGGAGAAAAATGAAGTGCATCATTTTTTACTCTCATACCACCAAATCCTTCTACAATACTCATCCAAGTTCCAGCCATAGAAGTTATGTGACAGCCTTCTTCTACTTCTTTATTATAATCATCAAGATCTAAACGAGAAGTTCTTAAATAGAAAGTATAAGCCATTTCCATTTTATCTAAAACTGCTGCTTGAATAGAGTGAACGCAAGGTGAAAGCGAACTTTCGTGAACGGTAAACGACTCGTAGAATTCGAAATTTCGATTTAATTCCTCTTTTGTAAAATGATCTTCAAAGAAATAAAAGCACTGTAAAACATCGGCTTGTTTAATATATGGAGAACGTAAAATTCTATCCCAAGACCATTTTTGATTAATTGGTCTTTGGCTTCGATCCAAATCGGCAACTCTAACCAATTCTTTATCTAAGAAGCCGTCTTGTTGTAAGTAAACATTAAGTTCTTCAGAAAATGGAAAGTACATGTTATCAGCTACTTTTTTCCAAGATTGTAATTCGGCATCTGTAATCTTTACTTTTTCGGTAACTCTTTTATGATCTGAAGGGTATTCAATAGAAACTTTTTGAATTTGTTCGAATGTATAATCCAAACACCATTTAGCGATGTAGTTCGTATAAAAATTGTTGTTTACATTGTTTTCATATTCGTTTGGTCCCGTAACTCCAAGAATCATATACTTGTTTTTATGGGTAGAGAAATTGGCTCTTTGATGCCAAAAACGAGCAATTCCTATTAAAACTTCTAGTCCTTTTTCTGGAATGTATGAATAATCACCAGTAAAACGGTAGTAGTTAAAAATGGCAAAGGCTATGGCTCCATTTCTGTGAATTTCTTCGAAAGTAATTTCCCATTCGTTGTGACATTCTTCTCCATTCATGGTTACCATAGGGTATAAAGCTGCTCCGTTTGAAAACCCTAATTTTGTTGCGTTTTCAATTGCTTTATCCAATTGATTATAACGATAGGTTAACAAATTTCTAGCGACTTGCTGGTCTTTTGTTGCCATATAAAACGGAATGCAATAGGCCTCAGTATCCCAATACGTTGACCCACCATATTTTTCTCCCGTAAATCCTTTTGGACCAATATTCAATCGGGAATCTTTTCCTAAATAGGTTTGGTTTAATTGAAAGATATTGAAACGAATTCCCTGTTGTGCTTTTACGTCTCCATCAATAGTAATGTCTGACATTTCCCATATTTTTGCCCAAGATGCTATTTGATCTTGCAACAATTGGTCATATCCTTTTGCTGATGCAGTTATAATAGCATTTTCAGCACCATGTTGGGTGTTTTCATGATTTAAAGAAACAGTATAACCACCTATTTTTTCAATTGCTGAGGTTTCTCCTTTAGCTACTGCAACCGCATAGATGAATTGTATTTTTTCTTTATTAGATTCAATATTTTCAGTAGTAATATTTAAATTTTTACCATTTGATAAAATACTGTTTTGCATGAAAGTAGTTACAATAAAATGCGTTTTGAATGTTCTTGCAGTTACAAATGCTTTATTTTCAGAATGTTTTACGTCTAATGGTTCCCAAAATTTTTCTTCCCAATTAGCATCTTCATTAGTTACACCTGCATCAATATAAGGCTTGTATATTATTTTTGAGTCTTTATTTAATGGAGTGATTTCATATTTGATAACCCCAACTTCATCTAAATCTAGCGACAAAAATCGACGAACATTAACACTAATTTCTGTTCCATTTTTTAATGTAGCTTCAAAAGAACGATTATACCAACCCTCTTTCATGTTCAATTCTCTGCGGTAATCCCTAACCGATGTACATGTATGCAAATCTAAATTTTCACCGTTTATTTCTATGTCAATACCTATCCAGTTTGGAGCATTTAACACTTTAGCAAAATATTCAGGATAACCGTTTTTCCACCAGCCCACTTTAGTTTTATCGGGATAATATATTCCCGCTATATAGCTTCCCTGAAAAGTTTCTCCACTATAGTGTTCTTCAAAATTAGCTCGTTGTCCCATAGCACCGTTTCCAATACTAAATAGGCTTTCAGACGATTTTACTCTCTCTACATCAAATCCTTCCTCAATGATGGACCAATTGTCAGCTTTAATATAATCTTGGTTCATTTCTTTTTTTTTATGCGTTATTAAATGTTTTGATTTAGTTGTTTATTAATTGATCGAGAAAACTAGTTTCTATTGTTGTAAAGTCATGAAATATATAATTTGCTTCATGCAAAACGTTTTTTTCTCCTATACCAATACTATTCATATGGGCTATATTAGCAGCTTGAACTCCAGCCACAGAATCTTCAAAAACGATAGAATCTTCATTAGAAGCATTTAGCAATTGCGCAGCTCTAACGAATACCTCAGGATCAGGTTTTGCATTAGAAACATCATTGCCGTCAACAATTGCATCAAAATAATCTAGTATTCCCGTTTTTTCAAGAATTGGCCTTGCATTTTTACTTGCCGAACCTAATGCGATTTTTTGATTATTGGTTTTTAAATATTTTAGTACCGGCATTACACCAGGTAATATTTCACTTTCGTCCATATCTACTAAATAGGACAAATAATCTTCGTTTTTTTGAATAAGCCATTTGTTTTTATCTTCTTGCGAGGCATTAATGTTTCCTAGTTCTAATATAATGTCAAGAGAACGCACTCGGCTAACTCCTTTTAATAATTCATTATGTTCATGTGTAAAATCGATACCTAATTCGTTTGCAATTTTTTTCCAAGCTAAATAATGGTATTTAGCAGTGTCGACAATTACGCCATCTAAATCAAAAATAAATGCTTTAACCTTTTTCATTTTATTTATATACTTTTTTTCGCTTTCAAAATTAGTTTAAAACTCTATAACTGCTTCTTTCATTTATGACTAACTATAAAGTTTTATTGTTACATTACAATTAAAGATAAACCATATAATTATTAATAAAAAACCAAACGAGTAATTATTAATAATTCAATTTTGGTTATACTTTATTTAAAATTGATCTAAAACAATTTTGTTCTTAATTAATTAGACGTTGAATTTTCTTTTACCAAAAACACAGCTAGTCCAGCTATTAGCATTGATGCTCCAGCAATAACAATAATTACCATTGGGTTTCCTCCAAAAGCTGCAATTAAAGAGCTTCCTAAGATTCCTGCGGCAATTTGTGGTAAAGTAATTGTGGCATTAAACAACCCCATATATACACCCATTTTATCAGCAGGGAGAGAGCCCGAAAGCATGGCATAAGGCATAGCTAATATTGCAGCCCAAGCCAAACCAACGCCTGATATAGACAATAATAAAATGTTTTTGTCATGAACTAAAAACATAGACATTAATCCTAGCCCTCCAAGAAATAAAGAAAAACTGTAGGTTTTTTTTCTGCCTATTGATTTAGCTATGTTAGGAATTAGTAAGGAATATAATGCTGCTACAGCACTATAAAAAGCAAACAAAACGCCAGTCCAATCTCCAGCTTCATTAAAACCTATTGATTTTGCATCAATAGCTTCAGGACCCCATACTTGATTTGCGATTGCTCTTGTGGTATAAACCCACATTAAAAACAAAGAAAACCAAGAGAAAAATTGAACAAAACCTAGTTGCCAAAATATTTTAGGAGCATTTCCAATTAATTTAAAAACGCTTGTTTTTTCTTTAGTTTCTTTAGCTTCTAAATCAATATTATTATATAATGCGTGCTCCTTGGGAGCATATTCTTTAGTTCTAAAAACCGTCCAAAGGACACTAATCAATAAAATAGCACCCCCTATGTAGAATGACCAAATTACTGAAGCAGCCACTTTTTCTCCTTCTGCTGGAACATTTGCAACACCTGCATTTGTTAATATCCAAGGAAGAAGTGAGCCAAAAACAGCACCAAAATTTATTAAAGCACTTTGAAGTGAATACCCTAAGTTGCGTTGCTCGTCATTTACCATGTCTCCTACAAGAGCTCTAAAGGGTTGCATGGTTACATTAAAGGAAGTGTCCATTAATAATAACATACTTGCTCCAAAAACTAAAGGAGGTAAGAGGTACGTAAAATATTCAGCGTTTGGCATAAAAAACATTGCCAAAGCAGAAACAATTGCACCGCCAAAAATGAAAGGAATTCTTCGGCCAAGTCTGGTCCAGGTTTTATCGCTAGACAGTCCAATTATAGGTTGAACTATAAGACCGGCTAAAGGAGCTGCAAGCCAAAAATAGCCTATGCTGTGAACATCGGCACCTAGGGCTTCTAATATTCTGCTGGTATTTCCGTTTTGAAGTGAATACCCGATTTGAACTCCTAAGAATCCAAAACTTAGATTCCAAATTTGCCAGAAATTTAATTTTGGTTTTTCCATTATCGTATTATAATTGATTAGATACGATAAGCACCATGCTTATCAAAACTTATTTTTGTTTTCGAAGTAAAATATAAGCTTTGATAGGCCGTAAAAGTAATAATTTATTTTAATTGATAATTTTTTTTTTTTAAATATTGTAAAAAATTATTCTATACTAAATAAAGCTAATTCGTAGATTCTCGTTCTACAAGATTGGTTTCAATGACCTCTGTTTTATAATGCTCCTCATCCTCATCCTCATTTTCTAGTCTATCTATAAGCATAGTTGCTGCTTTTTCACCCATTTTTATTTCATTTTGACTCACTGTAGTAATACTAGGTGATGAGAACTTAGAAATCATACCGTCTGTAAATCCTATGATTGAAATGTCTTCAGGAACTTTTAAACTTAATTTTTTTGCCAATTTTATAGCAGTAACAGCGAACAATTCGTTTACAGCGAATATCGCATCAAAAGAATTTTTAAGCAATAATGCCTCAATTTGATCCGAGCAATTGTCCATATTTTCAACTTTAAGGATAAACTCCTCATTAATTGCAATGTTGTTGCTTCTTAATGCTTTAAGATACCCTTCAGTTCTTAATTTGCCAACACTAACATAGTCAACAGTTGAAATCAGCGCAATTTTTTTAAAGCCTTTGTTAATTAAGAACTGAACAGCTTCAAAAGCGGCTAGATTGTCGTCAATAATTACTTTGTCACATAAAATATCATTGGCAACTCTATCAAACATTACCACAGGCATTCCTTGACTGATTACTTCGCTAATGTGGTGAAAATCTTTTTTTAATTGGGTTTCTTTAGACAATGACATAATAAAGCCATCAATACTTCCGTTGGCAAGCATCTCCATATTTATGACTTCTTTATCAAAAGATTCGTCGGATAAGCACACAATAACATTGTACCCCTTTTCATTAGCCACTCGCTCTACACCACTAATTACTGTAGCAAAAAAATGATGAATAATCTCCGGAATGATAACACAAATGGTTTTTGTTTTTCTATTCTTTAAGCTTAAAGCAATTAAGTTGGGCTTGTAGTTGTACAATTTAGCAAAAGCACGTACTTTTTGTCTGGTGTCTTCACTTATCTCTGGGCTGTCTTTAAGTGATTTAGAAACAGTAGAAATAGATACGTCTAATTCTTTTGCAATTTGTTTTAATGTGACTTTTCTTTTCATTAGGGAGTTATAAATTTTTACGAACTGATTGAAAGTTCATAAATAATAATATGCGAAGATAGTTAAATTATAATTTCATAAAATTCAATTTTAGCCTTAAAAATATATAAAATTCAGAAAGTTTTCAACACTATTACGTTTTCGTGGTTATTTTAAGAGTCTGCATTTCTGTACGAGTAGAAATTTAATTAAATTTAACGATTCGAAGTAAAATATAAGCACAAAACTAATTTCTAACTTAAACAAAATGTATGAAAACAATTTACAAAAAGTTGTTATTTTTATTCGTATTTCTTCCTTTTAGCGTTCTGGCTCAAAGTAGCTTAGAGGGTACGGTTGTAGATTCTAAATCGAAACAACCTATACCGGGTGTAAATGTCATTATTAAAGGTACTCCAAATGGCACTTCAACTGATTTTGACGGTAAATTTAAGTTGCCAAAAGTAAATAAAGGTGATGTACTTGTATTTTCTTATATTGGTTATGTAAATCAAACCATAACTTTTGCCTCGCAAAAAATGGTAGCCATTAGTCTTGAAGAAGAGTCAAACCAATTGAATGAAGTAGTAATTCAAGTAGGCTATGGTTCTGCTAAGAAAAAAGATGCTACTGGGTCTGTTGCTTTGGTAACTTCTAAAGATTTTAATAAAGGAGCGATTGTTTCAACAGATCAATTATTAGCAGGTAAGGCTGCAGGTGTTAGAATTACAAACGGCGGTGGTGCTCCTGACCAAAAACCTCAAATTGTAATACGTGGTGGTGCTTCTTTGGTAGCCGCTAATGATCCATTGATTATTATTGATGGTGTGCCAATCAGTGATACGGGTACCAATCCATGGAATTTAATCAATCCAAATGATGTGGAAAGTTTCTCGATTTTGAAAGATGCTTCTGCTACTGCGATATACGGAGTAAGAGCTTCCAATGGGGTTATTTTAATCACAACTAAAAAGGGAACTGCTGGGGCTTCTCAATTTAATTATTCAGCTAATATTTCTGTTGGTAAAATAACAGATGAATTAGATGTTATGAATGCTGCTGACTATACACGTTTCATACAACAATATCACCCATCAAGAACCAATTCTTTAGGGATTGATGATCCAAGTAACGAACTAGTTGATAACCTTTCAACGCCAGAAATAGAGGGAAGATTGTTGAGTGATACTAATTGGCAAGATCAAATTTTTAGAACTTCCATAAATACAGACCATACTTTTAGTGCTAGAGCGAATTTGTATAAAAAAATTCCATTTAGAGCTTCGGTTGGATATACCAGTGCACAAGGTCTTATAAAAAATAACGATTATGAAAGATTGTCTTATTCGTTTAAAATGACTCCGAAGCTGTTGAATGATGATTTAAAAATAGATATTAATGCAAAAGGAAATTCAACCTATAAAAATGGAGGAAATGAGGGAGCTATAGGCGCAGCATTGTCTATGGATCCAACCAAGCCTGTGTATGGACCATCTTTTAATAACAAGTTTGCTGGATATTACCAACAAACCGAGTTGCAAAGTAATCAAGATCAAAAAAGAGGTGCAGATAATCCATTAGCTCTTTTAGAACAAAGAAAAGGTATTGATAGGGCTATGCGCTTTTTGGGTAACGTAGAGTTTGATTATAAGTTGCCTTTTTTGCGTGATTTGAGAGCTGTTGCTAATTTTGGAATAGATGCTACAAGATCTAGATATAGAGAAACTTTTAGCGAGAACTCGATTGCCACCTATACTTTTAATAATGGTGATAGTAATCCTGAAACGAATTATTTATTTAATCCTGGTTTATCTAGTTTTAACAATAATACTGAAACAAATACAACTATGGATGCTTATTTAGTGTATTCTAAATCGTTAACAGGTTTTGTAAGAAAGGTTGATGCTCAATCGGGATATTCGTATCAAAATTTTAAATATGATGGGAATTCTCTTGGATTTAGAAATAATCCAGATACTGGGATTAGAGAGCCTTTTACTTTTAATAAAAACAACCCAAACAATAGATATTATTCTCCTCTGAATTTACAAGCTTTTTTTGCTAGAGGTAATATGGATATCTTAGGTAAATACTTGTTTACAGCAACTTTTAGAGCCGATGCTTCTTCTTTATTTACTGAAGAGAATAGATGGGGGTATTTTCCAGCCGTTGGAGTTGCTTGGAAATTGAAAGAAGAGAATTTTATTAAAGATTCTAAAGTAATCCAAGATTTGAAATTAAGAGCAGGTTGGGGTAAAACAGGACAAGCAAATTTTGCTAATACTGCAGGATATTTTCCTTCAAGGCTTTTTTACCAGATAGCAGGCTCTAGTGATCAATATTTAGAAGGAATAAATATTTATACCACTTTACCATATAATGCTGATTTGACCTGGGAGAAAACAGGTACATACAACCTTGGATTAGACTTTGAATTTTTCAAGAATAGCATAGTAACAGGTAGTTTTGATGTATACACCCGTAAAACCACGGATTTATTGGCTGTTATACCTACTGTGGCAGGTCAAGGAACTGGTGCGACAGTAAACATTACAAATAATGGATCTATAGAGAGCAAAGGATTTGAATCTACCTTGAATGTAAAAGCAATAACGACAGAAAATTTTTCATTGAGTTTGGGAGGTAATATTGCCTATGCTATTAATGAGGTTGTTGATTTGGGGGGAAGGTCAATTATTGAAGGAGGAACAGGTCCGGGAGGAAATGCTATTTATACAACTGCAGATGTAGTTGGGTATCAAAGGCAATCAGGATATGTATATAAACAAATCTATGATACTAGTGGTAAACCTATTATAGGAGCTTATGAGGATTTAAATAATGATGGTCAAATTACGCCCTCAGATAGATATTTAAAACCAATAGCGCCAAATTGGACGTATGGTTTGAACACGAATATAACATATAAAAACTGGGATTTAGCTGCCAACTTTAGAGGCCAATTAGGAGGCCAAATTTACAATCAAAATGTTGTAGATAGAGGATCTATAATTGCAGCTGCACCTCCATCACAACAATCAGTTTTAAACAACGTTTTAAATTTTTACAATGGAAGCGCCAATCCTGACATTAATCAGTTCATAGGTGAAATTGCCCAATCTGATTATTTTTTAGAGGATGCCACATTTTTGCGTTGTGATAACATTTCTTTAGGATATAAATTTCTTAAATTTGTAGGGAAGTCATCTTTGAGGGTTAGTGGTACAGTAAATAATGCCTTTTTAATTACTAATTATTCAGGTCAGGACCCTGAAAGTAATTCAGGTAGGGATGGTAGCTTATATCCAAGACCTAGAACCTATACTTTTGGTGTAAGTCTTGATTTTTAATTTTATAAATGATATTATGAAAAATATTAAGTTAAATAGTTTAGGACTGTTATTTAGTTTGTTGCTAATAAGCAGTTGTACAGATGATTTAAATACAGAAAACAAAATAGATATTTCTCCTGATGAAGTAAAAGGAGGAGGTAGTGCATTTATTATTGGGTCAATGTCTAAAGTATACAGTACGTTCGCTTTATCCGGATCTAATGGACCAGGTAGTACAGATACTCCTGGTGATGATGCAGGGGAATCTCCATTCTTGAGAGGAATTATCAACTTAGAAGATTTTACCGCTGATGGTATGAAAAACCGTTGGGGTGATAATGGATTAGACCAGTTAACTACTACATCAAACTGGGATGAAAACAACAAGTTTTTTAGATATGTGTATAATCGTGTTTATTATACGGTACCACAGGCTAACAGATTGATTGACATAATAAAAAAAGAACCGGATTTGCCTAATAAAGAACAATTAGTTAGCGAAATGAGATTTTTGCGCTCACTCGCTTACTTTTATTTAATTGATTGTTTTGGAAAGGGAACTTTATTGACAGAAGCTGATTTGGGAGTTACAGAGCCTAAAAGTGAATCAACTAGAGAAGAGTTATTTAAATTTGTAACCAAAGAACTTACCGATATTTGCGATGCAGAATTGACTTCTAGTGCAGATAAATTGTTGCCTTTCACAAATACGTACGGGAGAGCTAACAGAAGCGTAGCCAGAATGTTATTGGCTAAATTGTATTTGAATGCAGAGGTCTACATAGGAGAAAATAAATATGCTCAAGCTTATAAATATTCTAAGTTAGTTATTGATGAAGGAGGGTATAAATTGGCAGATAATTTCAGAAGCTTATTTTGCAGAGATAATAACATCACGGATGCTAAAAACGAGATTATTTATCCTTTAATTGCTGATCCACTAGATAGTCAGAGTTATGGGAATACTACTTATTTAATTAATGGGAGCTTGAGCTCTGCAACAATGAATCCTATTGATTTTGGTAATCCAGGCGGAGATAATAATGCTTGGGGAGGACATCGAGCTACCAAAGCATGGTATGGATTGTTTGCAAATAGTGCACAAGGACTAGCTGAATCCTCTGATGATAGAGCACGCTTATTTTTTACAAACTATACTTCTACAGATTTAACCAAAAGGCATAATTATGAAATGACTGATTATAAACTTTGGGTTGATGGTTTTCCTTCTATAAAATTTGTGAATACCAATTTTTCAGGAATTCCAGTAAGCCCAATTCTTTTTGCAGGAACAGATTTTCCATTGTACAGATTGGCAGATGCATATTTAATGTTAGCAGAAAGTATATTAAGAGGAGGTGGCGGAACCACAGGTGACGCATTATTTTACGTAAATGCAATTAGAACTCGATCAAATGCAACTCCTATTTCAGCTAGCGAATTATCATTGGATTTTATTTTGGACGAGAGAGCTAGAGAATTAAACTTTGAAGGGCACAGAAGAACAGATTTAATTCGTTATGGCAAATTTACTGGTGGAAGTTACCTATGGCCTTGGAAAGGTGGAGTTAAAGATGGAAATACTATACCGGCTCATTATAATTTGTTTCCTATACCTTTGAAAGCCATTCAAGCGAATCCGAAGTTAACTCAAAACCCAGGTTATAATTAATATTTAATTTTTGAATAAATGAAAAATATTTTAAAAACAACATTTTTTGCTTTTTTACTCGTATCCTTTGTATCCTGTACAAATGATAAAGAGCCCGTGGCTGTATTGAATGGATTTGAGCTGCGTGATGTTTCTGAATCTGCACCGCCAAGTGTTTTGTTGCAGGAAAATGATAGTCAAACTTTTATTGATTTAGAATGGGACAGGGCTGATTATGGCGTTCCGACAGGAAACACAGGAACAACAGGTTTGGTATACAACATAATTGTTAAAGATAGAGATGATCCTAAAAGAGATGATCCTGACCGTTTAGTGAAGTCTGTAATATCAAGAACCGTAACAGATAGCACTTTAACAATTAAACAATTTAATAATTTATTAAGCAGACTATTAACATTTAAATGTAGTCCTATGAATGTTGAAATAACGATAGAGTCGGTTCTTGGAAACGTACCTGGTAATCAACTCATTCAAAAGTCATCACCTATTATGATTACTGTAACAGGTTATTCTTTACTGCCAAAAACATTAGCTTTTGTAAAAGAGGGAAGTTTACCATTAAGTGCGCCAAAAGTTATTTCTTCTGGTTCTCAAAATATAAATGATTTTGAAGGATATATGTATTTAGAACCTGGTGATTATAAGTTTTATAAACCAGACGGCTGTGGGGATTTTACAGGAGCATTACTTTATGGAGCGGGTGCTGATAGAGTGCTTGTTGAAGGTGGAGGAGCAAATATAAATATTCCTACTGCCGGAAATTATTATATTACAGCAGATTTAACACCCGGAGGGTTAAAATATACGACACAGTTTTATAAAACTTTTGGCGTTTTCGGGACCGCGGTTAAGTTACCTCCAGCAGCTGTAGTACCTATGGCTGGAAACAATTCTAATATTTGGACTATTACTATAGACTTATTTAAAGGTCGTCTTTTAAGATTTAGATCTAATGATTGGACTGGAGAATTAGCAGGGAATGAACCTAAAAACATTCCTCCAGGAACAAGTAAATTAGTTACTACTTTAGGATTAGTAGGTCCATCCCTCACTAATGTTACAGGAACAGATGGAGGTATCAAATTAGCAGGTGATAATGACGGTACAAAACAAAAATACAAAATCACTTTGGATGTAAGTAAACCAAGAGCCTATACCTATAAACTAGAATTGGTAGAATAGGTATTACTAAAATCTTTTAGAAAAGGGCTATTTTTTATAGCCCTTTTTTATCTTAAAAACTTTTAAGTTATGAAAAAAATCATATTGTTATCTTGTTTTCTCCTAACTGATTTTTTCGGTTTTGCTCAGGTCACCACTGCGGTAGCAACTGTTAATCCCGTTTTGTTTGAAGAAAATCAACAAGTAACCATTAGCTTTAAACTTACCAATCCGGTAACCACTGATTTGTACTTATGGGCTTGGGCTCAAGATGCTAATGGAGCAAATATCGGCACACCTAATAATGGTGCTTGGACCTCGTCTTCAGCCTCTAGTAAGTTAATACAAACAGGCAGTAGTACGTATGCGTTTACTTATACCCCATCAGTGTATTACAATACTACTGGAATCGCAAAAATTGGTGTTTTAGCTAAAACCTTAAATGGCTCAGCTAAGTCAATTGATTTTTTATTTAACGTTGGTGCTTTTCAAGTTGATTTAGTTTCACCAACAGTTGCAAATACGAACCAAATTATCGATAGTGGGACTGGTTTTACAGTTGAAGCCTCTAATACAGGAGGAAATGCTAATTATGTTTTAAAAGCCAATGGAACAGAAATTAACTCTAGCAATGATGTTTCGAGTTATTCTTTTCCATTAACAAACCTTACTGAAAATACCTTTTACTCGCTAACCATTTCTCAAGGTACTAAAGTAGTTGTGAAGAAATTTAGCGTTATAATAAATGCAACTCCTGAACTTGAAAATCAGCCTCTAAATACAGAAGACGGAGTAAACTATTCAAGTGATGACACAAAAGTAACGTTAGTACTAAATGCACCATTAAAAGATTTTGTTTATATAGCTGGTAGTTTTAATAATTGGAACCCAACGGCTAATTATCTCATGAAAAAAGACCCTGTTACAGGAAAATTTTGGATAACCATAAATGAATTAACACCTGAACAAGTTTATACTTTTCAATATTGGGTGGTAGACAACACCAATCGCCCAGTCAATTCGCCATCTTTAGTAAAAACTGCAGATCCTTTTTCTACATTAGTTTTAAATAATTATGATGATCCTGAAATTAAAGCTTTGGGAGTGTATCCTAATTTACCTGATTATCCTGCTGGGCAAGATAGAGATGTAACCGTTGTTCAAACAGGAACCAATACTTTTAGAAGTTACACTTGGACGAATTCATTTGCGCCATTTGTTAAACCAGCTAAGGAGAAGTTAATTATTTATGAGGCTCTAGTTCGAGATTTTGATGTGAACAAAACCTATCAAGATTTAATAGATAGAATAGAATATTTAAAAGGGCTTAACATAAACGCTATTCAGTTAATGCCAGTGATGGAGTTTGAAGGTAACGAAAGTTGGGGCTATAACACATCCTATCATTTGGCTTTAGATAAACGATATGGTCCTCCCGCTAAGTTAAAAGAGTTAATCGATTTATGTCATCAAAACGGAATTGCAGTAATTTTAGATGTAGTTCCAAACCATGTGTTTGGTCGTTCGCCAATAGAACGAATGTGGATGACAGATACTGATAATGATGGATGGTCTAACGGTGTAACGAGTGAAAACCCTTATACCAATCAAATAGCAAAGCATTCCTACAGTGTTGGAACCGATTTGAATCACCAAAGTCCATTGACTCAATATTATATGAATAGGATTCAAAAACAATGGATTAACGAGTTTAAGATTGATGGATTTCGATGGGATTTAACAAAGGGAGTTACACAAAATTGTACTCCCAGCGATCAAAATTGTACAAATAGGTATCAACAAGACAGGGTTGATGTATTGAAAAAATATGTAGATTATTCTTGGGAGTTAGACCCTAACCATTATGCAATATTTGAACATTTAGGTGCTTCAAACGAAGAACAACAATGGGCAAATTATAAAATTGCTGAAGGCAAAGGGGTAATGATGTGGAGTGAGCAATTTGCTCCTTATACACAATTAATAGAAGGCAATGGTGGAAATAAAAACATTTCAGGAATGCTAAATACTAGTAAAGGTTTTACAGGCAGACGTGTAATAGGCTACCCTGAAAGCCATGATAAAGACCGACTCATGTTTCAAGCGCGTCAATACGGGGCATCAGCAGAAATAAAATCACTAAATGGAGCCTTAAAAAGAATGGCTTCTATTGCAGCAATTTCTACACCAATTCCGGGACCTAAAATGCTATGGCAATTTGCTGAATTGGGTTGGGATTCATCTATATATACTTGTCCCGACGGCTCGGTTAACGATGAATCGAACACTAGGCCAGGCGATTGTAAACTATACACGAAACATGTTAAACAATGGACTGAAAATTGGATGGCTGTTCCTGAAAGAAAAGCATTATATGATACTTATGCTAGAATTAATGCATTGAAAATTAACGAACCTGTATTTAATGGTAGTGTTACTTTAAACTCAGGCAATTTTACTCCCTCTATTTATATTTTTGACAACTCAATTACTGAAGCAAACACAATTAAGAACGTAGTAATTTTGTCTAATTTTAGTACAACATCTCAAAACATTACAGGAAATTTCCCTTATGTAGGGACTTGGTACAATTTAATGGACAATTCATCTTTTGAAGTTGTAACGACAACTGATAAGATTACTATTGAATCTGGAGGTTTCAGAATGTTTGGCAACAAACCTTCAACGTTATCAAGAACTAATTTTGATGCTTCAACTCAAATTCAATTGCATCCAAACCCAACATCAAAATATTTTACATTAAATACTAATGTAAATAAAGTTCAAATCTTTTCCGTTACAGGTCAACTAGTAAAAACATTTGCAAAAAATTTAAAAGACAATCAATTTGAAATTGGTGAATTAATAAAAGGAATCTATTTAGTAAAAGTTGTCAATGAAAATAATAGTATTAAATCTTTTAAATTAATTAAGCAATAATAAAACGAAAAGTTTTTTTTCATAGCATCAAAGAGCCTTTCTAAATGAAGGGCTTTTTTGTTTTTTATGTTCTTTTGTTATAATGAATAGTTTGCCTATCATAGTAAAGAATGTTAGAGTTGTTGTTTGAATATATTAACATTTATATTTTAAATCAGTAAACAATATATGAAAACTTTGCAAAACTATCTCCTTAAAAATTTCCTTTTTACATCTAGACTTTTACCTTTGTAGGTCGAAACATAAAATTATTCTAATGGATAAGAACAGCAAAAGATTAGAAGCCTTACAATATCACGCCAAACCTACACCGGGAAAAATACAAGTTGTACCTACCAAAAAATATGCTACACAAAGAGATTTGTCATTAGCCTATTCGCCAGGTGTGGCTGAACCTTGTTTAGAAATAGCAAATGATGTAAACGACGTTTATAAATATACGGCAAAAGGGAATTTAGTTGCTGTTATAACCAATGGAACTGCTGTATTAGGATTAGGCGATATAGGTCCTGAAGCTTCGAAACCAGTAATGGAAGGAAAAGCGTTATTGTTCAAGATTTTTTCTGATATTGATGTTTTTGATATCGAAATTGGAACTAAAGATGTAGAAGAATTCATACAAACGGTAAAAAATATTGCGCCAACTTTTGGAGGAATCAATTTAGAAGACATAAAAGCACCTGAATCGTTTGAAATAGAAAGACGTTTGGTAGCCGAATTAAATATTCCAGTCATGCACGATGATCAGCACGGTACTGCAATTATATCTTCGGCGGCATTAATAAATGCTTTAGAATTAGCCAATAAAAAAGCTGAAGATGTAAAGATGGTGGTTTCAGGAGCGGGTTCTGCAGCACTAGCTTGTGCCGATTTATATGTGTTATTGGGTGTAAAAGAGGAGAATATATTTATGTTCAATAGCAAAGGACTGTTAACAAAAAACAACCCTTCATTATCTAATTTACAACAAAAGTATGCTCAAGATATTGAAGCAATAACTCTAGAAGAAGCCTTAAAAGGAGCTGATATTTTTCTAGGATTATCTTCAGGAGACATCATGACACCACAAATGTTATTGGGAATGGCTAACAATCCTATTGTTTTTGCAATGGCAAATCCTGATCCTGAAATAGCTTACGATTTAGCTATAGCTACTCGAAAAGATATTATTATGGCAACAGGGCGATCAGATCATCCTAATCAGGTAAATAATGTACTTGGTTTTCCGTATATTTTTCGCGGAGCATTAGATGTTCGTGCAACAAAAATTAACGAAGCTATGAAAATGGCTGCGGTTCGAGCCCTTGCCGCTTTAGCTAAAGAAAGTGTGCCAGAGCAAGTAAATATTGCTTATGGAGAAACTAAACTTGTTTTTGGCCGCGATTATATTATTCCCAAGCCATTTGATCCAAGATTAATAACTAAAGTGGCGCCTGCTGTGGCTAAGGCGGCAATGGAATCTGGTGTGGCACTTCAACCTATCGAAGATTGGAATTTGTATGAAGAACAATTGTTAGACCGTTTAGGCTCTGATAATAAAATGGTGCGTCTTTTGACCAATAGAGCTAAGAACGATCCAAAACGCATTATTTTTGCAGAAGCCGATCATCTTGATGTACTTAAAGCGGCACAGATTGTTTTAGAAGAAAGAATAGGATTCCCTATTTTGTTAGGAAACAAAGAAATCATTTTAGAACTAAAAAAAGAATTGGGTTTTGATGTTGAGGTTCCTATTTATGATCCTAAAAATAAAGAAGAAGATAAAAGAAGATTGCATTTTGCTGAAATTTTTTGGAAATCGAGACAGCGCAAAGGAATTTCATTATTAGACGCAGAAAAGTGGATGCGCGAACGAAATTATTTTGGCGCGATGATGGTAAATGAAGGAGAAGCGGATGCATTAGTCACAGGATATTCTAGAAGTTATCCTTCGGTAGTAAAGCCGATGATGCAGTTAATAAGTAAAGCACCAGGCATAACTATTTTTGCAACTGCAAACATGATGATGACCAATCGTGGCCCAATGTTCTTGTCAGATACAGCCATCAATCCAAATCCTTCTGCTGATGACTTGGCAAAAATTGCTTTGATGACCGCTAACACCGTTAGAATGTTTGGAATGGAACCTGTAATTGGAATGGTTTCCTATTCTAATTTTGGATCTTCTGATAATGAAAGCACCTCAAAAGTGAGAGAAGCAGTTGCCTACTTGCATAAATTTTTTCCAGACCTAGTTGTTGACGGAGAGATTCAAGCTGATTTTGCTTTGAATTCAGATATGTTAAAGGCAAAATTCCCTTTTTCTAAATTAGCAGATAAAAAAGTAAATACCTTAATTTTTCCTAATTTAGAATCAGCAAATATTACTTACAAATTATTAAAAGAGTTGTATAAAGTTGATTCCATTGGCCCAATAATGTTAGGAATGGAAAAGCCAGTTCATATTTTTCAGTTAGGGGCAAGTGTTGAAGAAATGGTAAATATGGCTGCGGTAGCAGTTGTTGATGCTCAAGAAAAAATGAGTCGGCTTAAAGATTTTGAAATAAAATTTTAAAACCTAATTTCACAAAATAATTGCAGTTAAAAATTTTTGTTAAATTTGATTGCACAAATATATAATGATAGCACATTTACAAGGAAAATTAATAGAAAAAACACCAACTGAAGTCATTATAGACTGTGGCGGTGTTGGTTATCATGTGAATATTTCTTTACATACATATTCATTAATACCTCAGACAGATACCATAAAATTATTTACTTATTTACAAATAAAAGAGGATTCTCATACTTTATTTGGGTTTGTAGAAAAGTCAGAACGAGAAATTTTTAAGATGTTATTGTCTGTTTCTGGTATAGGAGCCAGTATTGCCAGAACGATGTTGTCTTCACTTGATCCCAAACAAATTATTCAAGCCTTGGCAGTTGGAGACGTATCAACCATCCAGTCCATCAAAGGAATTGGAATGAAGACCGCACAAAGAGCCATATTAGATTTAAAAGATAAAGTGTTAAAACTATATGATATTGATGAAGTTTCCATGTTTCAAAACAATACAAATAAGGAAGAAGCGTTATGTGCTCTAGAGGTTTTAGGTTTTAACAAAAAATTAGCAGAAAAAGTAGTCGATAAAATTGTCAATTTAGATTCTGAAACCACCGTTGAATCAATAATAAAACAAGCTTTAAAAAATTTATAATACTTGAAAACATACTATTTAAATTTTTTTTTATTTATTTCAAGAATTAGTATTTACATACTATTTTTAGCTTTTAGTATTGATACAAATGCTCAAGAAACTGAGCCTATTCAAGACACTATCGTAAAAGGATATACAAAAGGAGGATTAGAACTTAAAAACCCTCCTAGTATTATTGAAGCCTACACTTATGATCCTGTTACTGACAGGTACATTTATACCAATAGTGTAGATGGCTTTAATATTAATTACCCCATAATCCTAACTCCAAAAGAATACGAGCAACTGGTTTTAAGGGAATCGATGCGAAATTATTTCAAAAAGAAATCTGATGCAATCGATGGGAAAAAAGAAGGTAGTGAAGAGGCAAAAAAAGATTTACTGCCAAGATATTATGTCAATTCAAGTTTTTTCGAATCTATTTTTGGCAGCAACACTATCGATGTAAAACCGACAGGTTCTGTTGAGGTCGATTTAGGTTTTCGTCATTCTAAACAAGACAATCCAGCTTTTTCGCCCAGAAATAGATCGGTTACTAATTTTGATTTTGCACAAAGAATCAGCATGAGTTTGACAGGAAAAGTAGGAACACGATTAAATGTAAATGCTAATTACGACACCCAATCTACTTTTGCTTTTCAAAATTTAATTAAGTTAGAATATACCCCAACTGAAGACGATATTATACAAAAAATTGAAGTTGGTAATGTGAGTTTACCTTTAAATAGTTCATTAATTCGAGGTGCTCAAAGTTTGTTTGGGGTAAAAGCGCAATTGCAATTTGGCAAAACTACTGTTACAGGGATATTTTCTGAACAAAAATCGCAAACCAGAACCGTTACTGCTCAAGGCGGAGGAACCATTCAAGAATTTGATTTGTTTGGTTTAGATTATGACGCCGATAGGCACTTTTTTTTATCGCAATATTTTAGAAACAAATACGATTCATCATTAAAAAATTATCCCTTTATAAATAGCAGAGTACAAATTACCAGATTAGAAGTTTGGATTACCAATCGTCAAAATCGTGTAAGTACAAACAATAATAACTTGAGAAATATTATTGCTTTACAAGATTTAGGAGAAGGACAATTAGCAGGACTTACTAATATAGATATAGTGTCTTTAGATCCAGTACCAACAGGATTTTTTACAAATTTACCCAATGCAATCGTTGATAGTGAAAATAATAAACCAGTAGACAATAAAAACAATCTATATGACCCAGGATTAATTACCACTGGTGGAGGTTTGTTAAATTCCGGTATTCGTGATATTGCAACTTCAAATGCAGGATTTAATAATGTTCCAATTGAAGGTCAGGATTATTCAAAATTAGAAAATGCTCGAAAACTGACTCCAAACGAATATACATTTCATACTCAGTTAGGATACATATCGTTACAACAACGTTTGGCAAACGATGAAGTTTTAGCTGTGGCTTATCAATACACGATTGGTAATGAAGTTTTTCAAGTTGGAGAGTTTGGTAACGATGGAGTAGATGCCACTCAAGCCGGTGCTATTAACCCGACAACTGGCCAACCAGAATCTATCACATCACAGACATTAATACTTAAAATGCTGAAAAGTAATTTAACAAATGTCGAAAAGCCAATTTGGAACATCATGATGAAAAACATTTATCAAATTCCTGGAGCTTTTCAATTAGAACAACAAGATTTTAAATTTAATATTCTTTATTCAGACCCATCACCAATTAACTATATTTCTCCAGTTCCAGGTACAAATTTTCCAGTTCCTGACCCTTCAAAACCAGAAGATAAAGTTGCTGAGACTCCATTACTTAAAGTTTTTAATCTCGATAAATTAAATTTCAACAATGATCCACAAGCTGGTGGCGATGGATTTTTTGATTTTATTCAAGGGCTTACCGTCGATAGAGAAAACGGAAGAATAATATTTACTACCGTAGAACCTTTCGGAAAATTACTATTTGATAAATTAAGAACAAGTCCAACGGAAGATTATAATGAGCCAAAGGATTTAACTACCACTTTTAATGCTAATCAGAAAAAGTATGTCTACAGAAGTTTATATCGAAAAACCCAATCTTTAGCTGTAGAAGATGGTGATAAAAATAAATTTCAATTAAGAGGAAGGTTTAAATCTACAGGAGGAGACGGAATTCCAATAGGTGCTTTTAATGTTCCCCAAGGTTCGGTAGTGGTTACTGCAGGCGGTAGAGTTTTACAAGAAGGAATAGATTATAGTGTAAATTATCAGGCAGGAAGAGTACAAATATTAGATCCAGCTCTTAAAGCATCAAATACACCAATTCAGGTTTCGGTAGAAAACAATTCGGTTTTTGGTCAACAAACAAGACGTTTTTTTGGAGTAAATGTTGAGCATAAATTTTCTGAAAATTTTACTCTTGGTGCTTCATTTTTAAAAATGACCGAAAGACCTTTGACTCAAAAATCAAGTTTTGGTCAAGAATCAGTTAATAATACCATTTTTGGTGCAAACACTAATTTTTCAACCGAAGTTCCTTTTTTTACTAGAGTAATCAATAAGTTGCCTAATATTGATACTGATGTACCTTCTAATTTATCGGTTAGGGGTGAGGTTGCTTTCTTAAAACCAGACTCTCCAAAGGCAGATAGATTTGAAGGAGAATCCACTATTTACGTAGATGATTTTGAAGGGTCTCAAACCACTATTGATTTACGATCACCTCAGTCTTGGAGTTTATCTTCAGTACCGGTTAGAGATGCAGAAAGTACCTATAACGATTTTGGAGCTGATTTAAACGATATAAAATACGGCGATAAACGAGCAAAACTGAATTGGTATAGTATTGATCCAATTTTCTACCAGCAAAGGCCTACAGGTGTTTCTGTAGACGATTTATCATTAAACAAAACTAGAAGAATTTTTAGCAGAGAATTATTACCAGTAACTGATATTGCTTTAGGAGAGACACAAGTAATTAGCACACTCGATTTAACCTATTACCCTAAACAAAGAGGGCCTTACAATAATAATGAATTAGCAAAAGAGACCAATTTATTACCCAATCCAAAGGAAAATTTTGGAGGAATAATGAGAGCCTTAAACTCAACCAATTTCGAACTAGGAAACGTAGAGTACATTCAGTTTTGGGTTTTAGATCCATACGGAGAAGGAAATGGAGATTTGCCAAATACCAGTACAAATACCGGAAAAATTTATTTTAATCTAGGTTCTATTTCAGAAGATATTTTAAAAGACGGTAGGAAACAATTTGAAAACGGTTTGCCAGAAGCAGGAACCAATCAATTAACCTATAATACGGTTTGGGGAAAAGTTCCAGCATCACAATCGTTAGTATATGCATTTGATACTAATGAAGGTAATAGAGCCATACAAGACATTGGTTTAGATGGATTGTCAGATATTGGTGAAGGAAATGTATATACTAATTTTGCAAGTTTGTCAGATCCAGCTGCTGATAATTACGAGTTTTTCTTAAGTGCTCAAGGAAGTGTTTTAGATCGTTACAAGAGTTACAACGGAACTCAGGGGAACTCTCCTGTTACTATTTCTGATACTAACAGAGGAAGCAACACACTTCCTGATATTGAAGACATAAATAGAGACAATACCATGGATGGATATAATGCGTATTATGAATATAGCATTGATATAAAACCAGGAATGGATGTTGGAAATACAAAGTTTGTTACTAATGTTTTACCAGTTGAAGCTGCAATTCCGGGGTCGTCTTTTGGAGAGACAACAAAAGCGAGATGGATTCAGTTTAAAATTCCTGTAACACAATTTGAAAACAAGATTGGTCCTATAACCGATTTTAGATCTATTCGATTTATGAGAATCTTTATGACCGGTTTTGAAGATGATATAACGGTTCGTTTTGGAGCACTTGACTTAGTGAGAGGAGAATGGCGAAGGTATTTAAACACATTAGACCCATTAGAAGATAAAGCAATAAACGATGACGATGAAACTGATTTTGATGTGCAATCAGTAAACATTCAAGAAAACGGGGCGCGAGAGCCAGTAAAATATGTATCTCCTCCCGGTGTAGTCAGAGAACAATTGTTTAATAACAATACGATTATTAACCAAAATGAGCAATCTTTGGCTTTAAGAGTGCTTGGAAAACCTGATATACTTACTGACAAAACAGGCTTAGAACCCGGCGATTCAAGAGCAGTTTTTAAAAATGTAAGTGTAGACATGCGTCAATTTAAGAAACTTAAAATGTTCTTGCATGCCGAAGCTCTAAAAGGAGATTCAACTCCTCTACAAGATAACGAAATGATGGGTTTTATTCGTTTTGGTAACGATTTTACAGATAATTTTTATCAAATAGAAATACCATTACAAGTAACAGCGCCCGCTGCCTCATCACCAGAATCAATTTGGCCTGAAGGCAATGAAATTGATTTGCCTTTAGATTTATTAACAGAATTAAAAATTAAATTACGAGATTTTCTGAAATCAGGAGGATTTTTAGCACCAAATGAAATTTTCTATAAAGATGGTTCAAACAAAATGAAGATCGGAGTACGAGGAAATCCTAATTTCGGATTAATTCGAACTTTAATGGTTGGTGTTAAAAACAATACAAGTGGTGGTAAAAATCCTTCAGGAATAGATTTAATAGAAAGAGAAATAAAAGGTGAAGTCTGGTTTAACGAACTGAGGTTGGCCGAAATGGATAACAACGGCGGAATGGCAGCACTCTTAAATATAGATACCAATATTGCCGATTTTGCTACTATTTCAGCCACTGGTAAATTAAGCACCATTGGTTTTGGCGCATTAGAACAAGGACCAAACGAGAGAAGCAGAGAAGCCATTCAACAGTACAACATCGTAACTAATTTTAGTTTAGGAAAATTATTGCCAAAAAAATGGGGAATCAACCTTCCGTTTAATTATGCTGTTGGAGAACAAACCATTACGCCGCAATATGATCCGTTTAATCAAGATATAAAATTGAAGCAATTATTAGACGTAACTCCTAATCAAGCCGAAAAAGACAATATTGAAAACAGAGCAATAGATTATACTAAGCTTAAAAGTATCAATTTTATAGGAGTAAGAAAAGAAAGAGGTCCAGAACAAAAGCAACATATTTACGACCCTGAAAATCTTACTTTATCCCATTCTTACAATGAAACCGTTCGTCATAATTTTGAAATCGAAAGTTTTATTGATCAACAAGTGAATAGTACCGTTGATTATACGTTTGCTTTTCAATCAAAACCTGTTGAACCATTTAAAAAAGCCAAATTCATGAAAAAAAGTGAGTATTGGAAATTATTAAGTGATTTTAATTTTAATTATTTACCAACAAATATTTCTTTTAGTAGCAATATCATACGACAGTACAACAAACAACAGTTTAGGCAAGTAGAAGTAGAAGGTATTGCTTTAGATCCATTATATAGAAGGAACTTTTTGTTCAATTATCAATACGGATTTAATTATAATCTAGCTAAATCGTTACGACTAAACTACACCGCTTCATCAAGTAATATTGTAAGAAATTATCTAGACGAGAATAATAATCCTATAAATACAGTTAATCTATATACTGATTATTGGAACATGGGAGACCCTAATTTGCGTACCCAACAATTGGTTGTAAATTATGATTTGCCAATTAATAAAATTCCAGCTTTGAGTTTTATAAAATCGACTTACTCTTACACAGGAGATTATAGCTGGCAACGCGCTTCAATTGCACTTTCTGAATTAGAAATAGAAAATGAACTAGGTGTTGTAACCAAATATAATTTAGGAAATACCATACAAAATGCAGGTTCACATAGATTGAATACAGCTTTCAACATGGATTCTTTTTATAAATACATTGGATTGACTAAAAAATCTAAAAAAGCTACGCCAAGAGCAGCTGCTCCTCCTAAACCAGGTGAAAAAATCGTAAACAAAACACCTGTTCAAATTATTTCTAAAGGAAATGTGTTTTTAGATGGACTAATAGGTGTATTAACGAGTGTAAAAAATGTTCAGGTAAATTATACTGAAAACAGAGGGACAACATTACCAGGATTTACTCCAGGTTTAGGATTTTTCGGGTCAACAAGACCTTCATTAGGTTTTGTTTTTGGAGGACAAGAGGATGTTCGATTTGAAGCGGCAAAAAACGGTTGGTTAACCAACTACCCCGATTTTAATCAAAATTTCACTCAAATCACCAGTAAAACACTCAACTTTACTGCTAATGTCGATTTGTTTCCCGACTTAAAAATTGATTTATTAGCCGATAGAACCTTCGTAGATAATTTCTCTGAACAATACGATGTAACCAGTGGTCAATACAATTCCAGATCGCCATATAGTTTTGGAAATTTCTCCATTTCGACGGTTTTATTAAAAACCGCTTTTAGCAAAAGCGATGAAAATTTTTCAGAGGCTTTCGAAGACTTAAAAACAAATCGATTGGTAGTTGCCGATCGATTGGCTCAAAATTTTTATGGAGGAGCAATACAACGTTATGATGCCAGTGCACTTCCGCCAGAGGATCCAGATGCTGAGGAGAAAGAACTAAGTAATCCAAATAATCCGCAAAGAAAAATAATTATTGCAAACAACGGTTTTCCTGTAGGTTTTGGTAAAAACAATCAGTCTGTATTATTACCTTCCTTTTTAGCAGCCTATTCAGGAAAAGAAGCATCAGGTGTTTCTTTAGATGCTTTTAGAAACATTCCTATTCCGAACTGGAATATAAAATATAGCGGTTTAATGCGTTACAAGTTCTTCAAAGACAAATTCAAACGATTCTCTATTCAAAATAGCTACAAAGCTTCCTATACTGTAAATGCGTTTCGTTCAAATTTCGAATATGACAAAGCACCTTCTGGTTTCAAATCTGATGGAACTTTAAATGCGGATTCCGGGGGGAATGTATTTAATAAAACCTTGATTTCAAACATCAATTTAGTAGAGCAATTTAATCCGCTAGTTCGATTGGATTTTGAAATGAAAAACTCTGTAAAAGTATTAGCCGAAATGAGAAAAGACAGAGCTTTATCAATGAGTTTCGATAATAACTTGCTAACTGAAACTAGAGGATTAGAATATATCATTGGATTAGGATATCGAATTAAAGACGTGATTTTTTCATCTCGATTAGCCGATAGTCCAACAGGAGTTATAAAAAGCGATATTAATATCAAAACCGATATTTCATACAGAAATAGTCAAACCATTGTTCGATATTTAGATTTTAACAACAATTTACTTTCAGGTGGACAAAATATTTGGTCGGCAAGACTAACTGCCGATTATACTTTTAGTAAGAATTTAACAGTAATTTTTTACTACGATCATTCGTTTTCAAAAGCAGTTATTTCTACTTCTTTTCCCATTACAAATATTCGAGGAGGATTTACTCTGAGATATAACTTTGGAAATTAAAAATAATGAGATAATCTTTGTTAACTAATAATTACCTTTGTAAAAACATACACAACAATAAAAACAATAATACAATGAGCATACCATCAAATTTAAAGTACACTAAAGACCACGAATGGGTAATTCTTGAAGGAGAAATTGCAACAATAGGAATCACTCATTTTGCACAAAAGGAGCTTGGAGATATTGTTTATGTAGAAGTTGAAACACTCGATCAAACTTTAGAAAAAGATGAAGTTTTCGGAACTGTTGAGGCGGTAAAAACAGTTTCAGATTTATTTTTGCCAATGACTGGAGAAATAATTGCTTTCAATGATGCATTAGAAAGTAGTCCTGAAGATGTAAATTCTGACCCTTATGGCAAAGGATGGATGATTAAAGTGAAAGTGGCAAACGTTTCAGATTATGACGAATTACTTTCAAGTGAAGAGTATGCAAAACTTATTGGTGCGTAAGTATTTTTATTTATGGTTGGCTGAATTTTGGACGGTACTTATCGCTTTTCTTTGTTTAACCAGTTTTAAAAAACTTCCAAGTATTGGAGTTAAATCGGCAGATAAATACGTGCATTTTATTTTTTATTTTGTTTTTACAATACTTTGGTTTTTGTATTTTAATAACAAGTCGTCAAATAGAAATAATTCCTCAAAAGCATTAGTTTTAAAGGTTTTTTTAGCTTCTTTTTTTTATGGAGTACTTATAGAGATTGCTCAAAGTTTATTTACAACAACGAGAAAAGGCGATTTGCTAGACGTAATAGCAAATACTACAGGGGCATTAGGGGCTGTTTTTATATTAGTTTTATGGGGTCATTATTTTACAAAAAAGGATATTCAAATTAAATAGAAATTAAATTTCCCGCTTAGGCGGGATTTTTTTATTTTTATGCCATGAAAATTATTTCTATCTCGATTCAATTATATGAAATTATACCAATAACATTTGTAAAATAGTCCAATAGTTTATGGTATAATGCCGATATAGTATGAAAATAGTCCATCTTTATTGGACTATATTTAATACATAATCGGTATTAGATACAATACACACTATTCAATGATGATTATTTAAATTATTATCTTAGTATTGCAATATGAACAAATATTTTTCAATTTTTCTTTTCTTGGTGTATTCGATTTTTTCGAGTGCTCAAGTAATTACTAAAAACTCAGAACAGTTTCCTGTTTTTTCAAGTTGTGAAAATCAATACAATAAAGACTTAGAAACGTGTTTTTATACTCAAGTGCAAGACTTTATTTATACTAATTTTAAAGTTCCTGAGAATTTAACAAACAGTAATTTTAAAGGAAATGTTATTGTTCTTTTTGAAGTAGACGAGAACGGTAAATTTAATGTGCAATATGTTGATGCTGTTGATGATGAGTTGGTTAAAGAATCAAAAAGAGTTTTTAAACAGTTTCCTCAAATAGGACCGCCCACTTTTAACGGTAAGCCTACGTATTCTAAATATTCTATTAATATTGCCATTCCGCAAAAAAGTCAAGCGCAAATTGCCGCCGAAGCAGATTCCTTAAAAATAATAAATTCTAAAAATTTCTACAAAAACAGAGACAAAGAGTTAATAGAGTACGACAGTATTGTGTATCATAAATTCAAGAATCCAAAGTTCGAAAGTCATTTAAACATTCCTTTTTCACACAGTTATTATGCGCAATTCGATGCGACAATGAATCAATTAGGAGCCAATAATCATACGAGTTCTAAGCCATTTACTTATGCCGAGGTTTCTAAATATTTCAATCTAAAAGAAGTTAATGCTAAGTTGTTAAAAAAGAAATCAGGGTGGTGGGGTCGAAAGATATTTAACGAAAACCTAGTCGAAATTCAAGGCGAGGGCTATTGGTTTACAATGAATCCTATTTTCGATTTACAAACCGGGATAAGTAATCCTAGTGTTGCCAATAGGACTTATATAAATACAAGAGCTTTACAAATCCAAGGAGGTTTGGGAGAGCAACTTAACTTTACTACAACTATTTACGAAAGTCAAGCGCGTTTTGCCGATTATTTTAATGATTATTCACGGTTTATAAAACCAAGCGGAGGAAATCCAGCCGTAGTTCCTGGAATAGGCATTGTAAAATCATTTAAAGCCGATTCCTTCGACTTGCCTTTAGCAGAAGCTAATCTAACCTATACACCAAATAAATTTATTAATTTGCAATTGGGTTACGGAAGAAATTTTATTGGCGACGGCTATCGTTCATTAATCACAACTGACGGATTAAGTCCGCTTCCGTTTTTTAAAATTAACACCACTTTTTGGAAAATAAAATATACGAATACTTATATGTTTATTAAAGATATTCGAACAGAAGCAACTATTGATAGAACCTATACTGATAAATATATGGCAAATCATTATTTGAGCTGGAACGCAACAAAGAGATGGAATATTGGTTTTTTTGAATCAGTAGTATGGGCAAATACTAACAATAGAGGTTTTGAAATGAGTTTTCTAAACCCAATTGTTTTTTATCGATCAGTAGAGTTTGCTTCATCAAATAGAACAGGAAATGCACTTTTAGGATTGACGTCAAAATACAAGTTTAACAATCAAATTAATGGATATGCTCAATTTCTGATAGATGAATTTTCGTTGAGTGATATTAAAGCTAGAAATCAAAGTTGGAAAAACAAGTTTGGATATCAACTCGGAGTTAAATATTTCAATGCATTTAATGTCGAAAATTTATTGCTGCAATTAGAATGGAATCATGTGCGACCTTATGTTTATTCGCATAGTGACCCTTTAACAAATTATGCACATAGCAATCAAAGTCTAGGACATCAGTGGGGAGGCAATTTTAGAGAATTTATATTTGTGGCTCGTTATCATAAAGACCGGTATTTTGCTGATGCCAAAATTACTTCTGGAACAAGAGGATTAGATTTTAATACTACTGAGAATACTTTTAATTATGGTGGAGATATTTATAAAAACTATAATGAACAACGACCTTCCGATACCAATGTAAAAGTGGGTCAAGGGAATAAAACTTCCATTTTTATTGCTGATATTCAAGGCGGTTATTTAGTAAATCCTCAAACCAATTTAAAGTTTTTCTTGAGTTTTATATACAGGAATTTCAATCCTAATCAAGAAACTGCAACTGCATTTAAAAATGATACCACTTGGTTTTCTTTAGGCTTACGAAGTGATATCTTTAATTGGTATTTCGATTATTAAGAAATTTTTTATTTAGGCATTATTTTTTATATGAGTTTTCATGTTCTTTTTGCAAGAAACACCATTTAATTTTTTTTTAGAATATAATCAACGCAATCGATCTTCATAGTTATAGTTTAAATCTTTTTTTAAAATTATTTATGAATTGTTTTTTTGCTAAATCATGAACTATAAATTACCTTTGCACCAGTTTTTTAAACAGAAAATGAAATCCGCATTGAACGTAAGTACCAATTCTATTTCCTTTAAATCTATTTATGTTGATTTTAAAGCCATCACCAAAGCTGGTTTAGCCATAAGCGTTGTTTTTTCATCGTTGGCAGGATACATACTTGGGGTTTACAATATTCATTCAATTGATTGGTTTGTTTTGTTAAAATTGGCTGTAGGTGGTTACTGTATGGTAGGAGCATCCAATGCTTTTAATCAAGTGATTGAAAAAGATCTGGATGCGTTAATGGATAGAACCAAAAACCGTCCTGTTGCTTCAGGCAGAATGACTCCAAATACTGCGTTGCTAATTGCAAGTACATTAACGATTATTGGAATTGTTTTGTTGTATACCATCAATGCTAAGTCGGCCATGTTTGGTGCCATATCTATATTTATATACACAAGCGTTTACACACCGTTAAAAACGGTTACGCCTTTAGCCGTTTTTGTAGGAGCTATTCCAGGAGCCATTCCTTTTATGCTAGGATGGGTAGCAGCAACTGGAAATTTTGGAATTGAAGCAGGAACTTTATTTCTTATTCAGTTTTTTTGGCAATTTCCTCATTTTTGGGCTATAGGCTGGTTTTTGTTCGACGATTATGAAAAAGCAGGTTTTTTTATGTTGCCATCAGGAAAAAAAGACAAATCGACTGCTTTGCAAACTATCTTATATACTGTTTGGTTGCTAATTGCATCGCTTTTGCCTATGTTAGGATTTACAGGAAGCTTGTACATTACACACTATGCTGCTTTTGCTATACTTTTGTTAGGATTGTGGATGTTGTTTTACGCCGTTCGTTTGTATCAATTAAGAACTACAAAATCGGCAAGAACCTTAATGTTAGTAAGTGTTTCCTATATTACATTGCTACAAATAGTTTACATTTTAGATAAATTTTTACGATAATGATAGATACTATGATGACTCCTGAAGAACACAAATTAAGAACAGAACGATCTTATAAACTACTTTTATTAGTAGCGATGGTAAGTATGACCATGATGTTTGCTGGATTAACAAGCGCTTTTGTAGTAAGTAAATCTAGACTCGATTGGTTGAAAGATTTTCAAATGCCGCCAGCATTTTTCTATAGTACAGCAGTAATTATTAGTTGTAGTATAACATTTCATTTGGCTAAAAAAGCAATACTAAAAGACAATCGAAATGCAACAACTTCATTTCTTTTACTTACTTTAGCACTCGGAATTTTGTTTGTACTATTACAATTTATGGGTTTTGGACAAGTTGTAGCACAAGGCTATTATTTTACCGGGACAGCAAGTAACATTACAACAACTTTTTTATATGTAGTAACAGTAGTGCATTTAGCGCACCTTGCTGGCGGATTAATTTCGCTTTTAATTATAATTTATAATCATTTTAAACAAAAATACAATTCAACTCAAACCCTTGGAATAGAACTAGGTACAATGTATTGGCATTTCTTAGATTTACTTTGGGTTTATTTGTTTTTATTTTTATATTTCTTTAAATAAGAAAAAAATGTAAATTTGGGAACTTTTTAACGAATAACTTTTATGGGAGCGACAGTTACAACTGCAAACAGTGAAGAAAAAACCTGGGGTGGCGGAAATCAACCCTTAGGAGCCGATTATGGCAAATTAATGATGTGGTTTTTTATCGTATCAGATGCTTTAACCTTTTCAGGATTTTTAGCAGCTTACGGATTTTCTAGATTTAAATTTATTGAGACTTGGCCATTAGCAGATGAAGTGTTTACTCACTTTCCATTTATGCATGGTGTTACTGCACCAATGTATTATGTAGCATTAATGACTTTTATTTTGATATTCTCATCTGTAACAATGGTTTTAGCTGTTGATGCTGGTCATCAAATGAAAAAAAGCAAAGTAGCATTTTATATGTTTCTTACTATTATCGGAGGTTTAATATTCGTTGGTTCACAAGCTTGGGAATGGAAAAACTTTATTCATGGCGAATATGGTGCTGTAGAAACAAAAGGAGGAAGTTTGTTGCAGTTTGTTGATAATACTGGCAAAAGAGTAAAGCTCGAGGATTTTGCTGCTACTTTACCTGAAGAAAGAGCGCAATTAGAACGAAGTAAAGGAACTTGGTTTATGAAAGAAGCTACATTGCCCTCTTACTCAGTTGCCGAAGTTCAAGCAGGATTTAAAGCGCATCCAGAATTGCTTATCAGAACTGAAGTGTTATATAAAGATGATGCAGCGGCAAAAAGCGACACTAAAGTGAATCATGAATTAACAAAACACAAACATAAAACTATTTTAACTAGAGCAGAATCTGAAGCTAGATTAGCAAATGCACTTTATGTTGTAGAAGGGGCTAACCTTGTAAGAAACGAGTATGGAAGTAAGCTATTTGCTGATTTCTTTTTCTTTATAACTGGATTTCACGGGTTTCACGTTTTTTCTGGGGTAATCATTAATATTATTATCTTCTTCAATGTTCTTATGGGAACATACGAAAAAAGAAAAAGTTATGAAATGGTTGAAAAAGTTGGATTGTATTGGCACTTTGTAGATTTAGTTTGGGTATTTGTATTTACTTTCTTCTACTTAGTTTAATTTTTAAAATTTATTATTATGTCTCACGCACACGAATCAAACCTTGGAAGAATTTGGAAAGTTTTTGGAATTCTTTCAGTAATAACAATAGTAGAGGTTATTTTTGGAATTTTAAAACCAGAATCTTTACACATGAATACTTTTTTAAGTATGAATTTGCTAAACTGGTTATTTATAATTCTTACACTTGTTAAAGCGTATTATATTGTTTGGGCATTTATGCACATGGAAGGGGAGAAAAGCAGTTTAAGATGGATTGTTGTTAGTCCAATTATTTTTTTAGTTGCTTATTTGCTTTTTATTCTTTTAGTAGAAGCTGATTATATTTTTGAGATTTTCAAAAATTCTACAATTAAATGGAATTTTTAACAAGATATTAATTCAATAAAAGGTACGCTTTGCGTGCCTTTTTTTATTTTTGTACTAAATTATTTATTTATCGTGAAAAAAAATATAGTTCTTTTTGTCCTTTTTATTTTTCCCATATTTGCATATCTATTTTTTGCAACAGGAGTAAATAGTTTTATGACTTTGCCAACAGTAACGAAAGCTATTCCAGATGTAGCGCAATGGAAATCATTAAACGGTGAACCAGTAACATTAAACAACAGAATTACTGTTTTGGGATTTACAGGAGAAAATATATTGCGTAACAAAGGCAATTGTTTTAACCTCAATCAAAAAATATATAATAAAAATAGAGAATTTAAAGATTTTCAATTTGTTATGATTGCTCCTGAAGGAACACAAGATGATGCAAAGCAAATTCTTAAAGGACTAAGCGAATTAACAGACGTATCGAGATGGATTTTTGTTTTTGCTCCTACTAATGAAATTCAAGAATATTATAATTCATTAAAATTAAAAGGGAAATTAAATGCTGATTTTGGCACTTCATATGTGTATATCGTTGACAAGAAAAGAAATTTAAGAGGCAGAAAAGACAAAGACGAATACAAAGAAGGATACGACACTTTCTCTCCATCTGATTTGTATAATGAAATGACAGATGATGTGAAAGTGATATTGGCAGAATACCGTTTGGCTCTTAAAAGGAATAACGCAAAAAGACAAATTTAAAGTAATGTTCAAAAATAAATCGTACATAGGAATTTCGTTTATTATTCTTGTTTTTGGAATTTATGCGATACCTAAAATAGTTTCAAGAATTCAATCCAATTCTGTTGTTAAAGGAGATCGACTAGATAAGGTAATCAATAAAGGAACTGCTGATCAAAGTTTAGTAAAAATTGGACCAGCACCAGAGTTTAAATTAACCAATCAAGATAATAAGACAATTACGAATGCTAATTATAATGGAAAAGTGTATGTGCTTGAATTTTTCTTTTCGAAATGCCCTTCTATTTGTCCTAAAATGAATAAAAATTTAGTTACGATTCAAAATAAATTTTTTGGAAATCCAAATTTCGGAATAGCTTCAATTACTATCGATCCTCAAAATGACACCCCTCAAGTTTTAAAAGAGCATGCAGATTTATTAGGTGCAAAATCATCCAATTGGCATTTTTTAACTGGTGATAAAAAGTATATTTATGAACTTGCCAATAAAGGATTTAATTTATATGCAGGCGAAAATAGTAAAGTTAGTGGAGGTTTCGAGCATTCTGGATTTTTTGCGTTAATCGATAAACAAGGAAATATTAGATGCAGAAAAGACGAATACGGAAATCCTACTTTATATTATGAAGGATTAGAAGCAAAAGGAGTTCAAACAATACAACAAGATATAGCCATTTTACTAAGAGAATAATGAAAACACAATCAGTCGAAAAAAAGTACAATACATTTATAGTAATTGTTTCAATAGTAATACCAGTGGTGGTGGCAATTTTATTTGGAGTAAAGTTGAAAGATTTTGGTTATGATGTTGAGCCATTATCTTTTTTACCTCCAATTTATGCTACAACAAACGGAATAACTGCTTTGGTATTAATAGCAGCCGTAATTGCTATTAAAAACGGTAAAAGAAAGTTGCATGAAACATTAATGAAAATAGCCATAGGATTGTCGGTGCTGTTTTTAGTGATGTATGTAGCCTATCATATGACGGCAGATTCAACTCCTTTTGGTGGAGAAGGAATAATTCGATATGTATATTTCTTTTTATTAATTTCTCATATTATTTTATCAATAATTATTATACCTTTAGTATTAATTACTTATGTAAGGGCATTGGCGCAACGTTTCGATGCACATAAAAAAATCGCTAAAATCACTTTCCCTATTTGGCTTTATGTAGCTGTTACTGGTGTTATTGTATATTTGATGATTGCACCTTATTATGTGTACTAAAGTAAGAAATGAGGAGTTAGAAGATAGAAGTAAAAAAAGGAAAATAGTTTTTTTTGCTTTTTTGCTATTCTCTGTTTTTTATTCTTTTACAACAAATGCACAGTGTGCCATGTGTCGCGCCGCAATTGAAAGTGAAGGTGATACTGCAAAAGCACAAGCCGTAAACGATGGAATTGTGTACCTAATGGCAATACCATATTTACTTGTTGCTGCAATTGGTTATGCAGTCTATAGATTGTATTCAAAAAAGAAAGTATAGTTAAATACCATCAACGGTAATCGTTACATCGCCATTTACTTTCACAAAAGCAATAATAGCTTTGTTGGTTAATTGAATTTTTTGAAACTGAATGTCGTCAACTGTTCCGTTTACAAAAACTCCTGGCATTGGCGAATAATTTTTTAAATATTTAAGAATATTTTGCTTGCCTTCCTCTAGATTAGGTTTTATGGAATACCTGCAACTTTCACGAATTTTTGCTAAAACATAACCTTGAGCAAGCCAGTTGGCAGTTCGTAACAATTTGTTTTTGGTATCTATCGCATAATCCAATTCGTCAAAATAAATTTCTTTCGACTTATCATTGTATTGAGGAAACCCAGAGAGATATATTTTTCCGTTTAAACTCCCAATCACATCTAATGCAATAATCATTTTACCTGATTTATGCCAAATAGCCACATTTTGAACCGTTATTTTTTTGTTCCCAGTTCCAAATGTTTGTCCCGAAAAATTTTTAGTCATTATTTTCGAAGCTTCTTCATAGCCAGAAACAGCAACAATATTTGCAGAAACACGCTGAGGCATTTTTAGAACGGGTTTTAAAACAATTTTGTCGCGATCAAATTTTGATATAGGTTTTTGTCCAATTAAAGTTTCCATATTGCACTTCAAGCCCATTTCAAACGAAATCACTTCTCTTTGCAGTTTAGCTTCTGTGGTATACAATTCTAAAGGAACTACTCGAAGCCAACTTTGATAGGCTTCACTCATTTCGAAAGGGCTACAAACTTTTTCTAAAGCATCCAAAACATTGGGTTTAAAATCAACCGATTTTTCGATGGCTTCATCAATACTTTTTTCAATTTTAGATTTAAAAAGCCGAACAGCTGGATTTATTAAATAGGTAATTGGAATTGCTTTTCCTAAAACGGTAACAGTAGGGCTCTCCTTCCAATCTAAAGATTTTAGTTCGGTATTAGTTTTTAACTTCCAATTCGTTAAGCCCACATCGCTTAATAAAGTTACATTACCGTTAAAGTTAAATTCCTTAGTGTTGTATAATGCAATTCCTAATGTATTGGTCCCAATTCTATATTTTACAAAAGCTTTTAAAGGTAAGACGGTCTTAATTTTTCCGTTTTCATTCTCAAGAGTAATAGGAGCTAATTTCCAAATCTTTACTTCATAATCGTCGTCTTCAATGGTATTGTCTTCATAAATTAAACCAGTAAGGATTTTATTGGTTTGATTGGCCACATCTTGAAGTTTAAGCTTTATAGGCAAATTAAGAAAGGAGTTAACATTGTCGTAAAGTAATGGCGAAGCATCATCAGGTTCTGGCTTTAAAGCAGCAATTTTTTGAGTTGAGGAGCAGCTTGCTAAAAAAAACAGCAGGAATAGCAAAATGAAACAAGAAATATTTTTTATCATTTTTTTAAATTTAGTGCTGTAAAATTAGTTAATCGCTTTAGATTTATTTGTAAAATAGTGTAACTTTTTAAATGGAATTGAGACTTACCTCTGTAATGTTATTGATTCTAAAAATTTGTTCTGTTTTCAGTAAATATTAAATATCTGTAGTACCTTTGCTAAGCATTCATTTCTAAAATATGAAGAAGATTATTTTTTTTGCTCTCGTTTTTATAGCTGTATTTAGTCAGGAAGTGCAGTCGCAGACTAAAAAATGGACTATTGAAGAATGTGTAAATTATGCTTTAGAAAAAAACATATCCATAAAACAATCCCAATTAGATAGTCAACTAGCAACAATAGATAAGAATGAAGCTATTGGGAATTTTTTACCAACTATTAATGCCGATGGATCTCATTCTTGGAATATTGGTTTGAACCAAAATATAACTACTGGTCTTTTAGAAAATCAAACCACTCAGTTTACATCTTTAGGACTTACTGCAGGTGTTGATATCTACAAAGGATTGCAAAACCAAAATCGACTTAGAAGATCAAATTTAGGAATGCTTGCTGCTCAGTATAATTTGAGTAAAATGAAAGATGATGTTTCATTAAATGTAGCTAACGCTTTTTTGCAAATTCTTTTTGCTAAAGAAAACATTAAAGTACAAAACCAACAGCTCGAGAACAGCGAAGGACAATTGAGACGAACTGAAGAGTTAGTAAATGCAGGGTCTGTGCCAAGAGGCGATTTATTAGACATAAAAGCAACAGTGGCTTCAAATAAACAAAGAGTTATTGCGGCCGAAAATACGTTTTTAATTTCAAAATTAAGCTTAGCCCAACTTTTGCAATTGGATGATTTTAAAAATTTTGAAATTGCCGATTCCGATTATCCTGTTTCAGAAAGCCCAACAATGATACTTTCTCCAGAGACTATTTTTCAAAAAGCGAAAGAAAGTAGAGTTGAAGTTAAAATTGCACGAACAAATTTAGAGTTAGCTGAAAGAGATTTAAAAATTGCCAAAGGAGCTTTTCAGCCTAGTCTTCAAGGTTTTTATAGATTTAACACTAGGATAGGGTATGCAGATAGAATTACAGGATTTGAACCCGATATTGCTAATCCTACTTCAGTAATTGGTTTCGTAGAAGGTTCAAATGTAAATGTATTACAACCAAATCGCTCTTTAGTTTTAGGAAAACCATTGCCTTTTTTCGATCAATTTTCAGAAAACAAAGGGCATAATTTTGGTTTTCAATTGAACGTTCCTATACTAAATGGTTTTTCGGTAAAAAACAGTGTAGCACGTTCAAAAGTTAGTTTAGAAAGAAGTAAGCTAGCACTGAGTCAATCAGAATTGGATTTAGAGAGAAATGTTTATACCGCTTTTACAGATGCTAAAGGAGCTTTAAATTCCTATGAATCGGCTGTTTCAGCACTAGAGGCAAGACAAGAATCATTTAATTATGCCAAAGAGCGCTATGCAGTTGGGTTGATGAACGTATTCGATTTAGATCAAGCTCAGACCTTATTTTCCAACGCACAATCTGAAGTAATAAGAACCAAATACGATTATATTTTTAAAGTAAAAGTGTTAGAGTTTTACTTTGGTATTCCAATCATTCAAAAACAATAATCATGTCAAAAAAATCAATTTATGTCATAATAGGTATAGCGGTTGTTGTAGTCGCTGTTTTATTGGTGCTTTCTAAAAAAGGAATTATTGGCAATAAAGACAAATCGCTTGATGTTGAAGTCGCTAAAGTAAATGAAATTACAATAGTTGAAACTGTTTCGGCTACGGGTAAAATTCAACCTGAAATTGAGGTAAAGATTTCATCTGAAGTATCTGGTGAAATCATTGCTTTACCAGTAAAAGAGGGGCAAGTTGTAAAAAAAGGAGATTTATTGGTTAAAATCAATCCTGATTTATACACTTCAGGTTACAACAGAACTGTTGCGGGTTTGTCACAAACTAAAGCGGGATTAAGCCAAGCCGATGCTACTTTTAAAGAAGCTAAAGCAAATTATGATAGAAATAAAATTTTATTTGATAAAGGCATTATTTCTAAATCAGATTGGGACAGAGCTATTGCCACTTTTGAAGGCGCTAAAGCGGCTAAAGAATCGGCTTATTTTAATGTAAAAAGTGCTTCGGCTACGGTAAACGAAGCCAAGGATAATCTAGGACGAACCACTATTTATGCTCCAGCAGACGGAACTATTTCGATGCTAAATGTAGAATTAGGAGAACGAGTTTTAGGCACACAGCAAATGACAGGAACTGAAATTTTAAGAGTGGCCAACCTTAATAATATGGAAGTTGAAGTTGATGTAAACGAAAATGATATTGTAAAAATAAATGTGGGCGATTCTGCTCGTGTGCAAGTAGACGCCTATTTAAAGAAAAATTTTAAAGGAATTGTTACAAGTATTTCTAACTCGGCAAGTTCAGCTCTTACAGCCAATCAAGTCACCAATTTTAAAGTTAAAGTGCGAATTGTAAAAGAATCCTATCAAGACTTATTAGCAGGAAAACCTACATCGTATTCTCCATTTAGACCGGGTATGACCGCTACTGTTGATATTATTACAGAAAGAAAAGAAAAAGTGGTAGGTATACCTATAAGTTCAATTGTTGTAAAGACAGATACAGCTGCTGTTAAGACATTTTCTGTTGACGACCCAGCTGCTCAGGAAAGCGAAGTGAAACAAAAAAATATCAAAAAATTAGAATGTGTTTTTCTTAAAGTTGGTGAAAAAGCTAAAATTAGAATAATTAAAACAGGAATTCAAGACGATACTAATATTGAAGTAACAGATGGTTTAAAACCTGGTGATGTCGTAATAGTTGGACCATACAATACCGTATCGAAAGAGTTGAATTCTGGTGATAAAGTAAAAATAGCGGCGGCTAATGATAAAAAAGTAGATAAAGAATAATGACTTATATTCTTAATATAGAAACCGCTACCAAAAATTGTTCGGTAGCCATTTCAAAAGACGGAAAAACAATTCTCTGTAAAGAAATGGCTGAGGAGGGGTATTCTCACGCTGAAAAATTGCATGTTTTTATAAATGAAATACTAAGTGAAATAGAAATTTCTTGTAAAGATTTGTCAGCAGTCGCAGTGAGTCAAGGCCCTGGATCTTATACAGGATTACGAATAGGAGTTTCTGCGGCTAAAGGACTTTGTTTCGCTCTCGATATTCCGTTAATTGCAATTGATACGCTTGAAGTTTTAGCTTCGCAAATAAAAGTTACTAATGGAATTATAATTCCTATGATAGATGCACGAAGAATGGAAGTGTACAGTGCCATTTTTGATTCTAAGTTAAATAAAATAAGAGAAGTTAGAGCAGAAATAATTGAAGAGGACTCATTTTCAACATTCGATTTGCCAATTTATTTTGTTGGTGATTGTGCTTCAAAATGCAAAACCGTTTTAACTAAAGAAAATTTTATTTTTTTAGAAGATAAAATTTATCCATCTGCTAAAGAGATGTGTGCTTTGAGTTATGAAAAGTTTAGAAATAACGACACAGTAGATGTTGCTTATTTTGAACCGTATTATTTGAAGGATTTTGTAGGGACTTTTTCTAAGAAATAACTGTTCCAAAAGGCTGTTTGATTCTTTTGAATTGCATTTTGGTTATTGTAAAAGAAAAAAGCCGTCCCAGTTATTGGGACGGCTTCTATTATTAAAATTTTTTAATCTTATCGTTTAATCATTCGAACCGATTTTACTTTATTGCCTTGAGATACAACTACATTGTATACTCCAGCTGGGTAATTGCGACCTACTTCTAGACCACTTAGTTCTGATACTGAAGCCTTACGAACATCTAGTTGACGACCTATCATATCGTATACTTTCATCTCTACTTGAGCGTCGCTTGAACTCTCGATGTCTAAACTAAAGTGCGTTGCAAAAGGATTAGGAAATGCTTTAACGTTAAAGATACTAGAAGTATTTGTGTCTGACATTCTAAAACTTGGAATAGTTAATTGACATGTTGGTCCCCAATTATTTAAGAATACACCATTGTACTTAACATCTACTTGAACAGTATATACTTTACCTGTTCCTATCATGCCACCAGTTACAGTTGATGCAGCAAAATAAATATTTGGCGATTCTATTTCTGCTATTGTTGTTCCATCAGAAATTCTAAATTTATACGCTTCTGCATAAAACACAGTTCGAGCCATAACTACAAATTTTGTAGTTGTGTTTATATTACAATGTTGGAATACTAAAGAGGTTTGTGGCACACTTGGTGTGGTTATGGTACAGGTTTCTGTTGGTTCAATCCAAATACCTCCACTAAACGCTCTTACACTAACAGTATACTGTGTATTGTATCTTAAATTAGGAAAAGTAGTAAGATTAATAGCGATAGATGTAGAAGTCCTTGCTTGATTATACCCTCCTGGACCTGTAAGTCTAAACTCATAATTTGTAGCCAAATGAACAGGGTCGCACTGAATGTTAGTGTTCATGCTTGCTACTGTTTGGTTACAAAACCAAGGTGATCTTAACTTAGTAGGCAATGCTGCTGGCTCGTTTGGTGTACGTGCTGTACAGCTAGGGCCATAAGCACCCCAATCACCGTTTATATAAATTGCAGCACGAATAATATAATTTTTAGCCCAATTGAATCCGCGGTTGGTAGGATGATCAAAAGTAAATGCTGCTGGGTTAAAAGTAAAATTACCGCTTGTAACAACAGTAACAACATTAGCTTCATCAGTTACTTGGAAGCGATATTGTGTAGCTCCTGCAATTGGTTGACATTGAATAATTTCATTAAGGAAACGAAGTGTTCTTCCACATTGTCTAATTTGTGTTTCTCTAATATCTCTTATAGTATATGCACCAGTAGAAATATTAAGTGTAATATTGTAAACAGAACTATTTGGAATTGGAATATCATTTCCTCCAATACTATTATTACCTGAAGGATAATTACCTCCCCAACTAGTAGCCCAGTCATTACCCATTCTGAATTTCAGAGCACCAGATACTAAAGAAACACCATTAATATTATAGTTAACCCCATTAGTAGTTGTCATAGGTGTGTCTGTATCCCATCCACCCGGAGTAGAGTTTCCAATTATGCTTATAGTATGATAACCTACTAGATTTGTATCTACAAAAGTATATTTACCTGTTACACGATTAAAAGTAATGTTATATACAGAAGCTTTATAAACTTTAATATTATCACCATTTGAAACGCCTGTGGCAGTTGGGAAAGCATTTCCTCCCCAGTTTTTTACCCCCCAATCATTACCTTGACGGAATTTTAATTCAGCTCGAGATAATGATACTCCATTTAAAGTATAGTTTACCCCATCTGTTGTTGACATATTTGTGTCTGCTCCCCATCCTCCCGGAGTTGCATCTCCGATGATACTAATTGTTACATAAGTAAAAGCGTAAGCACCTGTATTTTTGTTGAAAGTTACATTGAAAGCCTTTCCTGGAACAGGAATAGAAGTCGTGATATAAGTTGCTGAAGTTCCAGAAGGAAAAGCAGAACCACCCCAAACAAAATCATTGGCATTTGCTTGACGGAATTTATACATCCCAGGAAGAATATTTACATTGCTTTTAGAGTAGGTTACTCCATCACCAGTAAACAAATCTGTATCGACACCGTTAGAAGTCAAACTGATGGTAGGATAACCTGAGTTAAAAGAATAAACTCCTGTAATTCTGTTAAAAGCAAGTACATAACTTCCAGCTTGCACATTGATATCATTACCAGAAGAAGTTCCGTTAGGAAAACCGGTGCCTCCATAACTTACTGCCCAATTAGCATTTTTTCTAAATTTCAAAGCACCAGTAGTGAAAGCTGTCAAGCTTGTGCTGTAATTTTCACCATCTGTAGTGGTTAAATAAAAATCTTTACTTGTATCACTACCGTTGGCAGGCCAACCCAATTTAGCAGGTCCAACAATACTGATTTGTGGAAAAGTAAAAGAATAAACACCAGTATTTTTGTTAAATCTGATGTCGTAAGTTCCAGGAATAACACTAATTGCATTTCCATCTAATGTTGCAGTTCCTGATGGAAAAGCTGAATCACCCCAAGTGTTAGTAGCAACTAAGTCCTCTTGAAATTGTATGCCTCCCAAACTAAGATCGGCGTCTAAAAAAATGTAGTTAATTCCATCAGTTGTCGACATAACGGCAGCTGCATTTCCGTTTGCAGTACCTTTAACATAAATGTCGGAAAAACCTTGTGCTACAGCTGTAAAAGAATAAGCTTTTGTAGTCAAGTTAAACGTAACATCATAAACACCTGCAGTAACAATTATATTGCTACCACCAGGAACACCAGTTCCTGATAAAAAAGTATTACCTCCCCAATTGTTAGTCCAAGCGCCATCTTGACGAAATTTGAGTCCTCCATTAATTAAGGTAACATTTGATAAGGTATACGTTACATTATCAGAGGTGGTCATGTTGGTGTCAGCAGCCCAGTCACCAGGTGTAGCATCTCCAATTATAGAGATGGTTTGCGCGTTGCTGTTGAATGCAAATGCAAAAAAAGCAATCAACAATAAAATTTGTTTTTTCATAATTTATAAATATTTTGGTTAATTGTTTGATAAAAATATATATAATTATGATAAAAAAAACACATTTTTTAAATATTACACAACTATAACGTTATCGTGTTGAAAAGTTTTTTATTGTGTTTTTTGAAAAGAACAGTTATTCTTTGTTGTATTAACTGATAAACTTATTTAAAAATAGTGATAATTTAGAAATAAAACTAATGATAGCATCCGTTAAGGAATTAATAAGTTTATTTTAATCTAAATAGAAAATAGATTAAAAATTCAACGTAAATGTGTAGTATGTTAATTAGAGAAACATTTTATTTTTTAAATGTAACTTTAAAAAGGCTAAAAATTAATATTCTCTAAATCTAAAGCTGCCTTTGAATCTTCTAATATTTCTGAGCTAACTTCTAAAAAATCTTGATTCTTAGTCCAAACCCGAATTGCGATTTTAATTCCAGTATCTGTTATTTCTTTTACTGAAACCGAAGGTTTGGGGGTTTTTAAAATTTTTGAATTTTTATTTAATGTATTATAAATAATGTCTTTCGCTTTTTTTATATCAGTATCATAAGAAACTCCAATTGTTAAATCAGTTCGTCGGTTTTCTTTTTTAGAATAGTTGATTATATTTCCGTTAGATAATGTACCGTTTGGAACAAAAACCACTTGGTTGTTTACTGTTAATAATTGAGTTACAAAAATTTGAATATCAATAACAGTCCCCGAAGTGCCCTGTGCTTCAATAAAATCACCTAGTTTAAATGGTTTAAACAATATAATAAGCATACCTCCCGCAAAATTGGAGAGCGAACCTTGCAGCGACAAACCAACAGCTAATCCTGCAGCTCCAAGAATAGCGACAAAAGAAGACGATTCTATACCTAATTTCGAAATAACAGCAATAAAAAGAACGATTCGCAATCCCCAAAATATAATATCAGATAAGAACTCAATGAGTGTTGGCTCTATTTCTCTTTTTACCATTATTTTTCTAGAAACAGTATTGATGATTTTTATTACCCAAATTCCAATAACTAATAGTAAGATGGCTGCAATTAGTTTTGGTGAGTAATCGATTAAAACTTTTACAAACGAACTTGTATATTGATCGATAAAATTAATGTCTACTAGTAATTTCATTTTAAAATTTAAAAAAAACCTTCTCTAATAGGAGAAGGTTCGTTATTTTGAGCTACAAAAATAGTATTTTTTCTATTTATTCAGCGTCTTTTTTTGATTCCTGAGTTGAGTTATTTACTAACTCATCTATTTTCTCTTTAGCTACAGCAATGCCTTCCTCTGCCTTTACTTTTGCTTCGTTAGCGAAGACTTCTGCTTTTTCAATTATTGGAGCAGTATTTTCTTTTATAGAAGTTACAATATCCCCTATTACAACTCCAGCTTTTTCAGAATATTCAGTCGCTTTAACTTTAGCTTCTTCTGTATAGGATTCCGCTTTTTCAATCATCGGAGCAGTATTTTCTTTTACAGAACTCACAACATCTTCTAAAACGACACTCGCTTTCTCTGAAAATTCGCTAAATTTCTCTATCGCTTCTTCAGCAAGTGCTTCCGCTTTTTCTAATAAAGGTGATGCATTTTCTTTTGCGGTTTCTGCTAAACTTTCGGCACTTTCTTTAGCTGAACCAAATAAATTTTTAATAAAAGTTCCTATTCCCATAACCGTTAAATGAATTGATTAATTGTCAAATTTACAATAAAAAGCGATTGTTTAATTATTGAATTTCAATTCTTTACTAACTTCTTCAAAATTATTTTTTGGCACAATACACGTTTTATTCTGACAAACATAAAAAAGGGTTTCGTCTTTTTTAAATCGGTCTTTTAAAAACGGAAGATTGGACTCTGTTTCAGAACCAGCTAAAATGATATTAGGCAAGTACATTTCGTTCAATATTGAATTGTATTTTAATGCGTCTTGTCCACAAATTGCTAGTTCTTTGTTTTGCTCTCCGAAATTTAAAAATGTTAAAAGCCAATTCGAATAAGCCGAAGGATAGTCTATATTCGCAATACTATTTTGTAACATTAAACGTGCTATTTTTTCATAGTAGGCATTGTGAAAATAGATACTCAAATACAATAAATTATTTGCCATTACCGAGTTTGATGCTGGAATAACATTGTCTTCAGTTTCATAATGTTTGGCAATTAGGGCTTCATCTAAATTAGAACTAAAGGTAAAGAAACCACTATTTTCATCAAAAAAGTGTTCTAAACAATAATCCGTTAATTGTTTGGAATGGCGCAACCATTTTTCGTCAAAAGTAACTTCATATAAACCTATAAAAGCATCTATAACAAAGCAATAATCTTCTAAATATCCATTTATGGTACTTATGCCATTTTTGTAATTGTGAAATAAATTCCCATCAGATGACCAAAGATTTTTAATAATGAAATTGGCATTATTTAGTGCGGTTGTTAAATTATTTTCATCTTTAAAAGCTTTAAAGGCATCGACAAATCCTTTTAGCATAATGCCATTCCAAGAAGTAAGACATTTGTCGTCTAATCGAGGTTTACTTCTTTTTTCTCTTTCTAAGAATAAAATAGTTTCCCAAGATTTCTTTTTAGATGCTAATTCTGATTCTTTTATTTGGTGTATAGCTGCAATTTCTTCTAAGGATTTATTTTGAATGAGTACATAGTTTTCATGTTCCCAAAATCCGAAATCATTAATATTAAAAACTTCTGAAAATAATTCGAAATCCTCTTTAAGTAGTTCTTGCAATGTAACTTTTTGCCAAACATAAAAAGCGCCTTCTTCTAAATGTTGCTTTTCATTGAGACTATCGGCATCAAGTGCACAATAAAAACCACCCTCTTTATTGGTTAATTCTCTAGAGATAAATTGAAGTGTTTTTTCTACAACTTCTTTAAACAAAGGATTTTTAGTTAGTTTATACCCATTGGAATAAAGAGAAACCAGCTGGCCATTGTCATACAACATTTTTTCAAAGTGCGGGACATGCCATTTCATGTCAACTGAGTAGCGTGAAAAACCTCCATCAATGGTGTCAAAAAGTCCTCCGTAAGCCATTTTGGTTAAGGTAAGATTTACAAAATCTAACAATTCAGTATCATTGGTTTGAAAACCATATCGCAACAGAAAATTGTAATTGTTAGGCATCATGAATTTTGGAGCTCGTGCCATACCTCCAAATTCTAAATCGAAGCTCTTTTTCCATTTTTCTACTAAAGGAACAATTACATTTTGCGCTAAAATTGTATTTGTTGTAGGCTTTTTAATGATGCTAATAGCTTCAATGCCTTTATGTAATTTTTCGGCATATTCTATCATTTTTTCAGGATTGGTTTTGTACAATTCTTGTAGTTGTTCCAAAACATTTATCCATTCTTCTTTTCTAAAATAAGTGCCTCCATAAACTGGTCTCCCATCAGGTAAAGCAATAATGTTTAATGGCCAACCGCCATGACCTGTCATAATTTGAACGGCTTTCATATAAACCGCATCTACATTTTGATGTTCTTCGCGATCTACTTTTATATTTATGAAATGAGCATTCATAGTTTTGGCAACTAAATCATCTTCAAAGCTTTCGTGTTCCATGACATGACACCAATGACAAGCAGAATATCCAATACTAATAATGATTAGTTGGTTTTTTTCTTTGGCTTCAGATAACGAATTAGTGTTCCATGCTTTCCAGTTTACAGGATTATCAGCATGTTGTAATAAATAAGGGCTTGTTTCTTGCGCCAATTCATTCATAAAACATTCAGTTTTTAAATTTTGAGGATAGTTTTAGAAGAATATTATCCGTTCAATGCTTCGACAATAATGTCTTTATCATTAAGCATGTCTTTCAGCATATTTTCGATACCACTTTTTAAGGTAAATGTAGAAGATGGGCATCCGTTACAGGCACCTTGAAGAACTACTTTTACTCTTTTTTCTTTTTCGTCGTACGAATCAAAAAGAATATTTCCGCCATCGGCAGCTACAGCTGGTTTAACATATTCTTCTAAAATATTTATGATTTGTTGTGATGTAGTATCGAGGGTATCAAAATTTTCTATCTTTTGTTTCTCTATTTTTGGACTTAAGTCAACAAGGCTTTCATCAAGAACCGTCCCTCCGTTTTCAATAAATTCCTTTATAAATGATCGCAGCTCTAAAGTAATTTCTTGCCATTCGTTTACTGCATATTTGGTTACCGAAACATAATTTTCGTCTATAAAAACTTCTTTGACGTAAGGAAATTTAAATAATTCTTTAGCTAAAGGCGATGCAGAAGTTTCATCAATGTTTTTAAACTCGACAGCTGTTTTTGTTAGCATTCTACTCACAACAAATTTTAAAACTGAAGGGTTAGGAGTCGATTCGCCATAAACGGTTGCGGGCTGTTTCTTAGGTTTGTTTTCATCAACGGTAATAATAATTCCACCATCATTTACAAAACTGGCGATTTGCTCAGCGACAGCATCTTGTACATCTTCCCATTCTACAATACTAAACTTTTCAATAGCAATAAAGTTTCCTGAAATGTAAACTGTTTTTACAAATGGCAGATAAAATAACTTTTGAGCCAATGGGGAATTTTTCGCTTCATCGATGTTTTTAAATTCAAAACTTTGCTTCGCCAGTTCGCCAAGGCTCAGGTCATTTTGAGTTATGAAATCGGGGAATTCAAATTTTAGTATAGCTGGATTTTGGGTTTCTTTAATAGCTAATTGTATCATATTTTATATTTTTTACAAATTTAACAAAGTTATAATGAGTGATTAATTATATTTGAACAATTAAACAATAAATTAACGTTTGTTTTTACTGTTTTTTGTTTTAATTTTTTCTGAATTTAATTTATTATCAAAAAACAGGAAGTTTAGTGAATAAATTTTAATTATTGATTTATAAATCATCAAAAATTTATATATTTGGGCGCAACTAATAAAGGTGATTTTCGTTTTGTCTTATAATTAGTAAATTACAAGGAATTGTATATAATTAAAAATTTAAAAAATGAGTTTTAAGAAATTAGGATTATTAGTTGTGTTTTTAGCATCACAATTTTCATTTTCTCAAGAAGGTATAGCGGTTTATTCTGATTATTTATCAGACAATTATTATTTACTGCATCCGTCAATGGCTGGTGCTGCAAGTTGCGCTAAATTAAGAGCAACCGGAAGACAACAGTGGTTTGGTCAAGAAGATGCACCGTCACTTCAAACGTTAAGTTTTAATGGAAGAATTGGAGAACAATCTGGAGCTGGAGCTATTTTTTATAATGATAAAAATGGATACCACTCACAAACTGGAATAAAATTGACCTATGCGCATCATATCATGTTTTCTAGAGATTATGTCGATTTGAACCAACTTTCGTTTGGAGTTAATGTGGGTTTAACCCAAAGTAGATTAGATGAAGGTGAATTTAGAGAATTTGATCCTATTGTAGGTAATGGTATGATTCAGAAAGACTCTTATTTTAACGTTGATATAGGTGCTTCTTATAATTTTTTAGATTTCTATGCTCATGCAACGGTTAAAAACGCTATTGAAACTAGAAGAGAGCTTTATAGTGATTTTGAAAGTGATAATCTTAGAAAAATAATTTTGAATTTGGGTTATACTTTTGGAGAAGAGGACGGCTTGTTATGGGAGCCATCGATGATGTTTCAAAGCATCAGCCAAACCAAAGAAAGTTCTTTTGACTTAAACATGAAAGTGTACAAACAACTAGAAATAGGAAGACTTTGGGGTGCTTTATCGTATAGAAGAAGCTTAGACGGTGCTCAATATAATGCCGGTGGTGGGGTTAGAACGCAAAAATTGCAGTATATTACTCCCATAATCGGTGTAAATTATAATAATTTTATGTTTTCATATACTTATTCTTATTTAGCTGGAGAAGTAAAATTTGATAATCCCGGTTTTCATCAAATTACTTTAGGAATAGATTTATTTTGTAGTCCTGAGAAATACCACTGTAATTGTCCGGCAATTAATTAAATATTTTATAAAATGTCCCGATTTATTCGGGACTATTTTTTTACCATTATGTTGATAAAATCAGTAAACGGCAAATCTCCAATAATTCCTGATGATTGTTATGTTGCAGAAAACGCCACTATTGTTGGCGAGGTTTGTTTTGGTCATTCTTGTAGTGTTTGGTTTAATGCAGTTGTAAGAGGAGATGTAAATAGTATAACTATTGGCAATAAAGTAAATATTCAAGATGGTGCTATTATTCATTGTACTTATCAAAAACATCCAACCGTAATAGGAAACAACGTTTCTATAGGACATAATGCAATAGTTCATGGTTGTACTATAAAAGACAATGTTTTAATAGGAATGAGGGTCATTGTTATGGATAATTGTGTGGTAGAAAGCAATTCAATAATTGGCGCAGGAGCTGTTGTTACTCAGAATACTATTGTTGAATCTGGAACTATTTGGGCGGGTATTCCTGCAAAAAAGGTTAAAGATATTGACCAGTCTGATTTTGCAGGTGAAATAGAAAGAATTTCCAATAATTATGTAATGTATTCAAGTTGGTTTAAAGAGTAATCAAAAACATTAAAAATCTTGTTTTATAACTTTAAATTTATTTTTTAATATTTCAGTTAGTACTTTGGGATTTGTATTGGTGTAAAAAATAGCATTGCTTTTTCCGACATCATGTTTTCCAACTTTTTCTTCAATTATTTTTTGAGTTTGTCTCGCCACTGCTTCACCCGAATCGATTATTTGTATGTGATTGGGAATTATCTTTTTTATTAAAGGAATTAAATACGGATAATGACTGCATCCTAGAACTAAATAATCAATATTTGCTTCAATCATTGGTTGTAAGTAAGAATGAAGAAGCTTTTCCATTTCAGGAGAATTGAGTTCTCCATTTTCTATTAATTCTACTAGTCCGTAACCAATTTGTTCTATGATATGGGTATCTTGATACTTTTCGACAGTTTTATTAAAAAGCTCACTACTCAAAGTGCCTTTAGTTGCTAATATCCCAATAGTTTGTGTTTTAGAATGTATTGCTGCTGGTTTTATTGCGGGTTCGATACCAATAAACGGCACTTTATATAAATCTCTTAATTCTTTTATTGCATTGGTAGTAGCGGTATTGCATGCAACTACTATAAGTTTAACGTTTTTTTCGAGAAGAAATTCAGTGTTTTTAATGCTTAATGCAATAATTTCTTCTTTAGTTTTTTTTCCGTAGGGAGCATTTTTGCTATCAGCTAGATAAATCGTGTCTTCATTAGGTAATAGTTCATGAATGGCAGACCATATAGAAGTTCCACCAATTCCTGAATCAAAAAGACCAATAGGTTGATTGTTTATCATAAATCAAATGTAAAAAAAAACTGCTCCATCTCGAAATTTCGATGGAGCAGTTTTTATATTTTATTTAAAAAGATTTTTAAATTAAAAACCTAAATCTTTTTTTACATCAGCAGTCAAGTTCGGACCATCTGCTAAAAGTAAACCTTCAGAATTTAAAATATATTGAAATCCTTTAGCTTTTCCAACTTTTTGAATAGATGCTTTTACTTTTTCCATAATTGGTTTAACGATATCAGCTTCTTTTTGTTGTAATTCTTTTTGAGCATTGTCTCTATAATCAACGATTCTTTTTTGCATGTCTTGAACCTCTTTTGATCTAGTTTCGTTTACAGCCTCAGCAACTGTTGTAGCTTCTTGTTCGTATTTTTTTAATTTGTTTTGGTATTCTTCAACCATTCCTTTGTACTCTACATCATAGGTACCACTTAATTTTTCCAATTGTTTTTGAGCCTCAAGCATTGCAGGCATTTTTGCCATTATTTCACTTACCTCAACGTGAGCTGTTTTTGCTTGAGCATTTATTGCTTGATTACCAGTAATGAAAAGGGCTGTAGCTATTAATAAAGTTTTTATTTGTTTCATCATTTTTAAATATTAATTAATTGTTTTTTAGTTTTTAATGTTTTCAGGTTGTTTATTTGCTTCTTTTTCTTTTTTTGCTGCTTCTCTGTCTGCTAATATTTTTTTCTTTTTTTCTTCTAATGCTTTTTTTCTTTCTTCAAGATCTCTTGCTTTTATTTCAGCTAATTTTTGTTTAGCAGTAATAGCTGATGAATTATCTGCGGGTGCTGTAGCTTTTAAAGCTGAATTATTAGTACCAGGAACTTCGTTTGCAGTACTGTCAATTTCATTTTTTTCTGGAACAACTGTGCCTTTCTTTTTTGCTTCTTTTTCTGCTAAAAGTTGTTTTCTGTTTTCTTCAACTGCTTTTTTATTTTCTTCGGCAGCTGCTCTTTTTTCTGCAATTAATTGTTCTCTTGCCGCTTTCTTATCATCAAGTATTTTCTTTCTATCAGCTACAGCTGGATTTTCGTCTTCTAAATTCTCTTTAGCTTCTTTCTCTTCCTCTAACTTAAGTTGTTTCTTACTCAATTGATTCCTTTTCGTTGCTCTTGTAATTACTCGAACAACTTGATCGCTTATGTCAAAACGTTTGGCAGCAAACAACATGGTCAAATCAGACGATTTATCAAAAATAAAATCATATTTTTTTGCTTCGGCAATGTCTTGCGCAGCAGTAAAAACTTGATCTTGTATTGGTTGAGAAAGCACTGCTTTTTGTAATATTAAATCACCATTAGGCCCAAATCGTTTTTGCTGATAATCAAATAATTCTGTTTCTTGAAATACAATTTCTTCTTCTCTTTCTTCGATTAATTCTTTAGTTAATAAAACTTTTTCAGTTTTTAAAGACTCTTTAAGTTTTGTAACTTCATTTTTTTTGGCTTCTATTTCTTGTTTCCATTTTTGAGCTTTTTGCTCTAATTGGCTTTTAGCTTCCATGTAGTCAGGTACATTTTGTAAAATATACTCCATATCTATATATCCTATTTTCACACCTCTAGACTGACTAAAAGATGCTATCGAAATAGTCATTATAAAAATCAGTAATACAATCTGTTTTCTCATAACTAAAGTTTAATTAGAAAATATCGTGCCAAATATAGTTAATTTTAAAATTGCTGACCAATAATAAAATGAGTTTCCATTCCGTTTGCTTTACCGTCTCCTGTTAAGGAATCAAATCCATAACCAAAATCTATTCCTAACAACCCAAATGCGGGCATAAAAATTCGTAATCCAGCACCCGCAGAGCGTTTTAGAGCAAATGGATTATAGGTTCTAAAAGTATCGTAGGCTGCTCCCGCTTCAAGAAAAGACAGAACATAAATTGATGCTGCAGCTTTTAATGTGATAGGATATCTCATCTCTAACGAAAATTTATTATAAATAGTGCCTCCGTTTTGTGAAGAAAGCGAATTATTTGGATATCCTCTTAATTGTATTACCTCTCTACCATCTTGTGCAAAGTTGGCCAATCCGTCCCCTCCTAAGAAGAATCGCTCAAAGGGAACAACACCTCTTTCATTATTATAAGCTCCTAAATAGCCAAATTCTCCTAATGAACGCATTACTAATTTGCCATAAATTTTAGTAAACCAATCGGCTTTGAATTTAATTTTGTAATATTCTAACCATTTAAATTTTTCTTGATCAATTTTTCCTTCATCTGGAGCTGCATCTTGAAATTTGTCGACTTTGTTACCAGATGCATCTATAAAGTCTCCAGGCTGAATAATTTCTCCATTAGGACCTATTCTTTCAGAAGACGTGCTGTTTTTTAATTTATAAGCTTCTTGGTTTTCTAAATCGCCATAGTCAATACCGTTCATTAGAGAGTAAGGTAATGAAAATTTACCCATTATGCTAAATTCCGAACCATAAGTTGGGAAAATAGGGTTTACTCCCTTGTTATTTCTTGTTAAACCAATTGTGTATGATAAATTTCGCGCAGATCCGTTACTAAAAGTTCTAAAAAGCCCTGTGTTAAAATTATTTAAATCATAATATTGAAACGCAACGGATTGTGATAAAACGAAAAAGTCATCTGGAACACTCAATCGTTTAGCTAAACCCATCGATAAAGAGAGGATGTTGAAACTTTGACTTCTGTCAATGTTTCCTCCAAATTGTCCTCTCCCAAATTGTCCTCCTGCAAACTGTTTACTGTAAGCAAAAGAACTGCTAAATTGCACTGGTTTTTTTCTTCCAAACCAAGGCTCAGAAAACGAAAGGCTATAGGTTTGAAAAAATGGACTAGCTTGTAAACGTAGTGCTACTTTTTGACCATCTCCCATAGGAAGAGGTTTGTAAGCTTCTTTATTGAAAAGATTTCTCACCGAAAAATTATTAAAAGATAATCCTAATGTTCCTATGAAGCCACCGCCACCGTAACCACCTTGCAATTCAATTTGGCTCGAACCTTTTTCAACAAGATTGTACTCTATATCTACAGTTCCTGCACCAGCATCAACATTTTTGAATTTTGGGTCTATAGCTTCAGGGTCAAAGAAACCAAGCTGACCAATTTCTCGAATAGTCCTTACCAATTCTTCCTTACTGTATTTTTGACCAGGTTTAGTTCGTAACTCTCTGTATATAACTTCGTCGTTGGTTTTGTCATTTCCTACTACAGTAATTTTATTAAAATAAGCTAACGGGCCTTCTACGATTCTAATTTCAAAATCAATGGTGTCATTAGCTGTTTTTACTTCAACGGCATTTATATTAGAAAATAAATAACCGTTGTTTTGATATAAGTTAGTGATGTCTTCTCCGTCAGGTTTTGTTTTGTCGGCAATTCTTTTTTCTAATAAAACGCCATTATAGACATCTCCTTTTTGAATGCCTAACATTCTTGAAAGTCCTTGATCAGTATATATAGTATTTCCTAAAAACTTTATGTTTCCAAAATAATATTTCCGTCCTTCGTCAACGTTTATTTTTATATTTAATTTTTTTTGTTGTTTATCAAATGTTACACTATCAGAGACTACACGTGCATCTCTGTATCCCTTTTCTTTATATTTTTCTACAATTGACACTAAATCCTCTTTGTATTTGGCATCTATAAATTTTGAGGCTTTAAAAATTCTAAGACGATTAATTTGTTTGGTATTTTTCATCGCTCCTCGAAGCGTTGATTCTTTAAATTTTTCGTTTCCTGAGAATGCTATTCTATTAATTTTTATTTTTTCATCCTTATCAATGTTAATTAACATTTTTACATTGTTACCCGATGTGGTGTCAGGAAAAGTGTTTATGACTACTTTAGTATTATAAAAACCGTCTTTTTTGTATTTGTTTTCGATGTAGTTTTTTGTTGTGGTAATTAAATTTTCATTTACAATTTTTCCTTTTGTAAGTCCGTTGTCTTTAATAAGCCCTTCGGTTTTGTTTTTCTTTATACCAACAAATTTTACTTCGCTTAATTTTGGTAGTTCGTTAATATCTAAATCTAGAAAAATACTATCAGCTTCAATTCTATTAATGTAGAAATCGATATCACTAAATAAACCAAGTTTTCCAAGTTTTTTAATAGCATTTGAGATTTCTTCTCCTGGAACAGTAACCTCTTGTCCTTTTTGAAGTCCTGAAAAGGTAACAATTGTTTGTTCGTTATAACTTACTTTTCCTATAACTTTTACATCGCCAAGTAAGTATTTTTTGCCTTGATCAAACGGCACTTTGTCTTGTGCTTTAACTTGAGATAAGAATCCAAAGAACAATAGGGTTAGGAGTAGTTTTATATTTTTATGTAACACTAAAAAATTATTTAATTTGTTCACTTGTTTTTCCAAATCTGCGTTCTCTTTTTTGATAACTAATGATAGCCTCATACAAATCATCTTCTTTAAAGTCGGGCCATAATACATCAGTAAAGTATAACTCTGAGTAGGCTATTTGCCATAACAAAAAATTACTAATTCTGTGTTCACCACTTGTTCTTATTAATAAATCTACATCTGGTAAATTTTGCGTGTAAAGATGCTCATTAATAATTGATTCGTCAATACTGTCAATTGAAATTATATTATTTTTAACTTTATCACTTATGATTTTTACGGCATTCAAAATTTCCTCTCTCGATCCGTAGCTTAATGCTAATGTTAGAATCATTCTAGTGTTATTTTTGGTTTTATCTATAACGTCTAGTAATTCTTTTTGAGCAGATTTTGGTAACAAATCTAAATTACCAATAGTATTTAGTTTAATGTTATTTTCTACAAGTGTTTGTAGTTCGTTTTTTAAGGAACTAATCAACAATTTCATTAATGTATCTACCTCTAGTTTTGGTCTGTTCCAATTTTCGGTTGAAAAAGCATAGAGAGTAAGGTTTTCTATGCCTAATTTAGCACAAGTCTCTACAGTTAACCGTACTGATTTTGTTCCGTTTTCATGTCCAAAGGCTCTTAAAAAACCTTTTTGTTTCGCCCATCGCCCATTGCCATCCATTATGATAGCTAGATGTTTAGGTAAATTATCGGTATTTATTTTGTCTTTTAAATTCATGTTTATTCTGTACAAAAGCAAGGTTTATTTCCAAATGTATAGGTTAATGTAAATCCGGTAAATACATACCAGTCATTACTGTTTTTATTTCCAAATTGTAAATTCTCAAACTTTTCGTTAGTTGGATTACTTCCGTCTAAATTATCTTTAAAGCTATATCTTGCACCAGCCTCAAATCCCAATACAAAGTTTTCTAAAAAATTTGTCTTTATTCCTACTGTCATAGGAATTGCTATTGTTCCGTATGTTTTGTCAATTTTCATGTCTTCATTAAGAAAGTACAATCCATCATAACGAATATAGCTTAATCCAGAATAAACATAAGGTGTGAATTTTGTATCAGAATCATGCAAATCAAAATCAAAAAAATCAAATTCAAGCCCTAAAGATAATTCTTTTATACTGTTTTCGAAACTATAACCTCTTTGATTTCTTGCGGGTTCAGTTGCGTTTTTATCGTTACCACTAATTTTAGAATAGGTATAAGAAGCTCTCCAAGAATGTCTTGGGCTTTTGTTCCATTTATACAAAATTCCAAAAGCAGGTTCGTTAGGAGCTATATAGTTCGTTTTTCCAATTTCGCCTATAAAATTACTTCCACCTAAAAACAAACCAATTTCATGAATTTGTGCTTTAGTTATTAGACTAGAAAATAAAAATAAAAATAAATAAAATCTATTCATTGTGATAAAAACAGCGTGCAAATATAATAATTATGAATACGATACAGCCATGAAATTAGTATTTCTAATAAATTATATCTTTAAGATTTATAAAGACCTTATTATCTTTAAGGAATACTTATGAAAACGTCGAATAAATGGTTTGTAGTATAATAGTAGCTTTAAAATAATTTAATTTCTTTTGTCTTCTCCCCATAGTAATTTATTTCGAAGTGTTTTCAGGAACGTTTCTTCGTGAATTTCAACCATGTTAATTTTAAAAGACGTCTTTTTTATGGTTAGAACCGATTCGTTTTTTATTGAGGCAATTCTAGAATCTAATGAAACCAAACAATGTTCCTCTCTTCCAGATACTTTTAAGCGAATTTCAGTTTTGTCAGGAATGACTAAAGGTCTGGCGTTTAAATTGTGTGGAGCGATTGGAGTAATTACTAAACTTTTTACATCAGGAGTTAAAATTGGGCCGCCACAACTCATAGAATACCCTGTAGATCCAGTTGGAGTAGCAATAATCAATCCATCTGCCCAATAGGAATTTAAATATTCGCCATTCAAATGAGTTTCAATAGTAATCATCGAGGTAGTATCTTTTCTACTAACTGTTATTTCATTCATAGCAAAATTAATATCATGTAGGCCTTCAATTTTTGATTTGCTACTTAGCGATAATAAAGTTCGAGGAGAAATAGTGTATTTCTTTTCAATAATAAGCTGTAGAAAAGAGGCAATATTGTCTTTTTGTACCGATGCTAAAAATCCAAGCCTGCCAGCATTGATACCAAGAATAGGAATGCCTGATTTTCTAACTAATGTAGCTGCTCTTAATATGGTTCCGTCACCACCAATGCTTATAAACATGTCAAAACTACTATCTAACTCATGATGTGAACAAAAAGTTTTATATTCTTTTTGAATAAGTTTTTTTTCATACAATGTTTTCAAGAAAGAAGCATCGATGACCATTTCGACATTGTTTTTATTAAAAAAAGCAAAAATATCTTTAATGATAGGTTCGGTACTGTTTTGGTAATATTGACCGTAAATGGCTACTTTCATAAGTGTTTAATCGTTAATTTGTAAAATCGATTAATCGGTTAAACAAATAACCGATTAAACAAATAACTACTATATATTCAGATATTTGTCTAAATAATCCGAACGTTCTTTGAGATTGTTAATATAGTTGTCTTCTTGATGTTCGGAAATAATTTCATAATTGTATCGTCTAAACGTTTGTATAATATCGTTCATGGCTCCCAAACTAATTTTTACCGTAATCTGAACACTTTGAACATCAGATTCTGAAATAAATAATCCTAAAAGCTTCCCATTATTACTTTCTACAATTTGGGTGATTTGGCTCATCGAATAATCTAAAATCTCCTTTTTTACGACTATAATTCCGCCAGGTTCTTTCAAAAATGGAGTTTCGTGAAAAAACTTAATAACATCTTCCAATTCATAATAACCCAAATAGCTATTGCTTTCGTCTAAAACAGGAACAATATTGGTGTGATTCTTAGCAAAAACCTCTAAAACATCCAGCCAGATCATAGAGTTTCTTGCAAAAAAACCTTCTAAAGTATATTTATAATCGCCTACTTTTTTGTCGCTGTCAAAAGTTTCAATATCGTCTAAAGTAATGCAGCCCAAATAAATATTTTCTTCTAAAACAGGAAAATGCGAAAATGGCAATTCATGAAAATAGTCATGAATAGCAGCAATAGTTTCTTCGCTGTTAATTGCTTTATAATCATTTGTAATATAGTCTTTAATTTCTGTCATATCGCTATTACTAAATAGTTCATGCAAATTAATCAAATTTATATAATAACACCTAGTTTAACTTTGTATTTTTGTAGCATCAATAGTATAATTTATATTCAATTTTATTTATAATGACGAAACTAAGTGTAAACATTAATAAAATAGCCACTTTAAGAAATGCAAGAGGAGGAAACGTCCCTGATTTATTACAGGTTGCCAAGCACATTCAAGAATATGGCTCCAATGGAATTACGATTCATCCAAGACCTGACGAGCGACATATAAGATATCAAGATGCACGCGATTTAAAATCGATTGTTTACACCGAATACAATATTGAAGGAAATCCAGAAAAAACATTCGTTGATTTAGTTTTAGAAATAAAACCAACTCAAGTCACTTTAGTTCCAGATGCCATTGATGCCATTACGTCAAATGCAGGTTGGAATACTATAAAACATCAATCCTTTCTCAAGGAAATCATTCAGGAATTTCAACGCAATAACATCCGGACATCTATATTTGTCGATCCTGTTCTAGAAATGATAGAAGGTGCAAAAGCTACAGGCACCGAAAGAATTGAGTTGTATACCGAAGCTTTTGCGCATCAATACGGTTTGGGTAATAAAAAAGGAATTCAGCCTTATGTTGCTACGGCAAATCTAGCAAATGAGTTGGAATTAGGAATTAATGCAGGACATGATTTGAGTTTAGAAAACATCGAATATTTTAAACAAAATATCCCCAATTTATTAGAAGTTTCTATTGGTCATGCCTTGATTTCAGAAGCCATTTATTTAGGTTTGGATAATGTAATTAATATGTATTTGAATAAATTGAAGTAATTTTATGCTCTACTCAAAAATAGAAGGACAAGGCGCCCAAGCCGAAGGCGAATCGAGCGAAGCTAAACCATTAGTAATTCTTCACGGATTTTTAGGGATGTCTGACAATTGGAAAACGCTAGGAACGCAATATGCGACGGAAGGTTTCGAAGTTCACATGTTAGATTTGCGCAATCATGGTAAGAGTTTTCACTCAAATGAATTCAGTTATGAAGTCATGGTAGAAGATGTATTAGCCTATTGCATGACGCATAATTTGAAAAAAATTGATATTATTGGACACTCTATGGGTGGAAAAGTGGCCATGCTTTTTGCAACTACCTATCCAGAAAAAGTAAATAAATTAATAGTTGCCGATATTGGTCCTAAATACTACAAACCTCATCATCAAGATATATTGGCAGGATTAAATGCAGTCGATTTTTCGCTAAAACCAGATCGTACAACAGTAGATGAAATTTTAAAAAATCATATTCCAGATTTTGGTACGCGTCAGTTTTTAATGAAAAGTTTGTATTGGAAGGAGCCAGGGCAATTGGCTTTTCGTTTCAATTTAGCTGTTTTCAATAAAGAAATTGAGCAAATAGGTGTAGCGCTTCCATCGAATGCTATTTTTAATAATCCTACTTTTTTTCTTCGAGGTGGAAATTCGAATTATATTAAAGATGAAGATTTTGAAGACATCAAAAATCATTTTCCAAACGCAATAATTGAAACTATACCTAATGTAGGGCATTGGCTTCATGCAGAAAATCCAGTTGCTTTTTATGAAAAGACATTCGCTTTTTTAAAAGAAAATTAATTTTTTAAGAAATTAAAAAATAGTATATTTATTCAAAAATAAAAACACACACTATGAAATTACTCATTAGAATTCTACTTACTGCCCTATTAGTATTAATTATTGCACATTTTATGCCAGGAGTTGTTGTCGATAGTTTTACAACATCCATAATCGTGGCGGTGGTTTTAAGCTTACTTAATATTTTTATAAAACCCATTTTAATTTTGTTGACCTTGCCAGTTACGCTAATTACATTTGGATTGTTTTTATTGGTAATCAATGCGATAATTATTCTTTTATGTACCAATATAGTGGGAGGTTTTCATGTAGATACATTCTTTACAGCGCTATTTTTCAGTATAATTTTATCTATTTCACAATCGATTATTTTTAAAGTTACAGGTGGTGATAAATAATTAAACAACAATACATTAAAAACTTGGTTGGGTTGCAAAAATGTTCTAATTTTGCAACCCAATTTTATTATGTAAATTAAAGAAGGAAAATGGATATTAAAAGAGTAGCAATTGACAATGTAACCGAAGTAATTGTAATGACAGTTACAAAAATGGAATACCAAGGTCAAGTTAAGAAAAGAATAAACGAAAAAATGCCTTTAGCAACCGTTAAAGGATTTAGAAAAGGAGCAGTGCCTAGAGATCTTGTCGAAAAACAATACGGTCGTGCCATAAAAATTGAAGAGGTTAACAAAGTTGTTGAATTGGCTTTAACTCGTTATATTCAATCAGAAAGATTAAACTTATTAGGAACACCACTTCCTAAAGTTAATGAGAATTTTTCTTGGGATGAAGAAGATTTGGTTTTTGAATACGAAATAGGTTTAGCTCCAGAGTTTGAATTGAATTTAGAAGCAGAAAATGATATTATTAAGTATGTAATTTCAGCTGACGATAAATTAATTGAAGATCAGGTAATTCGAATTCAAAAACAATTTGGAACACCAATTCCTCAAACTGTTATCGAAGAATCGCATGATATTTCTGGGATTTTCACTAATGCAGAAAAAGAAATCAATACACCAGCTACATTTTCATTATCTATTTTTAAAGACAAAGCAACTGCAGATAAATTTTTAGGTAAAAAAGTAGGTGATGTAGTTACGGTAAATACTAAAGGGTTGTTTGAAGACGATCATCAATTGATGGATGTGCTAAAAGTAAGTCATGATGAGGTTCACGATTTAGCAGTTGATGTAGATTTTACTATTGAAACAATTAACGGAACTGAATTAGCCGAATTAAATCAAGAATTATTCGACAAACTTTTTGGAGAAGGACAAGTGGCTTCATCAGAAGAATTGAAAAATAAAATTAAAGAAGATGCTGAAAAACAGTTTGCTCAACAAGCAGATCAAAAATTAATGGCTGATGTTACTGACTTTTTAATTGAAAACACAAAATTCGATTTGCCAGCTGAGTTTTTAAAAAAATGGTTGCAAACAGTTGGTGACAAAAAATTATCACCTGCTGAAGCTGAAGCTGAATATGCAAGATCAGAAAAAGGGTTGCGTTTTCAGTTAATTGAAGGAAAAGCATTAGCGCAAAGCAACATTCAAATTACTTTCGAAGATTTAAAAGCATTTACTTTTAAAGCAATTAAACAACAAATGGCTCAATTTGGACAAACTAATCCTACCGATCAAGAAGTAGAAAGTATTGTTGCAAGAGTTTTATCGAAACAAGAAGAGGTAAAAAGATTGTCAGACCAAGTAGTTGCGGAGAAAATGTTACAGCTTTTTAAAGAGAAAGCAAATGCCAAAACTAAAGAAGTTTCTTACCAAGAATTTATTGCAGCCTCATACGGAGAGTAGATTTAAAAAAAATTAGTATATTTGAGCGTCAAATGCCACATTTTGACGCTCAATTTGTTTTTAAAAAAGCTAAAAAGAATAAAATACGATGAACTACGGTAAAGAATTTAAAAAATTTGCTACAAAACACCATGGTGTAAATAACTTGTATTACGATAAACTCGTGCAAGCAATGTCACCAACAGGAATGACTCCTTACATTATAGAAGAACGCCAATTAAATATTTCTCAATTGGATGTTTTTTCGCGTTTAATGATGGATAGAATCATTTTTTTAGGAACAGGAATAGACGATCAAATCGCCAATATTGTTCAAGCACAATTGTTATTTTTAGAAAGTGCTGATGCCTCAAAAGACATTCAAATTTATCTTAATTCCCCTGGAGGTAGCGTTTATGCTGGTTTAGGAATTTATGATACGATGCAATATATTAAACCAGACGTTGCTACAATTTGCACAGGAATGGCCGCTTCAATGGGTGCTGTTTTATTGTGTGCAGGTGCGGCAGGAAAACGTTCGGCATTGCCACATTCAAGAGTAATGATTCACCAGCCATCAGGAGGAGCTCAAGGAGTTGCAACTGATATGGAAATTAATCTTCGTGAAATGTTGAAATTAAAAGATGAATTGTATCAAATTATATCGCAACATTCAGGACAAACTTTTGATAAAGTACATAAAGACAGTGAACGCGATTACTGGATGATTGCCGATGAAGCAAAAGAGTATGGAATGATTGACGAAGTTTTAAGACGATAAATTAAAGTTTGAGGTTAGAAATTAGAGGTACAATTGCGGACTTCTATCTTCCAACTTCCAGCTTCTAACAAAAACATAGAATGGCAAAAGAAGTATTAGATTGTTCGTTTTGTGGTCGTAAAAAGCCAGAAACCAATCTTTTAATTGCAGGTATAAATGCACATATTTGCGACAAATGCATCGAGCAAGCTCATGGAATTGTTCTTGAGGAATTAAAAACTAACGGTAAATCGAAAATGGTTGCCGACTTAATTTTAAAAAAGCCTCAGGAAATTAGAGCTTTCTTAGATCAATACGTTATTGGTCAAGACCAGACTAAAAAAGTCATGGCTGTTGCAGTTTACAATCACTACAAGCGTTTGATGCAACAACAATTAAATGATGATGTTGATATTGAAAAAAGCAACATAATCATGGTAGGTCAAACAGGAACTGGAAAAACATTGGTAGCAAAAACTATAGCAAGAATGTTAGATGTACCGTTAGCAATTGTTGATGCAACAGTTTTAACCGAAGCTGGATATGTAGGTGAAGATGTAGAAAGTATTTTAACTCGTTTACTACAAGCTGCCGATTATGATGTTCATAAAGCGGAAAGAGGAATAGTATTTATTGACGAAATAGACAAAATTGCTCGTAAAAGCGACAATCCATCTATAACGCGTGATGTTTCTGGAGAAGGAGTACAACAAGCTTTACTAAAATTATTAGAAGGAACTGTTGTAAATGTTCCGCCAAAAGGAGGAAGAAAACATCCCGACCAAAAATTTGTTGAGGTAAATACTAAAGATATTTTATTTATTGCGGGTGGTGCTTTTGATGGTATTGAGCGAATTATTTCTAAACGTTTAAACCGTCAGGCTGTGGGATATAGCACTTCAAAAAATGCAGATAACATAGACAAAGATAATTTGTTGCAATATATTATTCCTAAAGATATTAAAGATTTTGGTTTGATTCCTGAAATCATAGGTCGTTTACCAGTACTAACTCATATGGATCCTTTAGATAGAGTAACCCTTAGAGCTATTTTAACAGAGCCTAAAAATGCGTTAATCAAACAATACCAAAAGTTATTTGCTATGGATGATGTTGATTTTTCCATCACCAATGAAGCTCTAGATTTTATTGTAGACAAAGCATTAGAATATAAACTAGGCGCTAGAGGGTTGCGTTCTTTATGTGAAGCTATTCTAACTGATGCTATGTATGAATTACCAAGTTCGGAAGAGAAAAGCTTGTTAATAGATAAAAATTATGCTGAAGACACATTAAGCAAAAACTTATTGAAACGATTAGAAATAGCTTCTTAATTCTTTTTTTTTATTAAAATATACGAAAGCCTACTTGTTTAATTGAGTAGGTTTTTTTTTAAACTAATTCTTAGAATTTGATTTGCTTCAATTAAAATAAGTCTCCATTGTAATATTCTGAAAAAACTAGAGATATTCTTTTTTATAAACAATAGATTCCCGATTTTTGTCAAGCTTTAACCAAAACAAATAAAATGGCAGTAGAAGATAAAGAGATTATTTTATTAAAAGTATCTGGTCAGGATAAACCGGGAGTAACCGCAGGTTTAACATCTATATTGGCAACTTACGATGCTGTTATTTTAGATATTGGTCAAGCTGATATTCACGATACTTTGTCTTTGGGTATTTTATTTGAAGTAAAAGCAGGGTCTAGTTCAGCAGCTGTTTTGAAAGACTTATTATTCAAAGCCTATGAGTTAGGTATCAAGGTTAATTTTATCCCTATCACCATCCCCGACTACGAAATTTGGGTAAAAGGACAACGGAAACAACGTTATATTATCAATATTTTAGGAGAAACGCTGACTGCGGTTCAATTAGCTGCGGTGACAAAAATTATGTCAGACCAAAATTTGAATATAGATTCAATAATAAGATTGACAGGTAGGGTTTCTGTAGTTGAGAAAGAAGAATATCCTCGTTCATGCATTCAATTATCTGTAACGGGTAATATAATTGATAAAACAGCAATAAATGCGAGTTTTATGCAAATTTCGGGAGATTTGGATGTCGATATTGCCTTTCAAGAAGACAATATGTATAGAAGAAACAGACGATTAGTGTGTTTTGATATGGATTCTACCTTAATCCAAACTGAAGTAATTGATGAACTTGCAGAATTAGCAGGTGTAGGAGAGCAAGTACGCGCCATTACAGAATCGGCAATGAATGGCGAAATAGATTTTAGTGAAAGTTTCAAGAAGAGGATGGCTTTGTTAGAAGGTCTAAGCGAAGAGGTACTACAAAATGTTGCCGAAAATTTGCCAATAACAAAAGGAGCACATCGTTTGATGAAAGCCTTAAAATATTACGGGTATAAAACCGCCATTTTATCTGGAGGTTTTACCTATTTCGGTGAATTTTTACAAAAAGAATTAGGGATTGATTATGTATATGCGAATCAACTGGAAATTATTGACGGTAAATTGACCGGAAAGTATTTAGGGGAAATTGTTGATGGTCAGAAAAAAGCCGAATATCTAAAAGCCATAGCAGAAAGAGAAGGCATACACATCAATCAAACTATTGCAGTTGGTGATGGCGCAAATGATTTACCCATGTTGAATTTAGCTGGATTAGGAATTGCTTTTCATGCCAAACCAAAAGTAAAAGAGAGTGCTTCTACTTCAATCTCTAGTTTAGGTCTCGACGGAATTTTATATTTATTAGGCTATCATGACAGGCATATTGATATGATGCAAGAAGACTAATAGTATAATAATAAAAATGGCTGTTTTCACTAGTAGTGAGACAGCCATTTTCAAACTAAAAACCAATTCAAAACTTTATTTTATCATACCGCCACCTTGTTTTACTGTTTGGGTGTCAATATTGGTGTTTTCTTTTTCTAATTTTAAGTTCCCAAAATTATAGGTTAATGATATACGAAAGGTTCGGGTATCTTGCTTTTGGTAAAACTTTGTCTGTAAATTAGTAGATGAAACTAATGCATTTATTTCATTACTATTAAATACATCAAAACAATGTAATCCAATTTTCAAATTTTTATCTAAAAAGTCTCTGTTAAACGAAATGTCAAATTGCTGAATTGGTTTTGTAATTTGATAAATTTCATAGGTTCCTTTTGGAGTTAGAAAAAAAGAAATTGTGTTCTTGATTTCCCATGGCAAAATAAATTGTGCTTGTGCTGAATAATTAATTACAGGTTTCTCTTTAAATTCAAATTGATATCCTTTTGTTGTAAAGTCTACATAATTTAAATTGAAGAAAATATAATTCATTTTATCCATATCATTCATTCTCTTTTTAAATTCTTCTTTTCCTTTCAAGAAAAAATCTAAAGGAACTGGAAAAGAAGCAAAAAAGCTTAATGTATTTATTTCGTCAAATTGCTGAAATGTTTGTTTGCTTACCAATTCTCCTGGGTCTGCATTAAAAATAAAGCGGTTAACATCATTAGCAATAGTATAATTTCCACCCAATTGCACAAACTGAAATGCAGTAAGCTTTAATTCGAAATTATCAAAAAATGTAGGGTCCAAAAACGGATTTCCTCCGGAAGTATTATACTGGTCAAAGTTTGCAAAATTATTTGGGTCTAATGTATTATAATCAGCTTGCTGGATTTTTTTAGAGTACGAAGCAGAAACATTTACATTTTGATTGATTTCATACAATGCACTCACATTTGGAAAAAAATTAGTGTTTTTGAAATTTACTTCTGTTTTATTTGAATTCTCAACGGCATTTCTATCTACATTAAAATCTTCAAAACGAATACCAGCTGTAAAGTTGAATTTTTTGAATTTTTTTCTTGCTTCGGCATAAAAGGCTAGATTTGTTTCGGTATAATCAAAGTCAATGTTCGAATTTGACGCGGAATTCAGATTATAAATACCAGAATTACTTACTTTAATCGTATTAAATTTTCCTCCTGTGTTCAATGAAAAATTGATTTTGTCAAAAGGAATTGCAAAATCATATTTTAGATAATAATTATTTAAATCAAAATCTAAATCTCCATTAAATACTGTTGGCAAGCTATTGTTAAGACCATTGGATGTAGTAATTGGATTTTTATCGAAAAAATTGCTAAAAGCAGTAATGTCTAGTGTTCGTCCAATAGTATCTAATTTAGTTTTGTATTGTAAACTAATTTCGTGATTGTTGTTTTTGTTTTTGGTTAAACCATTGTTGGTAAAGTTTATTCCGGTTCCTGAAGTGCTAGACGTTGATGTAGCTCTATCATTAGCCATATTTAAATTGTAATTAAATAATAAATTAGATTTTTCACTCAATTTATAATTTGTTCCAGTTCTGAAATAAAAATTTCGATTGGTAGTAAGTACGAAATTTTTTTGCAAAAGGTTTTCAACAGGTTTAAATGAAGTAAATACTTGGTCGTTTTCGCTTTTATTTTCTCCATCTATGTAATTATAGCCAATCATAGTTTGCCAACTCAAATTTTTTGTTTTTCCGTTTAATAAAAATTGAGGACTTGGCTTTTGATATTTATTAAAATTATAGTTGATGTTAAAACTAGCATTAATTCATTTTTTTCGTTTAGTACTAGTGACGATGTTTATAACCGAACCACTAGCATTTGCTTCAAATGAAGCGCCAGGATTGTAAATCAATTCTACTTTTTCGATGGCATTTGCTGGTAATGTTAAAAGATAGTTTTGCAAATCAGTTCCGCTTAAACTGCTAGGAAATCCATCAATGTAAATGGCAACGTTTTTTGCATTTAATGTAATACTTCCAGTAGGAGAAGTGATAACGCCAGGTAATCGTTTAACCGCTTCAAGGCTACTGCCACTATTAAGTAATGGATTGTCTTTTACGTTTACAGTAGTTTTATCAGACTCGACTTTTAAATATTGTTTTTTGTTGCCGTAAATTTGAACTTCTTTTAAAGTATTTACTTTTTCTTTTGTTTGAGTTGAATCGACTTCAACATTTTTTTTTGTAGTTTCTTGTGCAAAAACAATAGTGCACAAAAATAGCTGAGCTGTAAAAAGTAATGATTTCATTTTTGATTGATTTTGATTGATGATTCCCTATCAGACTTTCAAAAATGAAAAATGTTACAGCTAATTTTGGTTTTTCTTAAGAAATTGTTTTTGAGTGCGATTTTATTGTAGTTTCTACACATCTTTTGCCACCACTTCCACCACATACTCTTCTTGGCGCACAGGAAGTTAAAAGAATTAGAGTAATGATTAAATAAAGAATTTTCATTTTTAACGATTTACAATTAATTACAACTGTTTCAATTGCTCTAAATAATCTCTTTGGTTTGATAATCTAGGAATTTTATGTTGACCGCCTAATTTATTTTGATTTTTTAACCAATCGTAAAATAAATTTGATCTTGCTATATTTAATACCAACGGATTTAAGGTCATGTTATTGTATCGTTTAGCCTCATAATCTGAATTTAAAGACTGTAAGTTCTCGTCAAGAATTTTTTGAAACAAAACGGGATCTTCAGGCTTTTCCTTAAATTCAATCATCCATTCATGGGCTCCTTTTTCCTTATCTTTCATAAAGATAGGGGCAACGGTATAATCGACAATTTCGGTTTTTGTCATTTGACAGGTTTTTGCAATGGCTCTGTCGGTATTTTCTACCATCAATTCTTCTCCAAAAACATTGATATGATGTTTTGTTCTCCCTGTTACACGAATTTTATACGGATTTAATGAAGTAAATCGAACAGTGTCGCCCACTAAATAACGCCATAATCCTCCGTTTGTAGTAATAACAACCGCATAATTTTTATGTAATTCTACATCAGATAATCGGATGGCTTTCTTATTTGGAGTGTCAAAAACATCCATTGGAATAAATTCATAAAAAATCCCATAATCTAACATTAATAATAAATCGTTAGAATCATTTAAGTCTTGAATGGCAAAAAAACCTTCGGATGCATTGTATATTTCGTAATATTTAAAATCAGTATTGGGTAATATTTTTTTGTATTGATCACGATAAGGATCAAAGCTTACACCTCCATGAAAATACACTTCTAAGTTAGGCCAAATTTCAAATATATCTTTGTTGCCAGTTTCTTCTAAAATCTTATTTAATAGCACCAGCATCCAAGAAGGCACCCCAGCAAAACTAGTTACATTCTCATTTTTTGTCTCGTTAATTATGGCTGCAATTTTACTTTCCCATTCACTCATTAATGAAACTCTATTGCTTGGAGTACTACTAAATTCTGCCCAAATAGGCATATTTTCAATTAAAATTGCAGATAAGTCTCCAAAAAATGTATTGTTGTTCTCATAAATTTGTGAGCTTCCGCCTAAGCGTAAACTTTTACCCAAAAACAATTCAGAATTTTCATTGTTGTTCAAATACATACACAATAAATCTTTACTTCCTTTGTAATGGCAATCTTCTAGAGCTTCGTTACTTACTGGAATAAATTTACTTTTTGCGTTGGTTGTTCCACTCGATTTGGCAAACCATTTTATGGGAGTACTCCAAAGAATATTTTGTTCCCCTTTTCGAGTTTGCTCTATTAAAGGTTCTAAATCTTCATAGGTTGAAATAGGAACTCTTTCAGTAAATATTTGATAGGATTTTACAGAATCAAAGTCGTAATTTTTACCAATAACTGTGTTTTCTGAAGAACGAATGAGGTTCATCAGCAATTCTTCTTGTACTTCATTTGGATATTTTAAAAACAACTCAATTTGATGAATCCGTTGTTTTAAAACCCACGAAGCAATAGAATTGATTATTGGTAATGGCATTATTAGTTAGGATTTTAGATTTACGATTTAGGATTTGAAAAATTCAATTGCAAATCCATAACTTTACAACATATTCAAAAATAGCAAAATTTTACAATATTCTAACGATTTAGTTCTAAAATCCTAAATCTAAAATCATAAATTGATAATGACTTACGAAGGCGTACTCACTAAAATGCAAACCGAATTTGGTAATCCAATTCAATATTATTTGGTTTTTGAGAATAGTTTTCTGAATATGAATCAATTATTAAATAAAGAAATCATCATCAATTTTGAAGGGTTCCAATGTTTGAATTGTGGGAAGAAGAAAAAAATTTTCCGACAAGGATTTTGTTACGATTGTTTTTATTCTAGCCCAGCCGTTGGCGATTGGATTATGAAACCCGAATTAAGTACCGCTCATTTAGGTATTGCCGACAGAGATTTAGACTATGAATCGAAAGTGCAGTTGCAACCTCATATTGTTTATTTGGCTTTGTCTAGCGAGGTAAAAGTTGGCGTAACGAGAAAAACCCAAGTTCCTACTCGTTGGATAGATCAAGGAGCCGAAAAAGCATTGACTATTGTAGAAGTTCCTAATCGATATTTAGCAGGAATAACTGAGGTCGCTTTAAAAAATCATTTTGCAGATAAAACCAATTGGAGAAAGATGCTTATTAACGACATTGCTTCGATTGATTTGGTTGTAGAAAAACTAAAATTACAAGAATTGTTGCCTAATGAAGTACAGGATTTTTTCTATTTGGATAAAAATGATTTGTATGAAATGCATTATCCTGTTCTAGAATATCCAAAAAAAATAAATAGTTTAAGTTTAGATAAAACCCCAAATTTCAAAGGAGTTTTAATCGGAATAAAAGGGCAGTATCTAATTTTTGGTGACGGAACGGTTTTCAATATTAGAAGTTCGGAGGGTTATGTTGTGAGTTTGAGTTTATAAAACAAACCCATACAGAGTTCCAAACTCTGTAAGGGTTTAATAAATTAATAAAAAGTGTCCTACTCCTTTTTCTTTTTCCCAAACAAGCCATTCAATAATTCTCCGGCTTTTGCTTTTACATCTTTTTTGATATCAGTTTTAGTGGTATCGCTTTTAGGTTTTGTAGCATTGGTAATAATGCTGCTTAACGTTTCTTTGCCTTTAGCAACTGCTTTTTCTTTTTGTTGTTTTACCAATTGATTGGTTAAATTCGTTACCGCACTTTTCATGTCAGTAGTTATTTTTGGGTTTTTGAAATTACCCGTAAGCATAGCATTTATAGGAACGTTTTCTAATTTTTTAGCATCAGCTGGAGTTATTCTCGCAATAAGATTATTGGCCTCAGTTCCTAAATATTTTGCTGGAACATCAAACTTTAAATTGTAATTCATAATTTGATCAAAGCCATGTTGTCCGCCAATATTAACGTTTATGTCTTGGTATTTAATATCAAAAGGTTTTACATTTACTTTTCCGTCTTTAAAGGCAAGAGCCACTTTTACATCTTTTAAATTTAAGTTTTTTAAATCAAAAAATTTAAAATTCTCATTCAACTTAGTTAATACTTCAGAATTATTTGGATTGACAGTTGTAGATAATAATTGTCCTAATAGGTCACCTGAAATAGTGTTTAAATTTGGGGTCATCTCTTTGTCATCTAAATTTCCTGAAAGTTTTATAGTCGAATTTATTTTTCCTGAAATTACTCCGGCAATTGGAGCTATCTTTTTTAGCATGTCTAGCTGGGTAAATGTTTGTTGAATATCTACAGCATTCATTCCTAATTTCATATTAAAAACCGGCACTTTTGCTTTTGTAGAAACGTCACCATTAAAAGCAATTTGCCCACCAAAAATGGATGATTTTACATTCTCTAAAGTTACTTTTTGGTCTTTTATTATCACTTTTCCTGAAACGTCTTTTAAGGTTAGATTGTCATATAAAACCGTATTTGCTTTTGCGGTTAATGAACAATTCAGGAAAGCTGGAATTTTTACAGCATCTTTAGGTTTTTCATTCGCCTTTAGAGTTTCGGTAGTCATAAAATCGGCAACTGCAAATTGATTGGATTGCAAATTGAAGTTTCCTTTTAATTCTTGTTTTTTAAACATAAATCCGTAAAAATTTTCTAGAATTCCGTTTACTTTCATGTCGGTTTTCCCGGTAGTCAAATCCAATTCTTGCAAATTAATTTTAGTATTCGTGAATTGCACTGCAGCTTTATTGATATTCATCGCCTTATTGGTTTCATCCACATATTTAAATCCTGTCAAGATCATGTTTCCTGAATTTTGCATGTTTTCATATTGATTGGTTTCAACAGATTTCATGTCAAATTTTGTTACCACATCAGCCTTTAAAATTCCTGAAAGCGGTACTGTTAGTTTTACAGGATAGGCTTTAGAAACATTAGATAAGTTAATTATTCCTTTTAATTCGGCATTCACTAAAGGATTTTCGGAGATGTTTCTAACATTTGCTTTAGCGTTAAAAACGTCTTGATCTATTTTAAAGGAAAGTTTGTCTAAATTAACATAAGTATCATTTAATAATCCTGTCTCATTGATGATTTTGGTGTCAATTACAATGTTTTGAACTGATTTTGTTAAGTTAGGATAATTAAATGAAGCATTGTTTGAAGTAATGGCTAGATTGAATTTAGGAATCGTTTTTTCTGAATATAATCCTTTTGCAAAACCAGCAACAGTAAAATCACCTGAGGTTTTTACATCTTTTAGGCTTCCAGAATAAGCGGATGGGATTAAACCCAAAAAGTTTTGAAAACTAGAGGTTGGTGTTTTAAATTTTAAATCATATTCTTGCCCGTTTTCCACCATTTGTATAAAGCCATCGAACTCTAATGGCAATTGATTAATAAGCGCTTTGTTATCTTTAAACGTATATTTGCTTTGGTCTAAATCAATTCCTAAAACAGCATCTAAAGTAAGAGCTATTTTATTCATATAATTAACTTTGTCCATAGATAAAGAAACTTTAGCAGTCGTTTTTGTAATTAAATCGAGTTTTGAAGCAGTAAAATCGCCAGAACCAGAATGGTTTAAACTGTCTATTGTCATTTTTATTTTAGAGCTTTCATCAAAGTATTTGAATCTTAAATTTTCAACTTTATATTCTTTGATTTTTAATGCTAACGGACTGCTTTCGCCACCTTCTTTTTTATTTTTATCTTTTAAAGCAATGTCAAAATTCCCAACTCCATCTTTGTTGAAAATAATATTTATTAAACCATTTTCAGTTGAAATTGCTTCAATATTCATTGATTCTTCCTTGCCTTTAAACAATTCTTTTATAGACATTTTCAAATTCAATTCGCCTAAAGAAACTAAAGTATCGCCTTCAAAAGGAGCTTTGTTGATAATTAATAATTGGTCAATAGAAACATTTGCTTGCGGAAAACTCTTGAATAAACTCAAATCAGCATCTGAAAAAGATACTTTAGCGTCTACTTTCTCATTTATAGCTTCTGTTATTTTTGCTTTGATTTGATCTTTAAAAAAATATGGAATTGCAAATAAAGAAGCGACTAGTAAAAGAATAATAATTCCAGTAATTTTTAATATTTTCTTAATCATGATGATGTTTGATTTAGTTCATAATTTGTATTACAAAAATAGCATTTACTGGGTTAGCTCATTGTAATGTTTTCTTAAAATAACAAATCCGTTTAAGAAATTACTTAAACGGATTTATTGTAAGTTGAGACTATTATAATTTTATCGAATGTTTATTTCAAAAGGCATCGCTGCTTGAACTCCTTTTTTAGCTTGAACTTTTCTGATTTGTTCAATGACTTTGTAGTTTTCTTCGCCCACTTCCTCCTTAATAAAACGTTCTTTGGTTTTCATAAATGGAACTCCAAGACTGCCTAGCAGATCTTCAAAACTTTTGTTATATTCTGGGAAATTTTGTGTTTTGTATTCTTTTATTTTTACTAAATCGGCAGTATATTTTATAGCATCATCCATACCTCCAATTTTGTCTACTAAACCAATTTTAAGGGCATCTGCACCTGTCCAAACCCTACCTTGAGCAATACTGTCAACTTGAGCAAAAGACATTTTCCGACCTTTAGCAACACGATTCACAAAAGTGCTATATATTGTTTCTACACTTTCTTGAACAAAGGCTCTGTATTTATCATCTAATGGTTTAAAAATACTATAACCCGCTGCATTTTCGTTAGTATTAACTTGCTCAACATTTATTCCTAAATTTGATGCTACTTTAGTCAAATTTGGTAATATGCCAAAAACTCCAATTGAACCTGTAATAGTATTCTTCTCAGCAAAAATAGCATTGGCATTACAAGCAATATAATAACCACCCGAAGCTGCTAAATTACCCATAGATACTACAACAGGTTTTACTTTTTTAGTCAATTCTATTTCTCGCCAAATTAAATCAGAGGTCAAGGCACTTCCGCCTGGAGAATCAATTCGCAATACAATAGCTTTAATGTTTTCGTCTTTTCTTGCGTCTTGCAAAGCTCTTCTCATTGATCCTTCTCCTACTAGGTTTACATCACCTTCTCCACTTCCAATTTCGCCTTGAGCATAAACAATGGCAATTTTATCTGTGGCAGAATTGTCTTTGGTTGTAGTTGCTACATTTTTAGCATATTCTAAAATAGATACGGTATTGTAATCTTCGTCTTTTTCTACTTTCAATGTTTTTTTAATAGCGTCGTGATATACATCTTCATAAGCAATGATGTCAACCAACTTAGTAGATTTTGCCATTGCTGGAGTTCTCGCTAAAAGTCCGTTTGCAATTTCGTTAAGTTTGGTCACAGGAATATTTCTGCTTTTAGAAATATCTAAAAGTGTGCTGTTCCAAAGTGAATTCAAAAGCGTTGACATTTGTTCTCTATTGGCGTCACTCATTTTATTTTCTAGGAAAGGTTCTACAGCACTTTTAAATTTCCCGTGTCGGATGACTTCCATTTTAATGCCATATTTTTCCTGAAAATCTTTAAAAAACATGATTTCAGATGATAAACCTTTAAATTCCATTTCGCCAACAGGATTCAAATAAATGGTGTTTGCAACAGAGTTTAAATAATATTCTTGTTGACTATAATTATTGGCATAAGCCATGACAAACTTGCCTGATTTTTTAAAATCATCTAATGCTTTTCGTACCGCTTTTATTTGAGCCATACCTAGATTTGAATTGTCATTCAAAATTGAAATTCCTTTAATGTCATCGTCTGTTTTTGCTGCATTTATAGCATTAATTACATCTGATAATCCGTCGTGCTTGGTTTCATAATAATCAAATTCTTCAAAATTAAATTTTCCAGCATAATCAGTTTTTACTTCTGATAAATCCAATTCAATTACAGAATTACTTTTAATAGTGCTAGTTTCGCCATCTCCACCAAATAGTGCAGCTACGAAAATCATTCCGAAGAATAGAATCATAAAAAAAACAAATAAACCAACTATAGTGGCTAAAACATTTCCTAAAAATTTCATAATCGTATTTTTTTCTAAGTTAGTTTCAAAAAGTTCTAAAATGTTACAAAATTGTGTGTTAAATAAATTTATTAACACTCGGTACAAATATAGTTTATTCTAAAATTCTTTTAGTTAATTTGTGTTTTATATGGATAATCAAAATATAGTTGTTTTAGCGTTGGGCAGTAATCAAGGAAATCGTTTAGAGACGATTGAGTCTGCAATAGAATCAATTCATAATGAAGTAGGTACAGTTATTAAAGTCTCTAAACTCTATGAAACTCCTGCTTGGGGTTTTGATAGCGAGCCATTTTACAATTGTGCTTTAGTCTTGCATTCGCCGCTTACTGCTGAGGTAGTTTTAGCTAAAGTTTTAGCTCTAGAAATTAAATTAGGCAGGATTCGAGGGCTGGATGAAGGATATCAAGCAAGAGTTATAGATATTGATGTTATTGCTTTTAATGAAGATATTATTGCATCTGAAAAACTTAAAGTGCCGCATCCATTAATGCAAGAGCGCATGTTTGTTTTGTTGCCCATGCGAGATTTAAATTTAGATTGGAGACACCCTATTTTGCAAAAATATTTACCTGAATTGTTAAGAGCTTCTGAAGATAAAAGCAATTGTAAGGTTGTTCAAAATTTAGGGTTCCCATTACAGAAAATTCCTCTGCAAAAATTCAATTACATCGCTATTGAAGGAAATATCGGTGCAGGAAAAACCACTTTAGTAACTAAAATTGCCCAAGATTTTAATGCGAAAACAGTTTTAGAGCGCTTTGCAGACAATCCTTTTTTGCCTAAATTTTATGAAGACCAAAACCGGTATGCATTTTCTCTTGAGATGTCCTTTTTAGCAGATAGATTTCAGCAAATTTCTGACGATTTAGCTCAGTTCGATTTGTTTAAGGATTTTATAATTGCCGATTATCATATCTTTAAATCCTTAATTTTTGCAAAAGTTACTCTTTCAGACGATGAATATCGATTGTACAGAAAACTTTTTGATATTATTTATAAAGAAATGCCAAAGCCCGATTTGTACATTTATTTGTATCAAAATACAGATCGTTTACTAGAAAATATTAAGCAAAGAGGCAGGAGCTATGAACAAGAAATACCTGCTGAATATCTAGAGAAAATCAATAGAGGATATCTAGATTACATTAAATCCCAAAACGATTTAAATATTTTAATCATAGATGTTTCCGATAGAGATTTTATTAAAAACCAAGAAGATTATGCTTTTATATTAGAGGAAATAAGGAGCAAAACAAATTAATATTTTATCTTTTTAAGGAGAAGTGTCCTTTCTTAATTGGAATACTTTCATCAATTTTTGCAACATACCAATAATCGTCTGCTGGTAAGGGTTTTCCGTTTAAAGTACCGTCCCATTGTTTATTGCTTACATTCAATTGAGTAATAAGTTTTCCGTATCTGTTGAATATGTCAATTTTAAATGCCTTGTATACTTCAATGTTTTTAACAGTCCAAAAATCATTTGAGCCATCATTATTTGGGGTAAAAAACGCAGGTATTGAAATGATTACAAAACGTTGCGAGTCCTTGCCGCATTTGTTTTTATCTCTTACATAAGCTGTGTAAAGACCTCCCTTTTCAAAATTAAAAAGGGGCGAGTCTTGATAGTTTTTTTCATCAATTGAATATTCAAAATCTCCAATGCCATTAGTAACTATTTTCGCATTAAATTCTGTTACAATTATCTCAGCTATTTTTGGAACAGTATTTTCAATAATAGTAATATTCTTTGTTTTAGAACAGTTTTCAGGGGCAGGTGATGTTACAATTACAGAGTAGTTTTTTAATCCATTTATAAATATAGATTGTGTTTTTTCTCCAGTCGACCAAAGATAGTTCATGTTGGCTACTCCAGCAGTTATAGAAATCGATTTACCTTGACAGATTATAATTTCTTCATCTGAAACATCTGGTGATTGATAAACGATTATGTTTAAAGGGGTTCGTTGTAAACTAGTACATTTTCTGTCTACAGCTTCTGCGTAATAAGTACCGCTTTGTTTGATATTAGGAATAGTAACTTTTGTTCCAATTGCTTCAATCTTAGTACTAGTGGAGCTACTATACCAATTTACAGTTCCTGCACTTGCACTTGCTTCTAGGTTAATATCGTTTGTACCACATAAAGGAATAGGATTGATTGTTGATGTAATAGTGGGAATAGCTATTACATCTACCGTAAAAGGGACTCTTTCAGTACAGCCAAAGTCATAGTAATAGGTGGTTTTTTGAGTGAGTACTGGTGTTGTAAAGGTATTTCCAGTTGCAATTTTTGCGCCTCCTGTTAGATTGGTATACCAATCTAAAACTCCTTCTGGAAAGTTAAATGTAGTTGTTAGTGCTGTTTGAGAGCAAATAACCTCATCAGCTTTTAGTGATGGAGTAGCTTGTATGGTAATAGAAGTAGTTGTCGAAATTTCAATTATTGGGTCCCCTGGCATACCTCCATATTCTACTATATAACCTTTAGGCTGATAATTTCCGCTTGATTCTCCAGCATCAGGTAAATCATTCCACGAACCAAGAATTCCAACTCCTGGAGCGGTAATATGAGCATAATTTTCAGGTATTCCCCCAAATTGATTGGGTTCATTAGTGTTCCAAAACGCAAAATTTGGGGTAGTTCCATTAACATAACCATTCCAAAATATTGTTCCTCTTTCAGGGCCTGTAGCCCATTTCCAAACACTCTCGTTCTCTTCGTCAGTACCTCCAATCCAGCCTGTGCCAGCGGCTTGTTTTCCTGCAAATCTAGCTTCTTCGTCACTAGTAATTGTTGCTAGATATCCTTGCAGTCCATAATATGTGCTTGCAGCTGCCGCAACCTTAGCATCATTCCATCGGATACCTAAATCAGGTATAAAAAGATAATAATGGTCTGTTAAAGGAAGATAATTTGCATCACCAATACTTATAGAAAAAGTCCTACTGCTATTAGGAAAAGAGGATGAATTAAAAAATTCGATATCTTCGATAGCGGCAATAAAATCTAAATATGTTATTTGAGCGCCAGAAGGACTGTATAATTTTAACTTTCCTGTTGAGATATCCCAATCTGAAATGATAGTTGGATGCAATCCGGAGAGTTTTAATATGTCTTCTCCAAATACGTATCCCGAAGAAATTTGAATATAAAAAGCATCAGTTCCAGTGTCATCAGGATCGGTTATTGTAATAGTAGTAACGATTTTTAAATTTGTCTTTGGGCAGTATTTTTGATTGCCAGTTGCCTTTATAATTGGTGCAACATTACAATAAATAGTATTAGAAATTAAAAACACTACTATTAAAAACAAAAATAAAATACAGTTTTTCATTTATTTAAAGAGATTTTTTTTTTGCTGCTTTTTTGGAATAAGTCCCAAACAACAATTCCTGTGCTTACGGCTATATTTAATGAATGTTTAGTACCTAATTGAGGAATTTCTATACAACCATCGCATTTTTCAATTGCTTTTTGTGCAACTCCAAAAACTTCGTTGCCAAAAATTAGTGCATACTTTTTATCAGAGTCAATTTCAAAATTATTCAAAAACACAGCGCTTTCTACCTGCTCTATGGCTAAGACCGTAACATTCTCTTCTTTTAATTTTTCAATTACTAATAAAACATCTTCATAATGTTCCCAATCGACAGTTTCTGTAGCTCCCAAAGCTGTTTTATGAATTTCTTTATTTGGAGGGGTTGCGGTTATGCCACACAAATATATTTTTTCTATCAAAAAGGAATCAGCAGTTCTAAATACAGAACCAATATTATTTAAACTTCTTACATCATCTAATATTAATATTAAAGGAGTTTTTGTTGCGATTTTAAAATCGTTAATTGATTTTCGATTCAGTTCATTATTTTGTAGCTTTCGCATAATCATTAATTGGAAATGTTACAAAAAAGGCTTCCAATTAGGAAGCCTTTTGTAAATATTTTTGGAATTTATTAGCTTTTTGTAGTAGGAGTTGAGGCCGGTTTTTCGTCAGCTAAAACAGTACCTTTAATAGTTAACGTTTTAGTAGCTTGTCCTTCAGCATTCGAACTAACAGTAACTGTCTTTGTAAATGCTCCAACTCTATCTGTGGCATATTTTACACCAATTTTACCTTTTGCACCAGGTGCAATTGGTTCTTTAGGACTTGTTGGAACAGTACAACCGCATGATCCGGTAGCGTTAGTAATTATCAATGGTTTGCTACCATTGTTTATAAAAACAAATTCTCTATTACCATCAGCGTTGTGAGGAATAGTTCCATAGTCAATGGTTTCGTTTTCAAAAAGCATTCCAGCTCCTTCTAATTTAGCGCCAATTGCGGTAACAGCTTTTGCATCATCAACTTTTGCAACAACAGCTTTTTTAGTTTTTGTTATTGGAGCTTTCTTTGCTATAGGTTTTTTTGCTTGCTGAGCATTAGAATTTGCAATGCCAAAAAAAGTTAACATTGCTAATAAGAATATTCTTTTCATTTGTATAGGTTATTTAATTATAAGACAAATCTATATAATTTTTTTAAAACTAATTATAAATTTTTCTTAAAAGATATTTTTTTTTGAGTATCAAGATTTATTCCTTTTAAATTTTTAAATTCGCTGATGCATTTTTTAAGACAATCTAAATAAATTAAATTGGTATCTAAAGAAAAAGAAGTTAAAGAAACTCCATTAATGAAACAGTATAACGAAATCAAAAGGAAATATCCTGATGCTTGTTTGTTGTTTAGAGTTGGAGATTTTTATGAAACTTTTGGAGAAGATGCGGTTCGTGCATCTAAAATTTTAGGTATAGTATTAACTAAAAGAGGAGCAGGCTCATCAACCGAGACTGCATTGGCCGGTTTTCCTCACCATTCTTTGAATACCTATTTACCAAAATTAGTAAAAGCAGGACTAAGAGTAGCTATTTGCGACCAACTTGAAGATCCTAAAATGACCAAAACTATTGTCAAGAGAGGCGTTACGGAGTTAGTTACTCCTGGGGTTTCTATGAATGATGAAGTGTTGCAATCAAAATCTAATAATTTTTTAGCTTCAATTTATTTTGGAAAGAAGACAATTGGAATTTCTTTTCTAGATGTTTCAACTGGCGAATTTCTAACTGCTCAGGGGAATAGTGAATATATAGACAAGTTATTGCAAAATTTCCAACCAAGTGAAGTACTTGTGCCTAAACAGAATAAAAGTGATTTTAAGTCAGTTTTTGGCGAAGATTTTCATAATTTTTATCTTGAAGATTGGGTTTATAAAGAAGATTACGCTTTAGAAACGTTAATGAATCATTTTCAAACCAATTCACTAAAAGGCTTTGGGGTTGAAGAACTTACAGAAGGAATAATTGCATCAGGAGCTGTTTTGTATTATTTGTCAGAAACGCAACATAATAAACGGCAACATATTACATCCATCCAGCGTATTGCTGAAGATGCTTATGTTTGGATGGATCGTTTTACGATACGCAATTTAGAATTGTATCACAGTTATAATCCTAATGCTGTAACCTTATTAGATGTGATTGATAAAACGCTTTCCCCAATGGGAGCAAGGCTTTTGAAACGTTGGTTGGCTTTACCGCTAAAGGATATAAATAAAATAAGAAACCGTCATGAAGTTGTTTCTTATTTAAAAGAGCATCAAGAAGTTTTAAAAAATATTCAACATCAAATCAAGCAAATTTCAGATTTAGAAAGATTAATTTCTAAAATAGCAACGGGTAAGGTTTCGCCTAGAGAGGTTGTTTATTTGTCGTCTTCTTTAGATGCTATTATTCCTATTAAAAATTTAGCTCTAAATAGCACACAAGAGGCAGTAAAAATTATTGGAGATAGCTTGCATAGTTGTGATTTGTTACGCGAAAAAATTAAAAACACTTTGAATCAAGAGGCGCCTGTTGCAATTCAAAAAGGGAATGCTATTGCTAGAGGCGTTAATATCGAATTAGATGATTTAAGAGCAATATCAACTTCTGGAAAAGAATATTTAGAAGGAATTGAAAAACGAGAATCTGAAAAAACAGGAATTTCATCTTTAAAAATTTCTTTTAATAATGTTTTTGGTTATTATATAGAAGTTAGAAACACACACAAAGACAAAGTTCCCACAGATTGGATTCGGAAGCAAACATTGGTAAATGCGGAAAGATATATTACTGAGGAATTAAAAGAGTACGAAACTAAAATTCTAGGAGCCGAAGAGAAAATCTACAAATTAGAAACTGAAATTTTTGATCAATTGGTTTCTTGGATAGCAACGTATATAAAACCTGTTCAGCTAAACGCTAATTTAATTGCGCAATTGGATTGTCTAACATCGTTTGCTCAATTGGCTATTGAAAACAAATATGTTTGTCCGGTACTAGATGAGTCGTATGATTTAGATATAAAAAACGGACGTCATCCAGTAATTGAGAAACAGCTTCCTGTAGGAACGCCTTATATTGCTAATGATGTTTTTTTAGATAGAGAAGCCCAACAATTAATAATGATAACTGGACCCAATATGTCTGGTAAGTCAGCTATTTTAAGACAAACGGCACTTATAGTTTTGCTAGCACAAATGGGTAGTTTTGTTCCTGCAGATAGTTTGCAAATGGGAGTAGTAGATAAAATTTTTACTCGTGTAGGAGCAAGCGATAATATTTCGATGGGGGAATCTACTTTTATGGTCGAAATGAACGAAACGGCTTCTATTCTTAACAATATTTCAGACAGGAGCTTGGTGTTATTAGATGAAATAGGACGTGGCACGAGCACTTATGACGGAATTTCAATAGCATGGGCAATTGCTGAATATTTACATGAACATCCATCAAAACCTAAAACGCTGTTTGCTACTCATTATCATGAGTTAAACGAAATGTCAGAATCATTAGTCCGAATTCAGAATTATAATGTTTCTGTAAAAGAATTAAAAGATACTGTTTTGTTCGTTAGAAAATTAGTAAAAGGAGGAAGTGCACATAGTTTTGGAATTCATGTTGCAAAAATGGCTGGAATGCCGCAAACGGTTATTTTGAAAGCGCAAAAATTATTAAAAAAACTAGAAAAAGATCATTCTAGCGAAGCATTAAACGGTTTGAAACCATCAAAAGAGGGCTCGAGGAATAAAGACGAACAAGCACAGCACATGCAAATGAGTTTTTTTAATTTAGACGACCCTTTATTAGAAGAAATTAAAGAAGAGATTTTAAGTTTAGATATCAATACATTAACTCCAATTGAGGCGATGATGAAGTTGAATGAAATAAAAAGAATGCTTCAAAAAAAGTAAATTTTTTATGTAAACAAAAGTAAATCAAAACGTTAGTAAACGGCTATTTTTTTTATGTAAAAACACTTGTAGAATTGAATTAAAGTATTAAATTTGCCCTCGCGATACGAAACAAGTATAGCAGTTCTTTATAAAAATTGAAATGCGAAAATAGCTCAGTTGGTAGAGCGCGACCTTGCCAAGGTCGAGGTCGCGGGTTCGAGCCCCGTTTTTCGCTCAAACCATATTGATCAAATAGTATTTTTAGTTAATTTTTTAAATTAGCTTAAAATACTTAAAAGTAGAATGCTCGGATGGTGAAATTGGTAGACACGCTGGACTTAAAATCCAGTGAACAGCAATGTTCGTGCGGGTTCAAGTCCCGCTCTGAGTACTAGAAAGCTTCAAACTCTGTTTGAGGCTTTTTTATTTAAACAGTTTTTTTAATGTATTTTATTTATATCATTTATTCTAAAAAATTAGACAGATATTATGTCGGAACTACTGATGATGTTCTAAAAAGAATGGGAGAACATAATTCAGGTTTTTATAGTGAAGCATATACTGTAAAAGGAGTGCCTTGGGTGTTGAGTTTGAGTTTTGAGTGTGAATCGAGTGAAAAGGCTTACGGAATAGAAAAGTTTTTGAAGAGAATGAAGTCTAGAATTTTTTTGGATAAAGTGATAGTTAATCCAAATATCTTACTAGAAATACAGAATAAATTTTAAGATTCTAATTGGGGTTCAACTCCGAAGCTTCGGAGCCGCCTTGAGTACAAAAAAAGCTTCAAAATGTGTTTGAGGCTTTTTTATTTTAAACACAATACAATTTATGGGAGCTTTTGTAATAAGTAAACGATTTGACGATTATTATAAGTTTGTTTTTACTTCTAGAAAAGGAAAAGCAATTTTTACAAGTTTTCGATATGAATTAAAGTTTGAATGTGAAGAAGGAATAGAATATTTTAAAAACGAAATTGAAACGGTAACATTTGTAAAAGTAAAAACTGCTGGAGGAAAATTTTATTTCAAAATAATGTTAGAAGAAGTTCATTTTGCCACTAGTAGAAAGTATACTACTGAGTTGTTGCTTCAAAAAGGAATTTCAGAAATACAGAAGTATGCTAAAAATTCAGAAGTTTTAGATTTCTCCTCAAACGATTTGATTTTTCCTCAACTAGATTTCTTGGAAAGTAAATTATAAAAAAAAACCCCGCATTGCGGGGTTTTAAAATTTTTAGAAAAATTTCTAATTATTTTTTTACTTCTTCAGCAGCAGGAGCAGCAGCAGAATCAACTACAGCAGCAGCAGAGTCAACAACAGCAGCAGCAGAATCAACTACAACAGCAGCAGAATCAACTACTTCAGCAGAAGCTTCAGCTGGAGCTTCAGCTTGTTTACAAGATACTACAGTTAATGCAGCAATAACGGCTAAACTTAAAAATACTTTTTTCATCTTACTTAATTATAAAAGGTTAATTATTAATTCGATGCAAAGATATAAATTTTTTAATAGGTAAAAATATTTTTCAATTTTTTTTTCAATTTTATCAATTGCAACTGTCATTTTCTTCACAATTACTATGCCATAGTTAACAAAAGGTTAAAATAAATTTATTTATTTATTTATTTTAACATTTAAAATACTTAATGTGTTTGATTGATAAGTGTTTATGTGTAAATTATTTTTTTTGTCCTACTATTTTTAGTTCATTTAATAAGTTTTTTGCATTAGCATACTTATCAATTATAAACAATACATAACGAATGTCTACCATAATATTCCTACAAATTTTAGGGTCGTAATATATGTCGCTCATGGTTCCTTCCCAAACTCTATCAAAATTTAAACCTATAAGATTGCCTTTTGCATCTATGGCTGGGCTTCCTGAGTTTCCTCCTGTAGTATGATTTGTTGCTATAAAACATACAGGCATTTTGCCTTTTTCTCCATAGACGCCATAGTCTTTTGCATTATATAAATCGATTAATTTTTTAGGAACATCAAATTCATAATCACTAGGAATGTATTTCTCCATTACACCATCAAGCGTAGTAAAGGGTTCATAATATACAGCATCGTTGGGTTTGTATCCTTTTATTTTTCCATAAGTTACTCGAAAAGTGCTATTGGCATCTGGAAAAATCCTATCTGACTTTGAACTTAACTCTAAAATAGCTTTCATATAGGTTCTTTGTAAAGTGATATTTTTCAAATTTAGTTCATCATATTTTGGAGCTATTTCGGTGTTGTATATATCTGATAATGATTTTATTAATTGGTATCCTATATCATTATTTATTTTAGTAATCACAGTTTGAGAATCGCCGTCTAATAATTCTCTATAACCAGACAAAGAAGTTAATTTAGACTTTGTAAAAATATCGTTCGTTAGTTTTGTAGCATCTATATTATTTAGTGATATTGGTAAAAATTGTTTTGGAGATTTTTTGGCATATAAATCTATCAATTGTTCAAAAACATTTTTGTCAACTTCAGCATTATAATCTTTATAAAAATCGCCAATTCCATCAATTAAATTCTTTTTTCTATCTGTAAAAGCTTGTTCGCCTTTGTTTTTTAGAATTTGCTCTAATTGATACAATTTATAGCCAACAAGTAGTGTTTCGTTATTTCTTAGTATAACTTCAATAAAATAATCTCTTGCCAGCGCATAATCTTTTATTGCGGTATAATTTTTTTCGAAATCAGCGAGTAAATTACCGTATTCTACTTGCTTTCCAGCTTTTATAACTTTTTCTTGAAATTCTTTTTCAAATTTTTGTTTGGCAGCTACTGCGTTAGCTTTTTTTAAGCCTTTACTTTCTCCCATCCATTTTTTCCAATAATTGGCAACGCTAGCATATTTTGATGCATACTGAATTTTGATGGCTTGATCTTTTCTCATAAAACGATCTTGTACTTTTAAAGCGGCATCACGAATTTCAATTTTGGCAGGGTTTAATGTTTCAATTATTTGATTTACAGCTACTGCAGGTAAATATTCTTGTGTTCGTCCGGGATACCCTAAAACCATAGTAAAATCATTTTCTTTTAATCCTGAAATAGATATTGGGAAGAAATGTTTTGGTTTATATGGAACATTAGTTATTGAATAGGTTGCTGGTTTGTTATCTTTATCGGCATAAATTCGAAACAACGAAAAATCTCCAGTGTGTCGCGGCCAAACCCAATTGTCAGTGTCATTTCCGAATTTTCCAATCGCACTTGGTGGCGCTCCTACAAGTCGAATGTCTTTATAGGTTTCGGTAACGAATAAAAGGTATTGATTTCCGTCAAAAAAAGTTCTTATTTTATTTTCCTGCCAGAGTTCTTTTGGTGATGAGTTGTTTAGTGCAGAGATGTTTTCTTGAATTTTTTTTTGTTTTTCGGTTTCGGCAGTAAGGTTTAAAACTCCTTCTAAAACTTTAGTTGTTACGTCTTCAATTCGAACTACAAACATTACTTCCATGTCTTTATTTGGTAATTCGTCTTCCATTTTATAAGCCCAAAAACCATCTTGTAAATAATCGTGTTCTATAGAAGAATGCGTTTGAATGGCATCAAATCCGCAATGATGATTGGTTAATAGCAATCCTTTATCGGATATCATTTCAGCAGTACAGCCACCGTCAAATTGAGGAACGGCATCTTTTAAACTAGAGTTGTTTACAGAATAGATATCTTCGGCAGATATTTTCATGCCTAATTTTTTCATTTCTTTTTCGTTCATTCCTTGTAATAAAGATGGTATCCACATGCCGCCTTGTTGGGCTTGGACTTGAAAAACAAATAATATAAGAAGTAGTTTTATGATTCTCATAATTAATATTATATAAAATGTAAAAATTGGGTTTAATTTTTTTTACTGCAAGTTCTTTGTGTTTTCATTAAAAATGAATTTAACAATTTTTCCTGTAGCACCTTTATTCATTTGCACAAAAGTCGAACAAATATTACCTTTTTCAAGTCGTTCATCTTCGTTGTTAATTAGTAAATTAAATGCATCTTCAAGCTCATTTTGATTTGAAATAGAAATGCAACCCTCTTGATGCACTAATGCAGTAGCTTCTGCAAAGTGCGAATAGTTTGGCCCAATTATAATAGGAACACCAAAAGTTGCAGGCTCTAAAATATTATGAACACCGGGATTTCCGAAACCGCCACCAACATAAGCAATATCGGCTTCGCTATAAATTTTGGTTAATATTCCAATCGTATCAATAATAAAAACAGTATAATCGGAAAGGTTTTGATTCTCTTTTTCAGAAAACAAAACTGTTTTTCTGCTAATTGCATTTTTTAAATCTTGTATTTGTTCGGATTTAATGTTGTGTGGAGCAATAATAAATTTTAAATTATCCTTAGAAGAGTTGATGAAATTTATTAATAAACTTTCGTCTTTAGGCCAAGAACTCCCTATTACAATTGTCAATGTACTATTTTTAAATTCTGAAATAAAATCCAAACTATTATTTTTTTCTAAAATTGAAACTACTCGGTCAAATCGAGTATCTCCAGAAACAGTAACATTTGTTTTTCCTAATCGCGCTAACAATTCTTTTGAACCGGAGTTTTGCACAAAAAAATGATTAAATGCATCTAATGTTTTTCTGTAAAATCCACCATACCATTTAAAAAATAATTGGTTTTCTCTAAAAATTCCAGAAATTAAATAAGTAGATATTTGAAGTTTTTTTAATTCATTTAAGTAATTGGGCCAATATTCATACTTTATGAAAAACACATAGTCAGGATGCACTAATTGTATAAATTTTTTTGCATTTTCTTTGGTGTCTAATGGTAAATAAACGGTAACATCGGCAACGGTATTGTTTTTACGCACTTCAAAACCAGATGGAGAGAAAAAAGTCAATACTAATTTATAATTCGGAAATTCTAATTTTAATTTTTCCATTACAGGTAATCCTTGTTCGTATTCACCCAATGAAGCAGCATGAAACCAAATTGTTCGGTCAGAAGGACCTATTTTTGATGCTAAAGTTTCAAAAACGGTTTTTCGTCCAGTAACGAACTGTTTTATTTTTGGGTTAAATAAGGCGATGATTTTTATGAAAAATCCAGCAAAAATCATCAATAAATTGTATAGAAAAAGCATAGTTCGTGAATTGTTTCGCTAAAATACATCTCTTTATAGAATTTCTATTGTTGACAGTCATAAAATTAGTAATTTTGCTTGTTTTTAATTTATAAGCAGATGAAGAAAATCCAAATGGTTGACCTTAAAAGTCAATATGATTCTATAAAAGAAGCCGTTAATAGCTCAATTCAGGAGGTTTTAGAAACCAATACCTATATTAATGGTCCTCAAGTTCATCTCTTTCAAAAGAATTTAGAAGATTACCTTGGTGTAAAACACGTAATTCCATGTGCAAATGGTACTGATGCTTTGCAAATTGCTATGATGGGATTAGATTTAAAACCAGGCGACGAAGTCATTACTGCCGATTTTACTTTTGCTGCAACAGTAGAAGTTATTGCGCTACTTCAATTGACACCCGTTTTAGTTGATGTAGATATTGTAAACATGAATATTTCTATAGACGCTTTAAAAAAAGCGATTACTCCAAAAACTAAAGCCATTGTGCCAGTGCATTTATTTGGGAGAGCTGCTAATATGGAAGCAATAATGAGAATTGCCAAAGAGCACAATTTATATGTTATTGAAGATAATGCACAAGCAATTGGAGCCAATTGCAAATTTTCTGATGGCACAAAAAAGAAAGCTGGAACCATAGGTCATGTTGGAGCAACTTCTTTTTTCCCTTCTAAAAATTTAGGAGCTTATGGAGACGGTGGAGCCATTTTCACCAATGATGATAATTTAGCTCATAAATTGAGAGGGATTGTAAATCACGGTATGTATGTTCGTTACCATCATGATGTTGTTGGAGTGAATTCACGTTTAGATAGTATTCAGGCTGCGGTATTAAATGCAAAATTACCCCTATTAGATCAATACAATCTAGCACGACAAAATGCAGCAAGAAAATATACTGCAGCACTAGATGGACATAAAAATATAATTGCACCAAGTATATGTGATATTTGTGATTGCCATGTTTTTCATCAATATACACTTAGAATAATAGATGCCAATCGAGACGGATTAATGCAACATTTATTAGATAAAGGAATACCCTGTGCCATATATTACCCAATTCCTTTGCATGCTCAAAAAGCCTATTTGGATATTCGTTATAAAGAAGAAGATTTCCTTATAACCAATCAGTTGGTAAAAGAAGTAATTTCTTTACCTATGCATACAGAGCTTGATGACAAACAAATTCAATTTATTACAAACAGCATTTTAGAATATTTAAATTAAATTAGAAAAATCAAAAACGAAAAAAAATGAAGATTTTAGTAACAGGAGGTCTAGGATTTATTGGTTCGCATACTGTAGTCGAACTTCAAAACGAGGGCTTTGAAGTAGTAATAATTGATAATCTTTCTAATTCATCTGAAGATGTTTTAAAAGGGATTGTCGCTATTTCTGGAAAGACACCTATTTTCGAAAAAATGGATTTAAGGATTAAAAATGAAGTTGAAGCATTTTTTAAAAAACACAACGATGTTGCTGGAGTAATACATTTTGCAGCTTCTAAAGCGGTAGGAGAGAGTGTTGAAAATCCGTTGTTATATTATGAAAATAATATTAACACGTTAGTTTATATTTTACAGGAGTTACAGCAAAAACCTGAAGCTCATTTTATTTTTAGCTCTTCCTGCACCGTTTATGGCGAAGCTGAAAAAATGCCAATTACTGAGGATGCTTCAGTTCAGGCAGCCATGTCTCCTTATGGCAATACAAAGCAAATCGGAGAAGAAATTATCACTGATGTTGCTAAAGTAACAAATGTAAATGCTATTTTATTGCGTTATTTTAATCCGATGGGAGCCCATCCAACTGCTGAAATTGGTGAATTGCCAATAGGAGTTCCTCAAAATTTAGTTCCTTTTATTACCCAAACGGGAATCGGTTTGCGAAAAGAATTGTCAGTTTACGGTGATGATTATCCAACTCCTGATGGGACTTGTATTCGTGATTATATTCATGTTGTTGATTTAGCAAAAGCTCATGTAGTAGCCTTACAAAGATTATTAAGCAAAAAGAATGCAGCAAAAGTAGAAACTTTTAACTTAGGAACAGGAACAGGAAGCTCGGTTTTAGAAGTAATTACTACTTTTGAAAAAGTTAGTGGGCAAAAATTACCCTATAAAATTGTTGGTAGAAGAGAGGGTGATATTATTTCGGCTTATGCCAATACAGATAAAGCTAATACAGTTTTAGGTTGGAAAGCACAATCTACTCTTGAAGAGGCTTTGGCAAGCGCTTGGAAATGGGAACAGAAAATTAGAAGTTAGATTGGTTTTATTAATTCTAATTATTAACTAATCAACAGAGGTTTGCCATATATTTAGATTATTTAAAGGTATTTACTTACAATTATTATTTAATCTTATAGATTCATGTAAATTTTATCTAATATTTATTTCAAGAATAAATTGAAATGAGCTTGTAAAGCTTCCTATTCTGTTGCGAATATCAATAATTTTAATAAATTTACATAACTTTAATCGAATAAATAATCGATATTAAATCAACAAACAATATGAGTTTATCATCACAAATCATGGAGGAAATTAAAACCTCCATGAGAGCTAAAGATACTGTTGCCCTTGAAGCTTTAAGAGCAATAAAATCAGAATTATTATTAGCCCAAACATCATCAGGATCAAAAGAAGAAATTTCTGAAGCCGACGAAATCAAGTTACTTCAAAAATTGGTAAAAACTAGAAAAGACAGTGCTAAAATCTTTACAGAGCAAAACCGTTTAGATTTGGCAGAACCTGAATTAGCACAAATTGCAATAATCGAAAAATTCTTACCAGCACAACTAAGCGAAGCCGAAGTTGAATCTGTAATTGCAAAAATTATTGCAGAAACAGGTGCGTCAGGAATTGCTGCTATGGGAAAAGTAATGGGAATAGCTTCAGCACAATTAGGAGGAACCGCCGAAGGAAAAACCATTTCATCCATCGTTAAGAAATTGTTGGTATAGAGAAATAGGATAATTCGACATTTTAGATAGTTAGACTTCTTAGAATCTAAAAATCTAAGAAGTCTAACTATCTAAAAAAAACGGCCTCGTAGTTCAACTGGATAGAATATCAGATTTCGGCTCTGATGGTTGGGGGTTCGAACCCCTCCGAGGTCACAAGAAAACAGCATGGAAGTATTATTTTTCATGCTGTTTTTTTATAGTCAAAACGGAGTTTTGTGATAAACACGAGTAAAAACAATTCATTAAAAATAAATTAATTCACTTATGGAAGATATTGAACTTTTATTTTTTGTTTTGATGCTTTTATTTGTGATAGCTGCATTTCTTATTTACTTAATAATGTTTATTATAAGCTTATTAGATGATATTTCAATTGCTATTTTTAATCGTCCTATATTTGTTCATTTGTGCCTATTTCCTAAAGAAATTTCTGAAGAAGAACAATTTATACTTCGTCAAAAGTTTGCATCTTATAAAAAACTAAATCATAAACAAAAAAAATATTTTCATCATAGATTAGCCGTTTTTAATAAAACGTATCAATTTATTCCAAGGGGTGATTTCCAAATGACTAAAGAAGTGCAAATTTTGATTAGTGCAACTTATATAATGCTAACTTTTGGGATGCGAAAATTTATTGTTGACGTTTTTGATAAAATTATTGTCTATCCTGACGAATATTTCTCAACACACAGTGAACAATATTATAAAGGGGAATTCAATCCTAGGATGAAAGTCGTTGCTTTTTCTTGGAAACATTTTGAAGAAAGTTTTGAAATAGATAACGATAATTTGAATCTCGGTATTCATGAATTCAGCCATGTTATTCATCATCACAGTATTCGTAATAACGATGGTAGTGCTTTAGCTTTCAAAAAACATTATAAAGCGATTATGAACGAAGTAACGCATACTACAAATAAGCAAAGATTAATTGACTCTAATTATTTTAGAATTTACGCCTACACCAATTAGTTTGAATTTATCTCCGTAATCATCGAGCATTTTTTTGAAACTCCAGATCAATTTAAAATTGAATTTCCTGAATTGTATATAAATGTTTCAAAGATGTTAAATGTTAGATTTTAATGTTATCAACCCATTTCAAGCACTGATAACAAGTAAATTACATAAAAAATTATTGATAACTTAACATACGCTTAAATATTTATACCTAAATTTGATTTGAGCTTTTAAAATTAACCTAACAAATCAAAAACCATGGAGTTTGTTTTTCTCTTCTTTTGTTTCCTTTTGGTTATTTATGTAGTTGGTTATATTTTAAAAGAAATTATCAATTATTAAATAGTTGTCAGTGCTTTTAAGTCCGCAATAGTTTGCGTTGGGTTTTCAGCTTTAAAAACAAAGCTTCCCGCTACTAGAACATCAGCGCCAGCACTTACTAATTGTTTAGCGTTTTTATTGGTTACGCCGCCATCAATTTCAATTACAGTTGAAGCATTTTTTCTTATAATTATGGCTTTCAGTTTTTCAACTTTTGAATACGTGTTTTCAATAAATGATTGTCCGCCAAAACCAGGATTTACGCTCATGATACAAACCAAATCAATATCATTGATAATGTCTTCTAATACATCAACACTTGTATGAGGGTTTAAGGCGACTCCTGCTTTCATGCCTTCAGATTTTATTGCCTGAAGGGTTCTGTGAAGATGCGTGCAGGCTTCATAGTGCACTGACAAAATGTTAGCTCCTAAATCTGCAAAAGTTTTAATATAACGATCAGGATCCATTATCATTAAATGCACATCTATCGTTTTTTTTGCATGTTTTGTAATTGCTTCTAAAACTGGCATTCCAAATGAAATATTGGGAACAAAAACGCCATCCATAATATCAATATGAAACCAATCGGCTTCACTAGTGTTAATCATTTCGATATCACGTTGTAAATTAGCAAAATCAGCAGCTAGAACTGATGGAGCAATAATAGTATTCTTCATTTTGTTTGTCATTGCGAGGCACGAGGCAATCTCATTAAGATACAAAGGTAAAATTTTAACCGCAAAGTTCGCAAGGTTTTTCGCAAAGTTCACAAAGTTAAGAAACGCTCTTTTAGGCCTGCGTCAAAAATAAAAAACTCCGGTAATCAGCCGGAGTTTCAATCATCAATCAAAAAACGAACAGTTAATCAGACTGTTGTTTACTATAAATTGAAAAATTTAAAGATTTAAATATTTCAATTTTGGAAATTATTATCCAAGATACGTTTTTAAAATTTTACTTCTAGAAGTATGTTTTAATCTGCGAATCGCTTTTTCTTTAATTTGGCGGACACGTTCACGCGTTAAATCGAAAGTTTCTCCAATTTCTTCTAATGTCATTGGATGTTGGTCGCCTAAACCAAAATACAAACGAACAACGTCTGCTTCTCTTGGTGTAAGAGTTTCTAATGAACGCTCAATTTCCGTACGCAATGATTCGTGTATTAATTCTCTATCTGGATTTGGAGATTCACCTGAACGTAAAACGTCATAAAGGTTAGAATCTTCTCCTTCTACAAGAGGAGCATCCATAGATAAGTGACGACCAGAGTTTTTCATAGACTCTTTTACGTCATTTACAGTCATGTCAAGCTCTTTTGCAATTTCTTCAGCAGATGGTGGTCTTTCGTTAGATTGTTCTAACAAAGCATACATTTTGTTGATTTTGTTGATAGAACCAATTTTGTTCAATGGCAAACGAACAATACGAGATTGTTCGGCAAGTGCCTGAAGAATCGATTGACGAATCCACCAAACGGCATAAGATATAAATTTGAATCCACGAGTTTCATCAAAACGTTGGGCTGCTTTAATCAATCCTAAATTTCCTTCGTTAATTAAATCGGGAAGTGTTAGTCCTTGATTTTGATATTGTTTAGCAACAGAAACAACGAAACGTAAATTGGCTTTTGTTAATTTTTCTAGAGCACGTTGATCTCCAGCTTTAATCTTCTGAGCTAATTCTACTTCTTCGTCAGCGGTAATCAAATCAACTTTTCCAATTTCTTGTAAATATTTGTCTAATGATGCAGTTTCACGATTCGTTACCTGCTTGGTGATTTTAAGTTGTCTCATAGTTTTGTCTCCTTATTTTTAAGTGTACAAGTTATTATACGTAAAGGGTTGAGAAAAAGTTACAAAAATTAAAAAAATAATACTTTAACTCCAGAAAAGATATTTAGATAACAAGTAGGGATGACGAAAACAGCGATTTTTAAAAACTATAAATTATATCAATCATAAGATTGAAAAAAACTAGGATTAGACCTCCAAGAAATTCTCAACATTTTTGCCATTCCACTGTCCTATAAATTTATAAGGCATAAATCGTGCAAAAAGTTCTTCTTTATACCAATTAAGTTTTCTGGTAAGACGAACAACCTCTTTATGTTTTTCATTTTTATACGCATAATCGATCATTTCGGCTTGTGTTTTCCAAATGCTTAAGGTAGCTTGTTGGATTAAAGGCCATTCGCCAACACCAATTGACAGCGCTAATCCATTGTAGTCTTCTAAACTTTTACTCACTTGACCTACTTTTCTCCAAAAAGAAATCAATTTTGACATCCGAATACTGGCTCGTGTTAAAACCATAACGGGCTTATCTAAAGCCAAAGTGGCATGAGCAATAAAAGGTTGTTTTCCATCCCATTTTCCGTGTGCTTCTGATGGGTGTGCAAAAACAGTAAATGATTCAGCGCTTCTAGATTTGTAGTTGCTAAAAAACGAATTTTTTTCAAAAAAATCAGTAGCATGTAGTTCTGATTCCCAAACGCATAATAAGGCATAAGCACCAAAGTTTGGTTTTGAACTAAAACCATTTTCAGCACCTGAACCTAATAATTTGTAGAACACTAATCCTTCAATGTTTTTGAAATGAGCGTGTCCTAATTGCATCTGCGAAAGTGCCCAAAATTTATTATTAAAGCCTTCGAGTTTAAAAAAAGTACAAGTAGTTATTTGGCTCATTAGAATTATAATTTTTTAATAATAATAATCAAATCTAATCTACATTTATGTTTGGCCTTAATTTGTTCGCACAGTACTAATAAAAATAAAGGATCAGAGCAAAATGTAAACACTTATTTAATTATAAAGAGTGAGATTTAGATTGATTTAATGTAGCTTGAATGTATTTCCTTTTAATAATTAACATTCCAAAACTTTCACCACCTTCCTTTCCGGTATTTTTGTGATGCATTTTGTGTGCACGACGTAATGCTAAAATATACACGTTTTTTGTTTTAGTAAATACTTTAAAACGTTGGTGAATTATTAAGTCATGCACTAAAAAATATGCCAAACCATAAAGTAAAATTCCAAAACCAACCCAAGTATACCAAGCAAGTTGATTCATCATACCAAACATAATGAGCAACCAACTTGGTACTGCATAAATGATAAAAAACAAGTCATTTCGTTCAAACCAATTTTTGTGGTCTTTTTTATGATGATCAGCATGAAAATACCACATAAAACCATGCATGATGTATTTGTGATTTGCCCAAGCAGAAAATTCTGTTAGAATAAAAGTGACTAAAACTATGCTACAATTAATTATTATTTCCATGTTAAATAAATATAAATAATGAGGTGAAGAATATAATTTGTAAACTCAATATAATTAATGACACATTACGATTACCTTTTATTATTGTAGGGTAAAAAAAATAGGATGTAAAAAAAGCAACTCCAATCCATCCCAAATAATTATGCAAACTTGGCAAACCGCCTTCAAATTGCCAATAATCAAGTTTTGGCGCTACTTGTTCAATAAGTAAATCAATACCCGTTACTAATAGAGCAGTACAAACCAAAACAGTTATTTTATTTGCAAAGACACTACTTACAGTTATAATTCCAGCACAAATTAACATTGCCCAATTGATAGATATAACTAGAGGGACATCAAATAGTTTATAACCTAATCCATTTCCGTAAGAATAGTTTCCGAAAATCAATCCAGTTTTTACGCCAATTACTTCAATCATAAAACCAAAAAAAGCAATTGCAAAAAATGCGGCTATAAATTTTTTGTTAGGCAAAGGGCTATGAATTAAAAAAACCAAACACGTTAACAATAATGTATAAGGAGTAAAAGGGCTAAAAAATGAAGGGTTAATAACAAACCCAATAGAACCTGACACATAAACTAGTATCAAGAAATACAATATATAGGATTTGTATATTTTTTTCATTTCTTTTCTCGTTCTGCAATTAGTTGACTAGCTATTTTCGCACTAAAAAGACATAACGGGATACCACCGCCAGGATGAACACTTCCTCCTACAAGATATAAATTTTTAATAGTTGAAGAAAAATTGGAATGTCTTAAAAAAGCTGCAAATTTATTGTTACTAGAGTTGCCATAAAGTGATCCTCCAAACGAAGAGGTTTGGTTTTCAATGTCAACAGGACTTAATGTGCTTTCTGTAATGATATGTTTTTCAATAGTCGTTTTTAATATTGTATTAATTTTGTTGATAACATTTTTTCTAAGATCCGTCTCATAAGTAATACTTCTGTTCTTATTATGTGGCACATTTACCATAACAAACCAATTCTCGCAACCTTCTGGGGCATCAGCTTTACAATATTTTGATGTTATATTGATGTAAATAGTGGGGTCGTCAATTGGGAATTGTTTTGAAAACAAATAATCAAATTCCTTTTTGTAATCATCGCTAAAAAGAATATTATGGAGTCCCAATTCTGAAAATTCTTTGTTTATTCCCCAATAAAAAACATAAGCACTACTTGATTTTTCTTGCTGGATTAGCTTTTTTGGTGTAAAAGATTTTGGTAATAGGTATTTGTAAAGTACATGAATATCTACATCGCTTGCTACAATATCAAAAGCATAATTAACATCGTTGCATTTTATGAAGGCAATTCGGCTATTAGATCCAACTTCAATGGTGTCAACCTTTGAATTGTATTTAATGATTACATTAGCTTCTTCTGTTAGTTTGACCAAATGTGTCGTAATTTGATGCATGCCTTCATTAGGTAAATAGGCACCAAGATTAAACTCTAAATGCGAAATCATATTCATTAACGCCGGAGCTTTGTATGGATTAGAACCATTATAAGTGGCATATCGATTAAAAAGCTGCGCTGTTTTTGGATTTGAAAAGATATTAATATTTTTTTTATTCATCGAGCTAAACAGTCCTAAAAAAGGCGAAAATAAGATTCCTTTAAAAGTCTTAAGATTGATGAAATTTTTTAACTGATGTAACGATTGTTTTAAAAACAGATCTTCGGTAGTTTTAAAATAAAAAGCGTTGCGCTTCATGTATTTTAAAATAGTTTCTTTTTTTTCATTTAATTTCAAATGAACTTCTTCTGCAAACTCTTCTATATTGGCAGATGCTTTTAGTTGAGTTCCATCTGAATAAAAATAATTGGTAATGACTTGTAATTTCTGATATTTAAATTGAAGTGAACTTCCTTGTAAACTAGTTAATTCATCTATTAATCCGGGCATAGTAAATAAGGAAGGACCTTTGTCGAACCTAAAACCATTTAGATTAAGTTCACTCAATTTACCGCCAGGGTAACTGTTTTTTTCGAAAACGGTCACTTTAAAACCTTGGTTAGCCAATCGAATTGCTAACGCAAGCCCAGCAATTCCTGCACCAATTATACCAACAGATTTTGTCATTATTATTTCTAAAATTCAACTGCTAAAATAATTTTTTTTCAAGATGGCATATCTATAACAATAGTTAAATAATTCCTATCAACAAGCAGGATGTAATTAAGAATTTTCCAATTTAAGATTTAGCAAAAAATTAAAAACCCAACTTAATTCCTCAAGTTGGGGTTTCATGTAAATAAATATTATTTTTACTCTCCTTTAGGAACAATTTTATTTTCTTCTCTTGGAGGTCTTGGTAAAAGTGCTTTTCTAGAAACTTTTTCTTTTCTAGTTTTTGGATCTACACCCAAGTATTTTACTTGAAACACATCTCCCATTTTAACAACGTCTGAAACGTTTTCTGTTCTTTCCCAAGCCAATTCAGATACGTGTAATAAAACTTCGTTTCCTGGCGCATCAGTATATTCTACTACAGCACCAAAATCTAACATTTTAATTACTTTTACTTCGTAAGCTTCACCCATTTGCGGTTTGAAAATAATTGAATCAATTTTTGCTAATACTTTAGCAATTCCATCAGGATCTGTTCCAAGAATTTCTACAACTCCTTGCTCATCTACTTCATTAATAACGATAGTAGTGCCTGTAGCTTTTTGTAATTCTTGAATTACTTTTCCTCCAGGTCCAATCAAGGCACCAATATAGGCACCAGGAATGGTTCTCATAATAATTTTTGGAGCGTGAACTTTAACATCACCATTTGGTTGAGACAACGTTTCTAATAGTTTTCCTAAGATGTGTAAACGTCCGTCACGAGCTTGAGCCAACGCTTGCTCCATGATTTCATATTTCAATCCATCAATTTTGATGTCCATTTGGCAAGCTGTAATTCCTTCAGAAGTTCCAGTTACCTTGAAATCCATATCTCCTAAATGATCTTCATCACCAAGAATATCAGATAAAACTGCAAAACGATCACCGTCAGTAATCAATCCCATTGCAATTCCAGAAACTGGACGAATCATTTGAATACCAGCATCCATTAATGATAATGTTCCAGCGCAAACTGTTGCCATCGAAGACGAACCGTTAGATTCTAATACTTCAGAAACTACACGAATTGTATAAGGACAATCTGCAGGAATCATATTTTTCAAGGCTCTTTGTGCCAAATTTCCGTGCCCCACTTCTCTTCTTGAAGTTCCTCTTAACGGACGAGCTTCACCGGTTGAAAATGGCGGAAAATTATAATGTAAATAGAATTTTTCTTCTCCTTGTTCTGATGGTGAATCTATTTGGTTAGCTTCTCTAGATGTTCCTAAAGTGGCTGTTGCCAATGCTTGAGTTTCTCCACGAGTAAACAATGCAGAACCGTGAACCGATGGTAAATAATCTACTTCACACCAAATAGGTCTGATTTCAGTAGTTTTTCTACCGTCAAGACGTGTGCCTAAATCTAAAGTTACGTTACGAACCGCTTCTTTATTGGTTTTGTAGAAATACTTTCCAACTAAATCACCATTTTCTGCTAATTCTTCAGCAGTAAACAAAGCTTTAACTTCTTCTTTTACAGCTTCAAATGCAGCAGAACGTTCGTGTTTAGCCGAACCTTTACTAGCGATAGCGTAAATTTTATCGTAAGCCGCTGCTTTTACTTTAGCATAAATAGCCTCGTCAGATTTTTCAGTTTCGTAAGTACGAACTTCTTTTTTGCCAAAGGCTGACGCCAATCTTTCTTGGGCATCAATTTGAACTTTAATATGTTCGTGAGCAAATTTAATAGCCTCAACCATTTCTTTTTCTGAAATTTCTTTCATTTCACCTTCTACCATGGCGATAGAATCTCTTGAAGCTCCAATCATCATATCAATATCAGACAATTCTAATTGTGCACGACTTGGGTTGATAATGAATTTACCATCAATTCTTCCAACTCTGGCTTCAGATATCAATGTTTCAAATGGGATGTCAGACAATGCAAGCGCTGCTGAAGCGGCTAATCCTGCTAAAGCATCTGGCATAACATCGTCATCATGCGACATTAATTGAATCATCACTTGCACTTCTGCATGATAGTCACTTGGGAAAAGCGGACGCAATACACGGTCTACTAATCTCATAGTTAGTACTTCGCTATCACTTGGACGCGCTTCTCTTTTAAAGAAACCTCCAGGAAAACGACCTGCTGCTGCAAATTTTTCACGATAATCTACCGTTAAAGGTAAGAAATCGATACCTGGACTTGCTTTTCTTGCGGATACTACTGTTCCTAAAATAACAGTTTTTCCAATTCTTACTACTACAGAGCCGTCTGCTTGTTTGGCTAAACGACCTGTCTCGATTGTGATGCTTCTTCCATCACCTAAATCGATTTTTTCTACAAATAATTGTGGAATCATAAATTTTTTCCTTTTCAGTTAAACATGGGTTCTAGCCTGCCTGTCGGCAGGCAAGTTGTGTTGTTGTTTGTAGTAGTTGTTGTATAAACCCAATGAAAAACTAAACTTTTTCTGCAATATGTATAAAAACAAAAAGAGGCGCGTGGGCACCTCTTTTTAATTGATTATTTTCTGATATTCAATTCTTTGATAATTTCACGGTATCTGTTGATTTCTTTTTTCTTCAAGTAATCAAGTAAAGCTCTTCTTTTACCTACTAGTAAAACTAATGAACGCTCCGTGTTGTAATCATGACGATTTTTCTTTAAGTGCTCAGTTAAATGTGTGATTCTGTGAGTAAATAAAGCTATTTGCCCTTCTGCAGATCCTGTGTTTTCTGCTTTTCCTCCGTGTTTAGCGAAGATTTCTGATTTTACTTCTTTTGTTAAGTACATGCCAATATTATTTTAAATGATTTTTATGTATGTCTTGTATTTATTGTAAGACGGTGCAAAAGTAATCTTTATTTTTAGAATTACAAGCGAAAAAATCATTTAAACGATTAATAATTAAAATATGAAATTTTAGTTGGCTTTTTTCTAAAATAACTTTGCAATCTCTTGATTCACAAACTCTAAAAAAAGTTCGTCCTTCTCTGAAAAAGGATTCAAAACATGACTATCAATATCAATTTGTCCGATATTAGCTCCATTAACAAATAGTGGAACAACAATTTCAGACTTTACGGTAAAACTGCAGGCGATATAATTGTCTTGAGCTGCCACATCAGGAACAACAAAATTCTGATTCGAAACCGCAACTTGTCCACAAATTCCTTTCCCGAAAGGGATTACGGTATGGTCTGTAGGTTCTCCAACGTAAGGCCCAAGAAGTAATTCTTCTTTTTCTCCATTTCTAAAATAAAAACCAACCCAATTGTAATACTCAATATTGTTTTTTAGTAAGGCACATATTTCAAATAATTTTTCATTTCTAGAAATATGGTTCTGATTTAAAATGGTTTTAACTTTTGGTTTTAAGGTTTCAAGTAACATCGTTTTTTTATGTAAAAGTAGTATTTGCATCCTACTTATATTTAATTAAATTTGTTAAAAAAATTCCTTGAAAACCTATTTTATTCAATATCGCCCTTTTTTACTTTTTCTTATTAAGTTTTTTTTGGTATATTTTGTATTGACTTTTTCGTATAAGTACTATTTGAATCATTTCGATAGTGTACTTCTTTTTCAGGTAGACGGATTTACGCAACTTGTTGCAAATCAAGTTAATTATGTTTTGATGTTTTTGGGTTATGATTCTATTATTGTGCCTCATACAAATGAAGCTTCTATAAAATTAATACTAAACCAAATTTTTGTAGCCCGCGTGGTTGAAGGATGTAACGCTTTAAGTGTAATGATTCTTTTTGTAGCTTTTGTCGTGGCATTTACAGGGAAATGGTTGCACACAATATTGTTTATTATTGCAGGATGTTTGCTAATTCATATTTTAAATGTTTTCAGAATTGTAATGTTGAGTATTGCTTTGTTAAAATATCCAGAGCAAGAGCATCTTTTACATGGAGTAGTTTTTCCTTTGTTTATTTATGGTGTTGTTTTAGGTTTGTGGGTTTTTTGGGTTAATAAATTTTCATTACATGTTAGAAAAAATGCTGAAAAATAAAATTAAAATTGGTTTTTTAATTCTTTTCATTTTCTTTTTAGTGCTCATTAGGTTATACGAAGACAAGTTTTTTTATGATCCTTTTTTAGATTATTTTAAAACAGATTATTTAAGAGTTACAGTGCCTGAATACAATGGATTTAAATTGTTTTTAGGAATTAGTTTTAGGTATTTCTTAAATACGATTCTTTCATTAGGTATTATGTATGTTCTTTTTTCGGATTTAAAGTTTATAAAATTTACTACTCTACTGTACTTTATATTTTATATCCTATTAATACTTGTCTTCTTTTTGGTTTTGAATTTCTCTACCAGTGAAAATAATTTTGTTTTATTTTACATCAGAAGATTTCTGATACAGCCTTTATTTTTATTGCTATTTATTCCTGCATTTTTTTATCAAAAACAAAATAAATAATTTAATTTTCTTTAAAACAGTATACACTTCAAATTATAACACCAATTTAATACAACCCTTTTTTCTTTTCCGTACCTTTGTTTTATGAAGTATAAAAAAAATATAAGTATTTTTCTTGCCTTCTTCCTATTAGTTTCTAATGTAGGATTGGCTTTTAATGTACATTATTGCGGAAAAAATATTGCTTCAATTTCTTTAAAAACACCAATTTCTGATCAAAATTTTGAAAAAGGATGTTGCGAAAAAATCACTCCAAAAAAGCATAGTTGTTGTTCAGATAAAGTTTTTAGTTTTCAACAAAAATCAGATAATTTAATTGTAAAAGCATTTTCTTTTCAAGCGGATTATTTTTTTATTGTTGAAGAATGGAATCCGATTGTTTTTTCTTCTTTTTCTAATTTCAAAAATTCTCAAATTACATCTTATTATTGCGATGCTAATGCGCCGCCACTTTTTAAGTTGTATCACCAATATATTTTTTACGCCTGATTTTAATGTTTATTTAAAGTCAAACCTTTTATTTATGGTTTGGTGTTATTTTTTATAATCATTAAAATCTATTTCTTATGAAAAAATCAGCAATGCTTTTTATGCTGACTTTATTCTCGATTAATGCATTTTCTCAAGAAAATCAAGAAAAATTAGAGGAAGTCAAAGTGGTAACTAAGCGTAAAGGAATTCAAAAATCGCAAACAATAACAAGTAACACAACAGTTGTTACTAGCAAAGAATTACTAAAAGCGGCTTGTTGTAATCTAGCCGAAAGTTTCGAAACAAATCCGTCTATTGATGTTAATTTTTCGGATGCTTTAACAGGAACAAAACAAATAAAAATGCTCGGATTAACAAGTCCTTACCTAATGATTACGGAGGAGAATATTCCGTCCGTTCGAGGAGCTTCTCAAGCCTACGGATTATCGTTTACTCCCGGAACTTGGGTAGAAAGCATTCAAATTACAAAAGGAGCGGGCAGTGTAGTAAATGGCTACGAAAGTATTTCTGGTCAAATAAATGCAGAACTCATCAAACCAATAAATGACATCCCTTTTTTCTTAAATGCTTATGGCTCTACAGATTCTCGTTTTGAATTGAATACCCATTTCAATACTAAAATTTCCGATAAATGGAGTAGTAGTTTGTTTCTGCATGGAAATACAAGAGTTTCTAAAATGGATAGAAACGAAGATGGTTTTTTAGACAATCCTTTAGCCAAACAAGTCAATATTATGAACCGTTATCAGTACTATAATGCCGATAAGGGTTTGGTGAGTTTTGTTAATTTTCGTTATATGAACGACCAAAAACAAACAGGAAAATTGCAATTTGAACCTAGTAGAGATCAAGGAACTACTAATTTTTGGGGTTCTGAAATTAATACTGAACGGTTAGATGTCTCTACTAAAATAGGATACGTATTTAAAGATATGCCATATCAAAGTATTGGTTTTCAGAATGCGTTTAACAATCACAATCAGCAATCGTATTTTGGTTTAAATCAATACAATATTAAGCAAAGTAGTTATTATTCAAATTTAATTTTCAACTCAATTATTAGTAATACCATGCATAAATTTGCAACGGGTTTAAATTTTACATACGATAAATACCAAGAGTTTGTAAATGTCAAAGATTACAGCAGAATTGATAACGCAATTGGTGCTTTTTTTGAATATACCTATGATAATACCGACAATTTTAGCGTTATTCTTGGTGGGCGTGTAGATAATCACAATCGTTTAGGAACATTTCTTACTCCTAGATTACATTTAAGATATAATCCATGGGAAAAGGGAGTTTTGCGATTTTCTGCGGGAAGAGGAAAAAGATTAGCTAATATTTTTGCCGAAAACCAACAGCTTTTTGCTAGTTCTAGATCATTTGATGTTTTAGATTCTAACGGAAAGATTTACGGATTAAATCCTGAAATAGCTTGGAATTACGGACTAAGTTTCTCTCAAAACTTTTTGTTTTTTGGCAAAAAGGCCGATATTGGATTTGATTTGTACAGAACCGATTTTCAAAATCAAGCCGTTGTAGATGTTATGAATTCGCCACAACAAGTTTTGTTTTATAATTTGAACGGAAAATCATTTGCTAACAGTTTGCAAATTGAATTCAACTATGAAATAATCAAGAATTTAAATTGGCGTTCAGCTTATAAGTTTTATGATGTAAAAACAGATTTTATTTCAGGAAATTTCCAGAAACCACTTCTGGCTCGAAACCGTTTTTTTGCTAATTTAGAGTTTGAAACTCCTATTACTGATAAAGGTAAACAATGGAAATTTGATTATACTTTTAATTGGATTGGTAAACAACAATTGCCCAATACCGCCTCAAATTCTGGTGCTGATAGATTGCCGGAATTTTCTTCTTCCTATTCGTTAATGAATGCACAAATTACTAGAACTTTTTCTTCAACTTTCGAAATATATATTGGTGGAGAAAATATAGGAAATTATACACAAGAAAAAGCGATTCTTGGCAGTGATAACCCTTTTGGACCAAATTTTGATGCATCAATTGTATATGCACCAATTTTCGTACAAATGTATTATGCAGGTTTAAGGTTTAAAATAAAATGAAGTGAATTCAAAATCAACATCAAAAATTAATTAATATTTAAAATAATAGAAAAATGAAAAATGTAATTTTAATACTGCTAGTAACTTTTATTGGGTTTTCAGTTCAAGCGCAAGAAACCAGAGGCGGAGCCGAATTGAGCGTAGCTAAAAAGAATAAAAATGCCAAACATACTTTTGAAGTAAACGGAAATTGTGAACAGTGCCAAAAGCGAATTCAAAAAGCCGCTTTTTCTGTTCCAGGTGTCAAATCGGCTTTATGGAATATAGAAACTCATGAGTTTAGTTTAATACTAAATGAGGAAAAAAGTACAGTAATGGATGTGAAAAAAGCGATTGCAAAAGTAGGCCATGATACTAAGGATGTGAAAGCTACAAATGAGGATTATGACAACCTTCATTCGTGTTGTAAATATGATAGGCTATAATTGTAAATTCCTAAACCGTTAATAAAACTTTAAAGTAAAGTAATAAATTGTTGTTAAGCCAAATTATTCATACTTTCGCGCACTGAAAAGCAAACAAACACCTATTTATGAGTAATTTTGATTGGACACAATTATTAAATCCTGAATTTTATATTACGTTTACCATTGGCGGTATTCAAGTAGGTTTATATATTGTTTTGTTTATAATTTTTGCTGAGACAGGACTTTTTGCCGGTTTTTTTCTACCGGGAGATAGTTTGCTTTTTTTAGCGGGTATTTATAGCCGTGATTTGATTGAAAATGTAACAACAGCTATTGAAAGTGATTTTATAATTGTTACCATATTGTCTCTTTTGGTTGCTATTGCTGGAATACTAGGAAATATGGTTGGGTATTGGTTTGGTGCACAAAGCGGTTACTATTTATTTAAAAAAGAAGATAGTTTTTGGTTTAAGAAAAAGTATCTTTTACAATCTAAAGATTTCTTCGAAAAATATGGAGGTAAGGCAATTATTTTTGCTCGTTTCCTGCCTATCTTCAGAACTTTTGCTCCCATTGTAGCAGGAATTGTTACCATGGACAAAAAGAAGTTTATGTTTTATAATGTGTTGAGCTCTTTTTTGTGGTCTTTTATTTTAATTTTCGCAGGACACTATTTATATGGATTGTTTTTAGATAAATTTGATATTGATTTAAAACATCACATCGAAAAAATCATAATATTAATTATTTTAATTTCTACCTTTCCAGTAGTTTTGAAACTTTTTAAGAAAAGTCCTCAAGATTAATTTAAATTAAAAAATCCGTCAAGAAAAGTTTTTCAAGACGGATTTTTATTTGCAATTAGAATTTACTAATTTTTATTACATCATCCCCGGCATACCTCCACCCATAGGGTTGCCGCCAGCACTTTCCTCTTTTATATCAACTAAAGCGCATTCAGTTGTTAAAATCATTCCAGCGACTGAAGCAGCGTTCTCTAAAGCGACACGCGTTACTTTTTTAGGGTCAATGATACCTGCTTTTAACATATCTACATATTCATCAGTTTTTGCATTATAACCAAAGTCACCTTTTCCTTCAGCAACTTTTGCAACAACTACTGAGCCTTCTAAACCAGCATTTTCAACGATAGTTCTTAATGGCGATTCAATAGCACGTGATACAATTTGAATTCCTGTAGCTTCATCAGCGTTATCCGCTTTTATTGTTGCTAGGGCTGATTTTGCTCTTAATAAAGCCACTCCACCACCTGCAACAATTCCTTCTTCAACTGCAGCTCGAGTAGCGTGTAAGGCGTCATCAACTCTGTCTTTTTTCTCTTTCATTTCAACTTCAGAAGCAGCTCCAACATAAAGAACTGCAACACCACCAGCTAATTTAGCCAATCGTTCTTGTAGTTTTTCTCTGTCATAATCAGAAGTTGTTGCTTCCATCTGACCTTTAATTTGGTTGACACGATTTTTAATCATATCAGCTTCACCAGCACCACTTACGAGCGTTGTATTATCTTTATCGATAGTTACTCTTTTAGCAGTTCCCAACATTTCGATGGTTGTATTTTCTAAAGTATATCCTCTTTCCTCAGAAATTACAGTTCCTCCAGTTAAAATAGCAATATCTTCCAACATTGCTTTTCTTCTATCACCAAAACCAGGCGCTTTTACTGCAGCAATTTTTAATGCTCCACGTAATTTGTTTACAACTAGTGTTGATAATGCTTCGCCATCTACATCTTCAGCAATAATCAATAATGGTTTTCCTGATTGAGCCACTGGCTCTAAAACAGGTAATAATTCTTTTAAAGAAGATACTTTTTTGTCGTATAAAAGAATATATGGATTTTCTAATTCTGCTTCCATCTTTTCAGGATTGGTTACAAAATATGGCGAAAGATATCCTCTGTCAAACTGCATTCCTTCTACAACATCTACATAAGTATCAGTTCCTTTGGCTTCTTCTACAGTAATTACACCTTCCTTGCCAACTTTTGCGAAAGCATTAGCAATTAATTCACCAATGACATCATCGTTATTGGCAGAAATAGAAGCAATTTGTTTTATTTTATCTGAGTCACTTCCTACTACTTTTGCTTGTTTTGCTAGGTCTGCAACAATAGCTTCAACAGCTTTGTCAATTCCTCTTTTCAAGTCCATAGGATTTGCTCCTGCTGCAACGTTTTTTAAACCTTCTTTTACAATTGCTTGAGCTAAAACTGTAGCCGTTGTAGTTCCATCTCCAGCCAAATCATTGGTTTTTGAAGCTACTTCTTTTACCATTTGAGCTCCCATATTTTCTAATGGGTCTTTCAATTCTATTTCTTTTGCAACAGTAACCCCATCTTTAGTAACATTTGGTCCGCCAAAAGATTTTCCAATAATTACATTACGACCCTTTGGTCCTAAAGTTACTTTAACTGCATTTGCCAATGCATCAACTCCACGTTTTAATCCGTCACGTGCTTCAATATCAAATTTTATATCTTTTGCCATTTTTTTAATTGCGAGGTATGAAGTAATTTCATCCTCTTTTTTAAGTTATTGTTAATTAGCTTAATTGTTTAATTCGATTATATTATTGCTAAAATATCGTCTTCACGCATAATCAAATAATCTTTTCCTTCTAGTTTTAATTCAGTTCCAGCATATTTTCCGTAAAGAACAGAATCACCAATTTTTACAGTCATGGTATGGTCTTTTGTTCCATTTCCTACTGCAACAACAGTTCCTTTTTGAGGTTTTTCTTTTGCTGTGTCAGGAATAAAAATGCCTGAAGCGGTTTTAGTTTCAGCTGCTACGGGTTCTATTAGAACGCGGTCTGATAGTGGTTTAATGTTTAAAGCCATAATAATTATATGTTTTTTGTTAAATTAAAATTTGTATTTACCTTATTTCAGAAATTGTGCCAGCTCTTTAAAACTGACAATTTTGCTTAAAAAAAATGCCAGCATTGTCAGGCTGGCATCATCTTTATTTTATTTTGAAACTATTTTTTTACTGGTACTGCAGGTGCGTCAGTCTTAGTTTTTTCATTTTTAGAAGCAGGAGTTTCTTGTTTTGGAGCTGATGCTTCTGTTTGGTCAATGATTTTAGAGTCGTTATCACTTAAGCTACCTGTAAAGCTTAAACTAGATAATAAAATTAATACAATTAACGCTGTTCCTAAGTACCAAGTGCTTTTGTCTAAAAAGTCTGTCGTTTTTTGAACACCACCCATCATTTGAGATCCTCCTAATGAAGAAGATAATCCTCCACCTTTAGGGTTTTGAACCATAATTACTATGATTAATAAAAAACAAACTATTGTTATTAAAGCTAAAAAAATTGAAAATGTGCTCATTATTACTTATTATTTTGTTGTAAATTTTTAATATCTAAAATTCGGTCTGCAAAGAAACTACTTTTTTCTGGATATTTCAAAATTAATATTTGATAAGCTTGAATTGCTTTTTGATATTTCTTTTGTTCTAAGTAAACTCTAGCTAGAGTTTCGGTCATCAAGTACGAATTATTTGAAATACTAGGCTCAAAAACAATAGTATTTACCTGAGAGTCATGCTTTATAGCTGGAATTTTAGGGTTGGTTTCTATAAACTTGTCAATTAATTCGTTTTTTTTTTGCTTCTCGAAATTTAATTCAGAAGTATTTTCATAATCAATTTCAATTTCTTCATCACGAATTATAGGCTTTAACTTTGAAAGTTGCAACCATTCTTGAAAAGAATGTTTCTCGTTTTTTGAAAAAACTAACGGTTTTCCAATTTCTAGATTTTCAGTAATACGTTCTTCAGTTTTTTCTGCAACAATGGTTTCAATTGCAACATAATCTTTTTCAGAAGGAATTCTAAATTCATGTTTTTCAACTGTTTTGTTCTCTACAACAACAGTTTCTTGTTCAATAAATGGAGCTGCGTTCTTAATAGAAATAAGTATAGACTCTTCGACAGTATTTGTTCTTTGTTCTAATTTAGGTGAATCATCATTGATAATTTCAATTTCATTTACAGGAATGTCAAGTAATTTTGCTACCTTTTTATCGTATAATCCTTTGTGTATGGTTACAAATGAATCGGAAGTAATAAAATCAAATAAAACGGTTCTATCTGTAGTATGCGCAGCTGTTATTTTTAAAGCATAATTGTATTTAAAACTATTTTGATTGTACAATCCTTTTAGATATAAGGCTCGTGCACTCTGAAAATAAGGAAACTCTTGCGCAATTTTTTCCAAAGTAATACTCTGAATGTCATTTATAGCATTCGGATTATTTATTAAGGAAGTATATTCAACTACGTTCAAAACAGATTTTTGTTTTTAAAGACGAACAAATTAACTCTAAAATTTACCATTTTGCAAGCGATTCATTAAAAATATCTTGAGTTATTCTTTCAAAAATTTCATCCAAAGCTGTTGCGAGCTTTGCACCTACTAGTTGTTCAGTTCCTGAATAATTGTGGAAAAAAGAAAATGTTTTCTCAAAATTATCAGCTTCTTTATTTTTATTTGTAAATTGAACTTTTATTGTAATGGTTAAAGTGCTTTGAGCGGCTCTTTGATCAGCAGTTGCAGTTGTTGGGCTAACTCGATAATTAATAATTTCGCCTTCATATACTAAATCACCTCCAGAATTCACTAAATTTAAATTGGTTTGGTTTTGAATTAAATCCTGTAATTCTAAAGTAAATGTTCGTTCTATTCCAGGTTCTATCAATGGCGCATTATTACGAAAATAATTCACTTGAAAAGTTTTAGCGTCAATTTTCCCAGTTCCTGTAAAGTTATAAACTGAGCAACTGTTGATACTAAAGGCGGTAAGTACAAAGAGTATAGATTTAATGTAATTCATTTTCTAAAATAATAGAGCAAAGATATTCATTACAATGGTTAATTATCAATTTTTTAATTATCAATTTGCTTACAAATCAAACTGTTTAATTTTTCGATACAATGTTCTTTCAGAAATGCCTAGTTCATCGGCTGCGGCTTTCCGTTTTCCTTTATTTTTTTCTAATGATTTTTTAATCATTTCAATTTCTTTTTGTTCTAAGCGCAAGACTTCTTCCTCTTCTATCGTTTCGGCAAACAAATAATTGTCATCGTTTTCTTCAAAGTCATCATCTGAGTTTTGATTTGTGAAAACTGGAGTTCTTGGCTCTTCTTCGAATGAAATTTCACTTTCATTTTCTTTAGAACCATAAATTTTTTGAATTAAATTTGGATTAATCTCCTGAGCTTTTGCCACGCCATTTTTCATTAACTCTAAAGTAAGTTTTTTCAAATCGTTTAAATCACTTTTCATATCAAAAAGCACTTTATACAAAATATCTCTTTCAGTACTAAAATCACTTTCGGCTTTTTTATCTTTAATTACAGAAGGCAAATTACTTACTTCGGTGGGTAAATAGGATTGTAAGGTTGCACCAGAAATGTCTCTATTGGTTTCTAAAACCGAAATTTGCTCGGCCACGTTTCGTAATTGACGAATGTTTCCACTCCAACGAAATTTTTGCAAGACTTGAATAGCGTTATCATCTAATTTTAATGGTGGCATCTTGTATTTATGGGCAAAATCGGCAGCAAATTTTCTAAAAAGCAAATGAATATCTTCTTTTCGCTCCCGCAAGGGCGGTAAAGTAATATCAACGGTGCTCAATCGATAATACAAATCTTCTCTAAATTTCCCTTTTTCTATTGCAGTAAACAAATTTACATTAGTCGCTGCCACGATGCGTACATTGGTTTTTTGTACTTGTGATGATCCCACTTTTAGAAACTCACCGTTTTCTAGAATTCTGAGTAAACGAACTTGTGTTGTCAAAGGCAATTCTCCTACTTCATCTAGGAAAATTGTTCCTCCATTAGCAACTTCAAAGTAGCCTTCACGAGTATTTGTAGCACCTGTAAAAGCGCCTTTTTCATGACCAAAAAGTTCACTGTCAATAGTTCCTTCTGGGATGGCACCACAGTTTACTGCAATGTATTTTCCGTGTTTACGATGAGAAAGTGCATGAATAATTTTAGGAATATTTTCTTTTCCTACACCGCTTTCTCCTGCAACTAATACAGAAATGTCTGTAGGAGCAACCTGAATGGCTTTCTCTATCGCACGATTGAGTTTTGGGTCATTACCAATAATTTCAAATCGTTGTTTTATTGATTGAACTGTTTCCATAAATTTTTCTTTAACCACGAATTACACAAATTATCACGAATTTCTTTTATACTAAATAATTATCCTTTTGTGTTCTAAAGATTTGTTTTTAAAGTTGACAATTATTCCTAATTTATTATAGGAAAGATTTATGTAATTTAAAGTTTGTGCGATATGTTCGTCTCCAATAGCTTTAGCAGTTTTTATTTCTAAAATAATTTCATCAAAGATCATGAAATCTGCATAAAATTTGTGGGCTAAAATCACATCTTTATATTGAATTTCAAATTCTTTTTCTCTTTCAAAAGGAATGTTATTTTTCTTAAATTCGTATTCTAAAGCATCTTTATAAACGATTTCATCTAAACCACATCCTAAAATTCGATGAACTTCCATGCAAATGCCGACAATTTTATAACACTCATCTTTTTTGTATAATTCCATAATCTGTTTTTTTATCATGAATTACATGAATTTTATTTTAGGATTAAATCAGTTTATAATAAGTAAGTAATTCGTGATAATTTGTGTAATTCGTGGTCAATATTTTTAATTCATTTCACTTAAATCAACTGCTACTCCTTTTAAAGTACCACTAGTGCAACTAATAATTTTAACATTGATGAAATCGCCAATTTTATAATTCTCTTTTGGAAAAACAACTGTAATACTTTGTGAATTTCTTCCTGAGAATTCTTCTGCTGATTTTTTTGAAACTTTTTCGACCAAAACTTCTACGGTTTGTCCTATAAATTCTTCAGAGCGAAACCAAGCATGCTTTTGTTGTAAATCGACTATTTCTTGTAATCTTCTAGCTTTTGTTTCTTCAAGAACATCATCCTTCATTTTACGACCTGCTAAAGTGCCAGGGCGTTCTGAATACGAATACATGTACCCGAAATTATATTTTACATAATTCATTAAACTTAAAGTGTCTTGATGATCCTCTTCGGTTTCGGTAGGGAAACCAGCTATCATATCTTGACTAATTGAAGCGTTTGGAATAATAGCTCTTATTTTATCAATCAAAGTCATGTATTCTTCGCGAGTATGCAAACGATTCATTTCTTTAAGAATTCGATTACTTCCCGACTGAACTGGCAAGTGAATATGTTTGCAAATGTTATTGTGTTTCGCAATCACATGTAATACACTTTCGTGCATATCCTGTGGATTGGAAGTCGAAAATCGAATGCGCATTTTAGGAAAACCAACAGCAACCATTTCTAGTAATTGGTCAAAATCGATAGCAGTTGCTTTTTGTATTTCGGATGCGTTTTCAAAATCTTTCTTCAGTCCACCGCCGTACCAAAGGTAGCTGTCTACATTCTGACCTAAAAGCGTAATTTCTTTAAATCCTTTGTTCCATAAATCCTGAATTTCTTCCATAATACTTTGAGGATCACGGCTTCGTTCTCTTCCACGAGTAAAAGGGACTACGCAAAACGTACACATATTATCACAACCCCTAGTGATAGAGACAAGTGCTGTAATTCCGTTGCTCATTAAGCGCACAGGCGAAATATCGCCATAGGTTTCTTCTTTGCTCAAAATTACATTTATGGCATCTCTGCCTTCTTCAACTTCGTTTAATAAATTCGGTAAATCTTTATAGGCATCAGGACCTACAACTAAATCTACAATTTTTTCTTCTTCAAGAAATTTGTCTTTTAATCGCTCTGCCATGCATCCCAATACACCTACTTTCATTTTAGGGTTAAATCGTTTTACGGCATTGTATTTTTCTAAACGTTTGCGAATCGTTTGCTCGGCTTTATCACGAATGGAACAGGTGTTAACCAAAACCAAATCGGCTTCTTCTAAAATAGTTGTAGTATTATAGCCATTTCTAGACAAAATAGAGGCTACAATTTCCGAATCCGAAAAATTCATGGCACAACCATAACTCTCTATAAAAAGTTTTTTGGTATTTTCGGTTTTATATTCTAATACAAGACTTTCTCCTTGTTTGCTTTCGTCAATAATTTTTTCCATTACATTTTTTCAAAACACAAAGATAATGCAATTTCAAACAATATGACAAGATGTCAGTTTTGATTTAACAATTTTTTTTGAAAAACGATGTTGATGCTATTTAAGTCCTGTTTTTAAATTAAGTTACTTGTTGATTGTGAAAGACTTGTTTGTGTTTTTAGTTGTAGAAATCCTTTCTTGATTGCTCAAATAGCTTTATTCATTATTCAAGACTAAATATCAGTCTCCAAAATTTCAAAACTTTTTTTTAGATTTAAAAAGGCCAAAAATTTATTCAAACTGATGATATTTAAAAAAATCTTCTACTTTTGTTCCAGAAAAACAAACCAATGGCAAAGAATTTAGTAATAGTTGAGTCACCAGCAAAAGCAAAAACCATCGAAAAATTTCTTGGATCAGATTACCAAGTTGAATCTAGTTATGGTCACATTGCAGACTTGCCTTCCAAAGAAATAGGGGTAGATGTCGAAAACGGATTCAAACCGAAATACGAAGTTTCGGCCGATAAAAAAGCATTGGTTACTAAACTTAAAGGATTAGCAAAAAAAGCCGATATAGTTTGGTTAGCAAGTGATGAAGATCGTGAAGGAGAAGCTATTTCTTGGCATTTATCGGAAGAATTAAAATTAGACAAGAATAAAACGAAAAGAATTGTTTTTCACGAAATCACAAAATCGGCTATTTTAAAAGCTATTGATAATCCAAGAGAAATAGATTACAATTTAGTAAATGCACAACAAGCGAGAAGAGTTTTAGATCGATTGGTGGGCTATGAATTATCGCCAGTATTGTGGAGAAAAATTAAAGGAGGTTTGTCTGCCGGAAGAGTGCAATCGGTTTCAGTCCGATTAATCGTTGAAAGAGAACGTGAAATTCAAAACTTTAAAGCCATTGCAAGTTATTCGGTAGTTGCAGAATTTGTAAACGAAGCAGGCAAAACTTTTAAAGCTAAATTACCAAAGAATTTTAATACTAAAAAAGAAGCCCAAGATTTTTTGAATAATAATATTGGCTCGTCTTATAAAGTTTCTGATTTAGAAACTAAACCTACAAAGAAAACACCAACCGGGCCTTTTACGACTTCAACTTTGCAACAAGAAGCAGCTCGTAAACTGTACTTACCTGTTGGAATTACTATGCAATTGGCACAACGATTATACGAAGCTGGATTGATTACATATATGAGAACAGACAGCGTTAACCTTTCGAAAGATGCTATGGAAGCTGCTCAAGCAGAGATTATTAAATCTTACGGAAAGGAATTTTCAAAACCTCGAACATTTGTAAATAAAAGTAAAGGAGCACAAGAAGCACACGAAGCAATTCGCCCAACAGATATGTCTAGGCATACTGTAAATATTGACCGTGATCAAGCACGGTTGTATGATTTAATCTGGAAAAGAACTTTAGCTTCACAAATGAGTGATGCTGAATTGGAAAGAACTAACGTTAAAATCGTAGCCAATAATCATGGTGAAATTTTTACTGCTTCTGGAGAAGTAATTAAATTTGAAGGGTTCTTAAAAGTATACCTAGAGGGAAATGATGATGATGAAGATGAGCAAGAAGGAATGCTACCTGCCATGAAAGTCAATGAAAAGTTACAAAACAATTACATTACTGCAACCGAAAGATATTCTCGTGCTGCGGCTAGATATACTGAAGCTTCTTTAGTAAAAAAATTAGAAGAATTAGGAATAGGTCGTCCTTCAACTTACGCGCCAACTATTTCTACTATTATTAATAGAAATTATGTTGAAAAAGGAAACTTAGAAGGACAAGAGAGAAACTATACCCAATTGACTTTGCAGTCGGGGAAAGTTACTGATAAAACTTTAAAAGAAAATACAGGCTCCGATAAAGGTAAATTAGTCCCAACGGATATCGGAACAATTGTTACCGATTTTTTGGTAAAGAATTTTGGTGCTATTTTAGATTATAATTTCACTGCTAAGGTAGAACAAGATTTTGATGAAATTGCGGAAGGAAATATTAATTGGACAATTATGATGCAAGAGTTTTATGATAAATTTCATCCCAACGTAAAAGATGTGGAAGCCAATGCTGATAGAGAAAGTGGTGAACGAATTTTAGGAAAGCATCCAGAATCAGGAAAAACGGTTTTAGTTCGTTTAGGGAAATTTGGCGCGATGGCTCAGATTGGAGATGTTGATGACGAAGAAAAGAAATTTGCAAGTTTGCGACCAGAACAAAATATAGGCAATATTACCCTCGAAGAAGCACTGAATCTATTTTTGCTTCCAAAAGTGTTAGGTACATATAAAGGAGAAGAAGTTGAAGTAAGTTTAGGTCGTTTTGGACCTTTTATTAGATTTGGAAAAGTATTTGTTTCCTTACCAAAAGGAGAAGAACCATTAGATGTAGATTTAGAAAGAGCCAAAGTTTTAATTGATGAAAAAGCTTCAGCCGATGCGCCAATTGCAGTATATAAAGGAGAAGCTGTTCAAAAAGGAACGGGAAGATTTGGTCCTTTTCTTAAATGGAATGGTATATTTATAAATGTAAGTACGAAATACAACTTCAATAATTTGTCTCAAGAAGATATAGAAACAATAATTGAAGATAAACTTCAAAAAAACATTGATAAAGTAATTCATAATTGGGAAGCTGAAGGAATTCTAGTTCAAAAAGCAAGATGGGGAAGGTCAGAAATCACTAAAGGTAAAATTAAAATAGAATTAAGTAAAGACATTGATGCGTCAAAATTAACATTGGCCGAAGTTCAAGAAATGATTGAAAAGAAGTCTCCTGCAAAAAAAGCTACATCAGCAAAAAAACCTTTAGCTAAAAAGAAAGCTACAAAAAAGAAATAAAAAATGGAATTTGATTTTCTTTCTCCTTTAAATAGTGATATATTAGATTTTGTTAATGAACTTTCTTCCCAGCATTTGGGTAGCAAAATAGTTTTGCACACAAAATCGGATTTTCCAGATTTAGATAAAATTAAAATTGCTGTAATTGGTGTTATTGAGAATAGGGGAGATGCAAATGCCATAAGTGACGTTAGTCTATTTCATATTAGAAAAGAATTATACAGTTTGTATCCTGGTAATTGGGAAGTGTCTATAGCAGATTTAGGAGACATAAATTCTGGAAACTCAAAAGAAGATACTTATTTTGCCTTACAAAAAGTTTCAGAAACTTTAATTAAAAATAAAATTTTACCTATAATTATTGGAGGTTCGCAAGATTTGACCTATCCTATGTATAGAGCCTATGACCAATTAGAGCAAATGGTAAATTTAGTTGCCATCGATAGTAAATTCGATTTTGGAAAAGAGAACGAGTTTGTTTATGCAACATCTTATTTAACTAATATTATTTTAAACGAACCAAACAACCTTTTTAATTATAGTAATATTGGTTTTCAAACCTATTATAACTCTCAAGAAGAAATAGATTTAATTGAAAAATTGTTTTTCGATGCTTACAGGTTGGGTGATGTTTCAAACAATATAGCAATAGCTGAACCAGTCTTTAGAGATGCCGATATCGTTGTAGTAGATTTAACATCTGTAAAATCATCTGATTCAGGTAATTTTATTACATTTACACCTAACGGTTTTACTGGAAAAGAAATATGTTCTTTGTCTAGATATTCAGGAATAAGCGATAAGGTTTCTTCGTTCGGTGTCTTTAACCATAACAATTCTGAGCAAGAAGCAGTTTTGATAGCCCAAATTATTTGGTATTTTATTGAAGGTTTTCATTATAGGTCAAATGAGTATCCTTTCGGAGATAAAGAAAATTACCTTAAGTTCATCATTCCTTTTGACAATGAAGAATTAGTTTTTTATAAAAGTAATAAAACAGATAGATGGTGGTTAGAAGTTTCTTTTAATTCAGTATCAAACAATAAATTAAAAAGAAATACGTTATTACCTTGTTCTTATGATGAATATTTGTCGGCTTGCAATCAGGAATTACCTGAGAGATGGTGGAAAGTGCAAAGAAAGAATAATCTTTAATGAGATTGACATAAAAAAGAGATATATTAATCATAAAAGTAAGAAAAATACATCTAAAAATGCATTTTTAGCGTAGTTAGTCGCGAAATAACGCATTTAATCGGTAAAATATTTTTTTTATAATTTAAAAAAATTAGTTTTGTGTTATTATTTAACACATATTTAAATAAATAGTTGCTTTTTAAAAAAAAAATAAATAGGTTTACGCCCTTAAAATATGAATACATACATAACCCAGATTTATATGAAAAAATTAATTGCTTTTACAGTCATTTCAGCGTTGCTGGTAGGTTGTGGCAGATCAGGTGACAAAGGTGAATTAGTTGGAGTTAAAGGAAAAAAATGGAATCCTGAAAAACCTTTTGGTATGACTTTAGTGCCTGGAGGTGCATTTATTATGGGTAAATCAGATGATGATTTAGCTAATGTGCAAGATGCTCCAACAAAAACGGTTACTGTAAGATCATTTTATATGGATGAAACTGAAATTACTAACAGCGAGTATCGTGAGTTTGTTGAATGGGTTAAAGATTCAACAATGCGAGTGCGCTTAGCGATTCTAGCTGATGAAGTTGGGGGCGGAGGTACTGCTGGTGGGGGCGCTAAAGGTAAAGGAGGAAAAAGCTCAGGAAGTATTGCTGATTTCGCTTTTAACGATGCTGATCCTGCAAAAATGACAGCGTATGATAAGTATATGTATGAAAATTATTACAGTGTAGGCACGGCTGATGATGCTTATGCTGGAAGGAAATTAAATAGAAAAGTAAAATTAATTACAGATACTTCTAAATATCCAGACGAGTATTACACTGAAGTTATGGATACAATGTATCTTCCAGTAGCAGAATCTTTCAACGGTTTGAGAACTATAGATGTAAATAAATTAAAATTCCGTTATTCTTGGATGGATATTCAGGCAGCAGCTAAAGCTAAAACAGGTAAGCGAAAAGATTTTATTAAAACAGAGCAGACTAAGGTGTATCCTGATACAACTGTTTGGATAAAAGATTTTTCTTACTCTTATAACGAGCCTATGCACAATGATTATTTATGGCATGAAGCGTACTCTCAATATCCAGTTGTTGGAGTAAATTGGAAACAAGCTAAAGCATTTTGTGCTTGGAGAACCTTAAAAAAGAATATTTACATCAAATCTAAAAAGAAAGGTGGAGATCTAATTAACACTTTCCGATTACCTACTGAAGCCGAATGGGAATATTCTGCTAGAGGAGGTTTAGAGTCTGGAACTTTTCCTTGGGGAGGTCCTTATTCTAAAAATGATAGAGGTTGTTTTCTTGCAAACTTCAAGCCGAATAGAGGTGATTATGCTGCAGATCAGGCTTTATACACTGTAGAGGCAAAATCTTACGAACCTAATGGTTATAATCTTTATAACATGGCTGGTAATGTGGCTGAATGGACAGATTCTTCTTATGATGCTGGTGCATACGAGTATGTTTCTAGTATGAATCCTAGTGTAGGAGATTTAAAAAACATGCGAAAAGTAGTTAGAGGTGGATCTTGGAAAGATGTGGCTTATTTTTTACAAGTAGGAACACGTGATTTCGAATACGCGGATACTGCAAGAAGCTATATCGGTTTTAGAACCGTTCAGGATTATATGGGAACAGTGACTACTGGAAAAGCACCTAAAAGATAAATTTTAAACTCAACAAATTAAATTAACTTAACCAATTAAATTTTTTATTATGGCATTTTTAAGCAAAAAGGTAATGAATTTCTCCTACGGAATGGGAGCAGCAGTAGTAATCGTAGGGGCATTATTTAAAATACAACACTGGCCTGGTGCAAGTGCATTATTAATTATTGGTCTTATGACTGAAGCATTAATTTTTGGTTTATCTGCTTTTGATCCAGTTGACAAAGAATTAGATTGGTCTTTAGTTTATCCTGAATTGGCAGGTGGTGAAGCTAAAGGAAAATCAGCTAAGAAAGAAGATTCGGCCGATGCTCAAGGATTGCTTTCTCAAAAATTAGATGCTATGTTGAAAGAAGCTAAGATCGATGCTGAGTTGATGTCAAGCCTAGGAGATAGTATTAAAAATTTCGAATCGGCTGCAAAGGGAATATCTCCTACTGTAGATTCTATAGCTTCAACTAAGAAATACAGTGAAGAACTAAATTTAGCTTCAGCTCAAATGGAGTCATTGAATAGTTTGTACAAAATTCAATTAGAAAGTGCTTCAAGAAACGCACAAATAAACAATGAAGTTGCTGAAAACAATTTAAAACTAAAAGATCAAATGCAGTCATTAACCTCTAACTTGTCTTCATTGAACAATGTTTATGGTGGAATGCTTTCTGCAATGAGTAATAAAGGGAATTAGTATCTCACTACATTTTTAATATAAATCAAAATTAACTAGAAAAAATGGCAGGAGGAAAATTAACCCCTAGGCAGAAGATGATTAACCTGATGTACTTGGTTTTCATCGCAATGTTGGCATTAAATATGTCAAAAGAAGTATTAACCGCATTCGGTTTGATGAATGAGAAGTTTGAAGGTGTTAATAAGTTTTCTGAAGAATATAATAAAAGTTTATTATCTACTTTAGAACAAAAAGCTGAAGATGAACCAACACGTTTTAAGGCTCCTTTGGATAAAGCAAATGAAGTTCAAGCTATTTCTAAAAAACTTTACGTTTACCTTGCTAATTTAAAAGCTGATGTTTCTAAAGAATTTGAAAGAGATGAGAAAACAGGAAAGTTGCCTTATGAAGCAATGGATAAAGGGAGTTACATCGATGAAAATTGGTTTAAAGGAGACGGTTATTCTCCAAAAGGTACAGAAATAATTTCTACTATTGAAAATTATAAAAAAGACATTATTGCTGTTTTTGGAAATGATGTTAAGTATCAACCAATTATTAATAATATCAAAACTAAATTTAATTTAGACAATGTAAAAGATAAAGACGGTGTTTCTAAAAAGTATTTATCGTATCATTTTGAATCTTTTCCAGCAGTTGCTTCAATTGCAAAATTGACTAGTATGGAAAATGATGTTCATGCAACCGAACAAGATATTTACAATGCATTAATTGGAAATACAATTGCTCAAGCAGCTTCTTTGAAAAATTTTCAAGCAATGGTAATTTTAGAAAAGAATGTATTCTTTGAGGGTGAAACCGTAAAGGGTAAAGTGGTATTAGGAAAATATGATGCAAATACTGTTCCTACTAGCTTCTCAGGGCCGGGTAAAATTGAGAACGGACAAGCCGTAATCTCTATGACTGCTGGTGGTGTTGGTGAAAAGACGATTAACGGTACTTTCTCATTTATGGAAGATGGAAAACCAGTGCCTTTGAAATTTGAAGGTAAATATGTTGTAGTACCTAGACCTAATTCAGCAACCATTTCTGCAGATAAGATGAATGTTGTGTATAGAGGTGTTACTAACCCGATGACGATATCATTTGCTGGTGTTTCTGATAAAGATGTAACTGCTAGTGCTCCTGGCATGACTAAAGCAAGTGGTACCGGAAAATATGAAATACGTCCTGGTTCTGGTACGGAATTAGCTATAAATGTTAATGCTAAACTACCTGACGGCAAAACAGTATCCGATAAGAAAGTTTTTAGAATTAAAAGTATACCTGCGCCGACTGGATGTATTGGTGGGGATTACGGTTCTGTTAAAGGTGCTAAATCACGTTTAGAAGTATCTCAAATCACCGCTAAAATGTTAGACTTTGATTTTGAAGTTAAATTAAAAGTTACTTCTTTTAGCTTAAAAGTAACAGGTCAAGCAACTGTAATTGTAAATGGCGATAGAGTAAATGCGCAATGTAAAGCTGCACTTGCAAAAGCAGGAAGAGGTGATCTAATAGTAATTTCAGACATCAAAACTAAATTAGAAGGGTCTGATATTTTGCTATCAAGAACGGCTCCAGTTACTTACGAAATCCAATAATAATTTAAGTTATAAAACGTTATTGACTTATCATAACTTAAAATTTTAAATCATGAAGTATAGAAATTTTTTAATCGTTATAGCTGTTGTTTTTGGAAGTTTTTCTTCATTTGCTCAGTCTAACTTGCTTAATGCAAAAGTGCCTTCTGAAATCGGAAAGAAAACGCCAGCACAACTAATATCTGATAATGATAAACCATTAGCTTATGGTTATGTTCACGATAGAGACGTCTTGTTGGGTAAAACCATTTGGGAAACTATTGACTTAGATGAAAGAATTAACTTTCCATTGTATTATCCAATTGATACCGCAAATATTGGTAAAGAAAGAAGATCTTTATTTGATGTTTTATTAAAAGGTATAAAAGAAGGTAAAATTACGGAAGTATATACTGATAGTTATTTCAATACTAAAAAGACCTTTAAGGATATGAGTTCTTCATTTACATATGTCGATACAACAGATGCAGGTAAAGAAGAAATAAATAACTTTCCTGAAGATTACAAATCGGGTAAAAAAGTTTTAGATCCTCAGTATATAAATACTAAAGAGTTAGGTGCTATTGACATATCTGATTATAAAATTAAGGGATATTGGTATTTTGACAAACGTCAAAGTGAATTAAAATATAGACTTTTAGGTATTTGTCCAATATCACCAGAAGCGAAAGAAATAGGAGCTGAGAATCAAGATTTAATTGAATTATTTTGGGTTTATTTTCCTGCGGTCAGAGATGTACTTCATGAAGCAAAAGCTTTTAATGATAGAAACTCAGCCATGCCAATTACTTTTGACCATCTTTTAAATTCAAGACGCTTTAATGCCGTTGTTTATAAAGAAGAAAATGTATATGGTGATAGAGAAATTGCTGAGTATATGAAAGAGAATTCGCAGATGCAATTATTAGAATCTGAAAGAGTTAAAGACAAGATTCGTGATTTTGAACAAGATATGTGGAATTACTAAAGTAATTACAATTTATACTAAAACTCTTATCATTGATAAGAGTTTTTTTAATTTTAGACCATGATAGATTATTTAATTATAGGTTCAGGATTGGCAGGTATTGCGTTTGCAGAAACCGCACTAAATAATAATAAGTCAGTTTTAGTCATTGATAATGATAGCGCATCTTCTTCTAAAGTAGCAGGTGGCTTATACAATCCGGTAATCTTAAAAAGATTTACACCTATTTGGAATGCTCAAGAACAGCTAAATGAATTAACGAGTTTTTATACAAAATTAGAATGTAAACTTGGAATTCAAGTTGATTTTAAAATGCCAATATTTAGAAAATTCTTTTCTATAGAAGAACAAAATAATTGGTTTGTCGCATCGGACAAAAAGAATTTATCTCCATTTCTCTCTACAAATCTAATTACAAAAAAAATTATTGGACTAGATTCTCCTTTTGATTTTGGTGAAGTAAAACAAACAGGCTATGTTGATGTTGCTTTATTAATAGAAAAATACAAATCTTATTTAATCAATAATAATTTACTATTAAACGATTCATTTAATTATTCCGTTTTAAAATCAAATTCGAATGGTATAGAATATAAAGATATTTTGGCAAGGCATATTGTTTTCGCAGAAGGTTTTGGTATGCATTCTAATCCTTATTTTAATCATTTACCATTAGACGGCACAAAAGGTGAATTGTTAATAATCAAATCTCCAAAGCTAGATTTAAATGTAATTGTAAATACAAGTGTTTTTATCCTGCCTTTAGGCGATAATTTATTCAAAGTTGGTGCAACATATAATTGGGAAGATAAAACCAATACGCCAACTGATGAAGGTAAACAAGAACTTATAGGTAGAATTAAAGAAATTCTTAACTGTGATTTTGAAATTGTCTCTCATTTTGCTGGAGTTCGCCCTACGGTAAAAGACAGAAAACCATTAATTGGAACTCATAACATATTCAAAAACATTCATGTTTTGAACGGTTTAGGAACCAGAGGGGTAATGCTAGGGCCAACTCTTGCAAAGTTATTATTCGAATCAATTGAATCAGGAATCCCACTGCCCAAAGATATCAATATAGAAAGATACGAAAAGAAAAAATAAATTATTTTTTGGTATTTGCATTATAGGAAACAAACATATTAATGTATATGTTTCTCGACCATCTCAAAACTGGGGGTGTTAAAAAAAGAATTGCCAAAATTATACTTATAAAAGAAAACTTTAAACTTTTATGAAGCATAACAGAGGTAATTATGAATGTTCCAATGCCAAGCGCTACATTTAATCCATAGCTTACATACATGGCACCATAAAAAAAAGAAGGTTCTATTTGATATTTTAAACCACAACTACTGCAGTTTTCATTCATTTTTAACACATTCTTTAAATGATAGGGATTTTTATCTACATACATGCTTTCATTTTGGCATCTAGGACAACTTCCTGTTAAAATACTATTTAGTTTGGATCCTTTTTTTAACATTTGCAATTAATTTTAACAAAGGTACATTTTTAGTTTGCTATCAATGTAACATTAGTCACAAACTATGCTTAATATTCATAATTTATCCGTTTCGTTCGGAGGTTCATATTTATTTGAAGAAGTAACTTTCCGATTAGGAGCGGGAGACCGTGTTGGTCTAGTAGGTAAAAATGGTGCCGGAAAATCGACCATGCTTAAAATTTTAGCAAAAGATTTCGAACCAGATTCAGGAAGTATTGCTACCGAAAAGGAAGTTCGAATGGGTTTTTTACGTCAAGATATCGATTTTGAGCAAGGCAGAACCGTTCTTGAAGAAGCCTATGAAGCATTTGTTGATATTAAGATTGTTGAAAAAAAATTAGAAGAAATCAATCATCAATTGGTTACTAGAACTGATTATGAAAGTGAAGAGTACAGTCAAATTATTGAAGATTTATCCGATTATAACCATCGCTTTGAACTATTAGGTGGTTACAATTATGTAGGAGATACTGAGAAAATTCTTTTAGGCTTAGGATTCAAACGAGAAGTTTTCGATAATCAAACCGAGACTTTTTCTGGTGGTTGGCGAATGCGAATAGAATTGGCTAAATTATTATTGCAAGCAAATGACGTATTGCTTCTTGATGAGCCAACCAATCACTTGGATATTGAAAGTATCATTTGGTTAGAAAGTTTCCTCAGAAATTACCCAGGAGTTGTAGTAATTGTTTCGCACGATAAAATGTTTTTAGACAATGTAACCAACAGAACCATCGAAATTTCTCTTGGTAAGGCTTATGATTTCAATAAACCCTATTCTCAATATCTTGAATTACGTCATGAAATTCGCGAAAAACAATTGGCAACCCAAAAAAACCAAGCCAAGAAAATAGAAGAAACCGAAAAATTAATCGAAAAATTTCGTGCTAAAGCTTCCAAAGCTTCTATGGCACAGTCGTTAATTAAGAAATTAGATAAAGTAGAGCGCATTGAGGTCGATGAAGACGATAATTCAGTAATGAACATTACTTTTCCAGTTTCGAAAGAGCCAGGAAGAGTTGTTATTGAAGCAGATAATGTTACTAAAAGTTATGGGGATAAAGTTATTCTTAAAGATATTAATTTACTAGTAGAACGGGGAAGCAAAATTGCTTTTGTTGGGCAAAACGGTCAAGGAAAATCTACTTTTATTAAAGCTATAGTTGATGAGTTTGAGTATCAAGGTTCAATTAAATTAGGACACAACGTACAGTTGGGGTATTTCGCTCAAAATCAAGCAGAATATCTCGATGGCGAAATTACACTACTACAAACCATGGAAGATGCCGCAATGGATACCAACAGAATGAAAGTGCGCGATATGCTAGGTTCATTCTTGTTTCGTGGCGACGATGTCGAGAAAAAGGTAAAAGTCCTCTCTGGAGGCGAAAGAAACCGTTTGGCATTATGCAAATTGTTACTGCAACCCATCAATGTATTGCTAATGGATGAGCCTACCAACCATTTGGATATAAAATCTAAAAATGTTTTGAAGGCAGCACTGCAAAAATTTGGAGGAACTCTATTACTAGTATCTCACGACAGAGATTTTTTACAAGGAATGTCAAACTTGGTTTATGAATTTAAAGACCAAAAAATCAAAGAATATTTAGGTGACATCAATTATTTCTTAGAGCAGCGTAACATGGAAAACATGCGCGAAGTTGAGAAAAAAGATGCTCAAAAGGCAACAGTAGCTAAAGAAAGCAACAAAGCATCCTACGAAGATCAGAAAAAAGGAAAATCCTTGCAAAACAAATTGAGTAAGGTTGAAAGTCAAATCAAGCAATTAGAGAAAGACATTCAACACGACGACAAAATGCTGGCTTCTAATTACGACAAACACATAGAAGACGCTAAGTTTTTTATGGCGTACAACAAAAAAAAGAAAGAGTTAGACCAATTGCTATTAGATTGGGAATTGGTTCAAGAAGAAATTGATAGTTTGTAAAGTTTTTTTCATTTTCAAGAGCCATCTCCCGCTTTTCATTTCAACCTTTTTATCTAAAATGGTTTTTTCTAGGCAAATTCAGGAACTTCCGTTGGTCGTTCTGAATTTTCATGAAAAAATACATTTTATCAAAAAAGGGTTTCCATTGCAATCGGGGCTATAAATACAGTTTTCAAATGACAATTTTTCATACTTTTGAAGTATGATTAAAGAAATAGGAAATAGAAAAAACGTACATCTATTAATTTCAATACTTATAGTAATTCCTGTTGCTTTGGTTTACGGCTTTCAACCACATTTGCTTTTTGATGTTACCATAAATTCTATTGACGAAGCCAATATCTTTAAAGCCATCATGGGATTGTATCTTTGCTTTTCTGTACTTTGGATTCTAGGAATTCTTAAACAAAATTATTGGTACGCAGCCACAATAGCTAATATTATTTTCATGTTAGGTTTAGCACTTGGACGAGTTATAAGCTTAATTATTGATGGATTACCTTCTTTGATTTTTTCAATGGGAACAATTGGAGAACTGATTTTGGCTATTTTTGGAATTTACCAACTTATAAAACATCAAAAAAGCACCATTTAAGAGTTGTCTTTTCTGTTTTTTCTTTTATTCTAATATAAAATTTCAGGGATACTATTTTATATAATTCCAATTGCTTTAGAATGTGTGATAGCCTCACTACTGTTTTTAAAATAGCAAACAGCTACTTTCAAGCTTTCTAAAGTGTTCAAGACATCAATTGCTGCCTTCTTTTTATGGTTCCCCGTTTGCCTAATATAAACAGCTTTAACACTTACTGGAAATATTTTGCAAATAGCTTCATACAAAAGCGGATCGTCTTGAGAGTCATCTCCTAATAAAACATATTCTAAATTTGGATAAAACTCCAAAATGTGTTTAATTTTTTCAAATTTATGATTGTGATTGCTACTAGTAAAAAAGAAATCAGTCAAACTAGTTTTAATATCTTTTAACAATAAAACCGCTTTAGGCAATTGATGAATTTCCGTGAATTTTGTTATAAAGCGGTATAAATTCCATTCGCTGCTTGACACATAAAAGAAAGCATTTTTCTCCTCATTATTAGACCTTCCTGATGAACTCAAAGCTTGATAATGAGAGACAACATCCTTAAAAATTTTTCTGTTGTTAATGTTTTTAAATAATAGAATATATAATTTTTTAATAGGGTTTAGCGAGTGAGAGACTAAAAAGGTGTCATCAATATCAGATATAATTCCTAAATTTCCTTTGTGAGGATGAATATAACTTTCTTTTGTTGTTATTGTTTTATGATTATATACAATGCTTACTTTGTATTCAATCCAACCATAATTATCAATTTTATCTAGAGGTACGCAAAACTTAAAATAGCCGTCTTTTAGGGTTTTCGTATGAATTTTTGTGTTATTGTGTTCTAAATAAACATCAGCATTGGACTGAGTTTTTATTCGAAACATATTAATTATTGAAGTAGCGTTTTTTAGATTTTTCTTCTGAAAATCATAATCTTTTATTGAAGTTGGCTTGAAAACATGCCCCATCACAATTAATTCTTGCTCATTAGCATAACCACGATATAATTTCAAAATTGGTTTCATTTAAAGTAGTAATTTTGATAGGAGTTTAAATTTAATTGTTTTTAATGAATAAATGAAATTAAAGTTTGGAAAAGAATGTCATAATGGTTGTTAATCCAATTTCTGGAGCAATCGATAAAACGGAATTAATAAATGCTACAAAACGTTTTGCAAAAAATGTAAAATGTAAACTCTATATTTATAAAACTTCTGGACAAAATGATATTCCAAAAATAAAAGCCCTTTTTGACACTTATAATCCCGAAAGAATCATTGTTGCTGGAGGTGATGGAACAATAAAAATGGTTGCTGAGGCTATAGAAAAAGAAAATGTAATTCTCGGAATTTTGCCATCAGGTTCTTCTAATGGATTAGCCGCCGATTTAAATTTACCAGAGACACTGGAAGAAAATTTAAGTATAGCTTTCCTAAATGATTATTTTGAGATTGATGTTATAGAAATTAATAATGAAAAAAGCATGCATTTAAGTGATTTAGGACTTAATGCTGAACTTATTAAAAACTATGAAAAGAGTCTTGTTCGAGGAAAATGGGGATATGCTTTACAAATATTAACCACCATTGTTGAAATAGAGGAGCCTTTTACTGCTACAATTACTGCTAATAATAAAACAATACAATGTGTAGCAAGAATGATTGTGATTGCTAATGCCAAAAAGTATGGTTCAGGAATAATAATAAATCCAAACGGAGAAATGAATGATGGAAAGTTTGAATTAGTGATTTTGAAAAATTTAGATTTAATCGTTTTAGGAAAAATAATTACTGGAAATATGCCAATTAATTCTGAAGATATAGAAATTATCTCAACGGATAAAGCAACAATTACAACTAATTTTCCGATTAGCTTTCAAATGGATGGGGAATACTGCGGTGTAAAAACTCGTCTTGATATTACAGTTTTGCACAAAATGATAAAAGTAGCAATTCCATAAAGTCTCGAAAAAATTATTTAAACGGATTTCGATTATTCCAGATGGTTTTTGGTTCCAAATAGTTAAATAGTTTACTCATATTGCTGTTAATCAATGCATTTGAATGTTCTATAAAGCCAAAGGTTTCTATTGGTTTTGCTCCGACAGAACTTTTAATTTCTAATGCTGTTCTTGCAAAAACAATTTCCTTAAAATCTTTTTTTATAGCATAAGCAATCATGTCGTATAACATATTTAAATAAAGCATCTTCTCTTTTTGTAGGGCTTCGTCATAGCCCAAAAAGTAAGTGTCTAAAACTTTCCCATTCTTTATTAAAGTATTAAAACCTATTAATTTATCATTTATGAAATATCCATAAAATAGAAATTTGTCATGTAATTGTTCTTTAAAAACTCTAAAGTGATTTTTTGGAAGAAAGAAAGTATTAAAAGGAGCGTTTTTAGCAACATGAAAATACAATTCATGAATGATATCTTCATTTGCAATGATGTCTTTGAGATTCATTCTTCTTTTTTCAATGCCTTCTGCTTTTTTTCGAGCTCGTTTGTATTGATCCCGATATTTTTTGGATAAAGAATTGATATAATCATTTTCTGTTTTCCAATTTTTTGTGACTTGCAGAACCATATTGGGTTGCGTAGAAAATTGGTAAAAGTGATTGAAATCGGATAGATTAAAAGTCTTTAGGTCTTCTTGATAAAAATCTTTAAAAGTCAATAGATGTACTTTTATTTTCTCTTTTTTTAAAATTTTTATTAATGAAGTTGCTGCTTGATGTATTGTTTTTATTCCTTCTCCCGTATCTATATCGTCACTAAAAGCATAAGCGTTTTGACCAGTCAACATATTATTACCTATAAATAAAACATGTGAACTAAATTTTTTAAAGGCAAAATTCCGAATCATAGTTTTAAGACATTTATCTCTTTCTCCAAAGGATTCTAGTTTATTTAAATCTAAAAACTGAGATAGCGCAATGCCAATTAATGTTTCATTTTTAAAAACTCCAATAAAAAAGCAATTCATGTTTTTTGGCGCTGCTTTTTCTAGTATTTCAAGATAGGAACTAGTTAAGAAAATGTTTTCTTTAGCAATTTTATTCCATATAGGAGGAAGTTCTTTAGAGGTTGAATAAATTTCGAAAGTTAACGGAGTTTTCAAATCGTGATTGCTGTTGGTCAAAATTAAACAATTAAGTTAATGTTAATGTAACTTATTGTTTTTTAACCTAATTTTATAATAAAAACTATGAAAACACTCGACACGGAAATTATCAAAGAAGAATTAAAAAATCTCACGAATTGGGAGTATAGAAGCAATGCAATAGAAAGACACTTTACATTTAAAAATTTTTCGCAAGCCTTAGCGTTTATTGTTCAAGTAGGAGTTTTATCAGAAAAAAAGAATCATCATCCAGAATTGACAAATTGCTACAATAAAGTTACCATTCGATTAACAACCCACGATGCAAATGGACTTACCATAAAAGATTTTGATTTAGCAAAAGCTATAAATGAATTGTAAAATTAACTCTCGATTAAAAAAATAATCAATTGAGAGTTAATTAAATTTTTAAAACTATTGCATCAAGCATATAATTCCGCTCATAATCATAAACTAAAAAACTCAATATCCACCACTTAGTTCTACATATTTAAAACTTCTTCTTTCATAAAGTGTGTTAACTCTAGTAATAGGAAGTGTAATAAACAAACCAGTCATAAATACGTGTGGCTCCATTTTTAAATGTTCTAAATACAGTACCATAATCTTTCATAAACCCTTATATGTAGGTAAAGCTTTAGATGGTTCGCCACCATTCATGCCCAGAACTCTAGTTTGATGAATTACTAAAAATCTTAAAAAATTGAAAGAACATATATCATAATCATATTAGATCCTTTCATTTTATCTTCGGTCATTCCTGATTTTAATCCAAATGTTTCCAAATGATGCCTTATTTACCTAGTACAAGAGTAAATAAAGAGGCAGGTAAAAGTGTTAAAAAGGTTATCCAAAATGTTTTTTTTATGAGTTGCATTATCAAATTCGGCTTTTTTGATTAATTATAAGTTTCTTTGATTATTTATTTATTTATTTTAATCTTCTTTTTTACAAACAATAATATTTGTAAGAAATATACATTATTTTATTGTAATATGTTGCTTTTTATCGATTTTATTTGCACATAATCGTCTTTACGTGTACATTTACACCATCAATAATTGCAAAAACTATTATTATGAAAAAGATTTCTATTTTATTCTTGTTTTTAGTCGTTTCATCTTCTGTGATGGCAAATGTTTCAGTTTCTGAGAAAGAAGCATTAGTAAAGTTATACAATGCTACTAATGGTAGTAACTGGAAAAATAAATGGGATATAAATGCGCCAGTGTCCTCTTGGTATGGAGTAAAGTTACAAAAAAACAAAGTTGTATCATTAGATCTTTCTAGCAATAATTTAGTTGGGCAGTTACCTGTTGAGATCTGTAATCTTGTACATCTTCAAAAATTAAATCTTTTCAAAAACAATATTTCAGGGATAATTCCTACTTCAATAGGTAATTTAAGTCAATTAAAGACTTTTAATTTGGCTTTCAATAAGTTATCGGGTAGTATTCCTCAGTCTATTGTTGAAATCGCTAATTTACAATCAATAGAGTTATTTATGAATAAACTTTCTGGTGAATTGCCAACCGAAATTGGAAATTTAAAAGAATTAAAAGTACTTTCTTTATTTAATAATCAAATTAAGGGAGAAATTCCAAGTTCTGTATACGGAATGAAGTCTTTGCGTGTTTTATTATTGAATAGTAACAACTTAACGGGTAAATTAAGTGATGAAGTTGCAAATTTAACTTCGCTTGAAAATTTAAGTTTATTTGAAAATAACATGGATGGTCAAATTCCTTTTAATCTAGAAAAATTAAATAATTTAAAAGAAATGAATATTTCATACAATATGTTTAGTGGTTTAGTTTCTAAAAATTTAGCACAATTAGATACTTTAAACATGACTATGATAAATGATAGAGGAGTAGCAGTAGTGTTGCCAGTTCAAATGGATAGGAACTCAGCACTTGCATCTGAAGATTAATATTTTGGTGAATATTTTATATTAAATTGGTTAGAAACCATTGACGTAAGTTGATGGTTTTTTTTATTGAAGTCGATATAATATTATGTGTAGCTGTATATCATTGTTGGTTTTAGTTTTCCTCATTTACATGCTTTTTTCAATACTCATAGTACATTTTAAATTCATAAACTTTTGAGCTTAGAATACTAATCTAATATTTATAAATCTGGTTGTTTTAATTCCATTTTTTCTTCTTTATATAAATTTTTCAATAATAGCTTAAAATTTACAACATTCAAAAACAATTTAATTTGTAAGATAAATAATTCAAAATATTTTAATATATGTATTTTATCGATTATTTTTGATTATAGTCGATTTTTATTTTATTTTTATACCATCAATGAATAAATAATTATGATTATGAAAAATGCAGCTTCTCTACTCTTAATGTTATTTTTTACGCTTACAATTAGTGCAAGTATTTCTTTTTCTGAAAAAGATGCATTAGTTAAATTGTACATTGCTACTAACGGAAATCAATGGAAAAAACAATGGGATTTCAACAAGCCAGTTTCTGCCTGGTATGGTGTTAAAGTGCAAAATGATAAAGTTTTAGAATTAGATTTATCAAATAATAATTTAAGCGGTGTTTTGCCTTCTGAAATTGTAAACTTGATTCATTTGAAAAATTTGATATTGTTTAAAAATAATATTTCTGGAACTATTCCGTCTAAAATAGGAAATATGAAAGAATTAAGAGAATTAAATATTTCTTTCAATAAACTATCAGGTTCAATTCCATCGTCAATAGGAAGATTAAATTCTTTAGAAAACATTCAATTGTTTATGAATCAATTATCAGGAGTTTTGCCCTCAGAAATGGGAAATCTGGCAAATTAAAAAACGTTATCTTTATTTAATAATGAGTTAGAAGGTAAAATACCGTCTTCTATTTTTCAACTTAAATCATTGAAAACATTACTTTTAAATAGTAATAAATTTATTGGAAAATTAGGGGATGAGATTGCGAATTTAACTCAATTGGAAACCCTAAGTTTATTTGATAACAAAATGGAAGGACAAGTTCCTTTTGATATAGAAAAGCTAAATAATTTAAAAGAGATGAATATATCGTATAATATGTTTAGCGGATTTGTTTCTAAAAACTTAGCGCAGTTAGACACGTTAAATATGACAATGATTAATAATGAGGGATTGGCAGTTGTTTTAAAAGTTAAAGACAAAAATTCGGCTTTAGCTAATGAGGAATAATATTTTGGTGAATATTTTAATAAATTGGTTTGAACCATCATCGAAAGGTGATGGTTTTTTTATTCCATCTAATTTTTTTCAAATCACTGATTTTTAAACAAATAGAAATAAATAAATTTTATTAAATATTTAACTTGCAAGTATCAATATTCGTTGTATATTTGCACTCGAAACAGCGCGGGATAGAGCAGTAGGCAGCTCGTCGGGCTCATAACCCGAAGGTCACAGGTTCGAGTCCTGTTCCCGCTACTATATTAACCCATCAATACAAATTGATGGGTTTTTTATTTGTTAAATATATTTTTTTATTGGGTTGATTGTTTTTCACTTATATTTGTTTTTAAGTATTTTTACTTAGTTTTAATTGTATGATTCAAGTTAGTCAAGCCTTGTCGATTATTTCAGAAAATAGCTGTAAAATGCCAATTAAGAAAATTAAAGTGCATAAGTCACTTGGTTTTATTTTGGCTGAAACTATCTATTCTCCAATTGATATGCCCCCTTTTAGACAATCATCAATGGATGGTTATGCTTTTTCGTTTAGTGAACTTAATCAGTTTGATATTGTAGGTGTTTCTCAAGCGGGTAATTTCTCTAATGAACAAATCAAGAAAAATCAAGCTATACGTATTTTTACTGGTGCATATGTTCCTGATTGTTTAGATACAGTAGTTATGCAAGAGCATACACAAAGAAATGAACAAACTATTACAATTATAAAGAAACCGAATGCTCTTACAAATGTTAGAAGTAAAGGGGAGCAAATTAAAAAAGAAGAACTTGTTTTAGAAAAGGACACTTTGATAACCCCAGCAGCAATAGGCTTTTTGGCCTGTTTGGGAATTACAGAAATAAATGTATATAAAAAACCAAAAGTTGCTATAGTTGTTACAGGAAATGAATTGGTAAAAGCGGGTAAAAAATTAGGAAAGGGGAAAATATTTGAAAGTAATTCGGTAATGCTTAAAGTTGCTTTACAAGGTGTTGGTATAAATAAAATAAAAACATTTAGTGTAAAAGATAATTTAAAAAATACAAAAAAGACTTTGCAAAATTGCCTTTCTAAGTTTGATGTGGTTTTAGTTTCTGGCGGAATTTCAGTTGGAGATTACGATTTTGTAAAAGAAGCCCTTTTGTACAATGGAGTAGAAGAATTGTTTTATACCATAAATCAAAAACCAGGAAAACCCTTGTTTTTTGGAAAGAAAGACAAAACAATAGTTTTTGCTTTGCCAGGAAACCCAGCATCTGCATTGTCATGTTTTTATATTTATGTTCATTTAGCATTAAAAAAAACAATGGGTTTTGATTCAGTTCATTTAAATAAAATTAAAAGAAAAATCAAAACTCCGTTCCAAAATACAACTGGAAAATCATTATTTTTGAAAGGATTCTATAATGATGAGTCCGTCACTGTTTTAGAAAGTCAAAGTTCAGCCATGTTAAATACTTTTGCTACTGCAAACGGGTTGATTTACATGCCATACAACACGGAACTTGTCGCAGAAAATGAAGAAGTAACTGTAATTCCAATAAATTAATTTCAAATGGCAATAGCAAGCAATGAATTTTGGATTGTGTTTGGTGTTTTACTAGCGTTAGTTGCCTTTTTGTATTCAAGTGTGGGTCATGGAGGAGCTTCGGGCTATTTAGCATTAATGGCTATTTGTTCTTTTCCAATTTCAGTAATGAAACCCTCTGCTTTACTCCTTAATTTATTTGTTTCTGGCATTTCTTTTTTCTTTTATTATAAAAAAGATTTTTTTAATTTCAGGTTGTTTTATCCTTTTGCTGTAACCTCTGTTCCAGCTGCATTTATAGGCGGAATGATTCCTTTAGAAAATAAATTGTACAAAATACTTTTAGGAATAGTTTTGATTCTGGCTGCTTTACGATTATTTGGTTTTATTAATACACATGAAAAACAAAACTCTAAAATTAATGTTGCTTTTGCCATGGCAATTGGTTTAGGTATTGGTTTGTTATCTGGTATGTTAGGAATTGGAGGTGGTGTACTATTAAGTCCGATTCTTTTATTTTTAGGCTGGGCAACGTTAAAAGAAACGGCAGCTATTTCTAGTTTGTTTATTTTTGTCAATTCAATAGCCGGTTTATCAGGATTTTTTATAGGAAAAGATACATTTCCAATACAAAGTTTTTACTTTGTTCCAATAGCTGTTTTTGGTGGAATATTAGGAGCGTATTATGGTAGCGGTTATTTTTCGAATAAAACGCTTAAATATGTTTTGGCAACTGTAATTGTATTGGCAAGTGTAAAGTTACTATTTTAGCAAGATATTGATGAAAATGAATTAAAATTGATGCGTTTTATTGCTAATTTAAATGGGCAGTATTCCTAATAAACTAAGACATAAGAAATCAATAAAAAAATGTAAATTCACTAGCTGAATTAAATGAATTGAATATTTTTTAAAAAAAGACGAAATGGAAAATTCAAATATTCCTAAGTTAACAATTGTTGGAGCAGGTCCTGGCGATGCAGAGCTAATTACTTTAAAAGCTATTAAGGCATTAGAAAGTGCTGATGTTGTTTTGTATGATGCACTTGTAAACGAGGAATTGTTGCACTATACCAATGCAAAAGAAATTGTTTTTGTAGGGAAACGTTTTGGTTGCCATTCCTACAATCAAGACCAAATAAACGAATTAATTGTTTCTATGGCAAAACGTTTTGGTCATGTTGTGCGATTAAAAGGTGGTGACCCGTTTATTTTTGGTCGTGGAAGCGAAGAGATTGAATATGTAGCGAAATTTGGTATAGAAACAGCGATTGTTCCTGGTATTTCATCAGCATTAGGAGTTCCCGCCACAAACGGAATTAGCCTAACTCAACGAGGTATTTCCGAAAGTTTCTGGGTAATTACGGGTACTACATCGGATCACAAATTGTCTACAGATGTAACTTTAGCGTCACAATCGACAGCAACAGTTGTTATATTGATGGGAATGAATAAATTAGACGAAATTATCTCAATTTATAAAGAAAACAGAGAAGATGACTTGTCAGTTGCTATAATTCAAAACGGGACTAAAAACTCAGAAAAGAAAGTGATTGGAACTATTAGTTCCATATCAAAATTAGTTAAGGAGCATCAAATGGCTTCTCCAGCAATTATAGTAATTGGCGAAGTAGTTAAAAATATTTCACAATTGACTTCTTATTTAAAAAACGAAAATGAATTAGATGAATTTATTTTTCAAAATTTAAACATTATAGAATGATAACAGTAAAATATTTTGGTGCAATAGCAGAGAAAACTAAAAGTCAAGGCGAGGAAGTTTCTATCTCAAATGAGTCATTAAAAGATTTGTTATCGAACTTGGAGGAGAAATACCAATTAAGCGATTTGTCATTTAGTGTTGCAATTAATCAAAAAATGATGCCAAAACCTTATGATTATAGTTTAAAATCAAATGATGTTATTGCCTTATTACCTCCATTTTCGGGAGGATAAAATGTGAGATTTTAAATGGATTAATATTTAGAAATAACTATTTTCAACCATAAATTTATGGAAAAAACGCGTTACAACCGACAAATAATACTTCCTGAAGTAGGAGACATTGGACAACAAAAATTGCTTGATGCTAAAGTTTTGATTGTAGGAATTGGCGGACTAGGAACGGCTGTTTTACCCTATTTAACAGCTGCTGGCGTTGGAGAAATTGGTGTTATTGATGATGATACTATAGAACTTACCAATTTGCAGCGCCAAGTAATTTATAAAAATAATTCAATAGGAAAAAGCAAAGCACTAGAGGCAAAAGAAATGGCTTTAGCATTAAATCCATCTGTAAAAGTAAATGCAATTACCGAAAAATTAAATTCTAAAAATGCAATTTCTTTATTTGAGTACTATGATATTATTGTTGATGGGACAGATAATATAAAAACCAAGTACTTAATTAATAATGCTTGTTCCAAAACCAATAAACCGTTTGTTTACGGCTCGGTGTATAAATTTGAAGGACAAGTCTCTGTTTTTAATTATCAAAATGGACCCACTTATAAATGCTTGTTTCCTCAGGAGAGCAATGAGGTTAGTAACTGTAATGAGGCTGGAGTTTTAGGAGTTTCTGTTGGGATTATTGGAATGTTTCAAGCAAATGAAGTCTTGAAAATGATTTTAGGAATAGGAGAAATCTTGAGCGGTAAATTGTTAGTTTATAATTTTTTGAACAATGAACAGCATAAATTTGACATTTTAAAATCGGACAGTACAATACATAAAGCATCATTTCATTATAAATATTCAGAAATTGAAAGTGCAAGTATAGAAATTGAAGTATCAAAAGCATTAATACAAATAAATAATCCTGAAGTGGTATTTGTTGATGTTAGAAATGAAGATGAATATCCGAAACTAAAAATTAATAATTGTATTCAAATTCCATTAAAACAATTAGAATTCGAGTTGCACAAATTAAATACCGAAACAACTTTCTTTGTTTTTTGTCAATCGGGAGTTAGAAGTAAAAATGCAGTTGAAATTCTTAGAAAAAATAATTTCAATAGGGCGCAAAGCATTGTTGGTGGCGCAAATGCTATTGAAAAAATGATAAATAATGAATCCGTTTCTGCTTTTTAAAGTATAAATAATTTATAGTATGAGTAAAAAAACTGTTTTTCTACACGGACCAATAGCTGCAGAATTTATTGGGCAATCTATTGCAAAACATCAATCGAAACAAACCATAGGTGCGCATAATATATTTCTAGGACAAGTTCGAGCTGATGCAATAGAGGGAAATATAGTTTCTGCAATTGAATATTCAGCCTATGAAGAAATGGCTGACGAAGCAATGAGCCTCATTAGAGAGAAAGCATTTGCTGAATTTGATTTAATTTGCATGCATATTTATCATAGTTTAGGAGTTGTAAAAGCTGGCGAAATTTGTTTGTTTGTATTTGTTTCGGCAACAAGAAGAAAGGAAGTTTACAAAGCAACAGAAGCCATTGTAAATTGGATTAAAACGGATGTGCCTATTTTTGGAAAAGAGCTTTTCGAGAATAGTGATTTTGTATGGAAAAAAAACACTTTATAAATGGTTGATATTACTCAAAAAGTAAGTACACTCCGCTCAGCAACTGCATCTGCAACAGTACTTGTTAGTCATCAAGCTACGATAGACGCTCTTGTTAATAATACTGTTCCTAAAGGAAATGTTTTTGAAATGGCAAAAACAGCTGGATTATTTGCAGTAAAAAACACCCATTTGTCTATTCCAGATTGTCATCCTATTCCTATTGAGTTTACTTCTGTCGAATATGAAATAAAACAATTAAGTGTCGAAATTATTTTCAAGGTAAAAACAATCTACAAAACGGGAGTTGAAGTCGAAGCCATGCACGGCGCATCAATTGTAGCGTTGACGATGTATGATATGCTAAAACCTATTGATAAAAATATTGAAATTTCGACCATTAAATTAATAAGTAAAGAAGGCGGAAAATCATCATTTAAAGACCAATTTCCGTCAACAATTAAAGCAGCTGTTTTTGTATGTTCCGATTCTATTTTTGCAGGAAATAAAGAAGATCGATCTGGAAAAATAATAGTAGAAAAATTAGACTCTTTTGGTGTTGAAACGACACATTATGAGATTATTCCTGATGAAATAGATATCATTCAAGAACGCACAAAAGGGTATGCAAAAGAAAATCAGTTGGTCATTTTTACAGGAGGAACGGGGCTTTCACCCAGAGATGTTACTCCGCAAGCCTTACAAACTTTATTAGAAACTAGGATTCCCGGTATTGAAGAAGCGGTTCGAAAATACGGACAAGACCGAATGCCTTATTCAATGCTTTCAAGAACTGTTGCAGGAACTTTAGACAATACTTTAGTTTTGGCTTTGCCTGGTTCAACCAATGGAGCAAAAGAATCTATGGATGCTATTTTTCCTCATGTATTGCATGTTTTTCATATTTTAAAAGGGAAAAATCATGATGCCAAATAATTCAATTTTAACGGATGATTTTGGTCGTAAGCATAACTATTTGCGAATTTCGTTACTAGAGAAATGCAATTTGCGTTGTTCGTATTGTATGCCAGCAGATGGAATTGTATTAAGTCCAAAGGAAAGCTTAATGACTGCTGACGAAATTTATTCAATTGCTCAATTATTCGTTACTAATGGTGTCGATAAAATAAGATTAACGGGAGGTGAGCCTTTGTTAAGAAAAGATTTTCCGGATATTATCACCAAACTGGCTTCGCTTCAAACCGAGATTTCGATTACCACAAACGGAATTCTTATAGACAAACATATTGCTGTTTTAAAGCAAAGTAAAGTAACCAAAATCAATTTGAGTTTAGATACTTTAATTGCATCTAAATTTTATTCTATTACACTCCGAAATCAATTCGAAAAAGTTATCGCTAACTTACATTTATTATTAAATAACGATTTTAAAGTAAAAGTAAATGTTGTTTTGATAAAAGGTTTTAATGAAAATGAAATTATAGATTTTATTAAATTAACTAAATATTTGCCGCTATCCATTCGGTTTATAGAGTTCATGCCTTTTGCTGGCAACGATTGGGATAGGAGCAAAATGGTTTCTCAGGTAGAAATTCTGAATCAAGTGCGGCATAATTTTACTGAATTGGATGTACAGAAATTAGAAGATGAAGAAAACTTTACCGCTCGGGAGTTTAAAATAAAAGGATATTTAGGAACTTTTGGTATCATTAGCTCAATTACAAATCCGTTTTGTGATGGCTGTAATCGAATTCGACTGACAGCTAACGGTAAAATAAAAAATTGTCTGTTCTCTAATTCAGAAACCGATTTGTTAACATCATTCAGGAACGAAGAAAACCTCGAAGAATTGATCTCATTTGCTATTAAAAATAAAAAGAAAGTAAGGGCAGGAATGGATACTTTTGATGATGTAAACAATCCTATTTTAAATCAGGATAATCGAAGTATGATAGCCATTGGGGGTTAATGGTAGTATCCCATAAAGGGTATAAGTAAAACAGATTGGAATTACAACAAACTAAATTCAGTAGCTTTATTTGAAAGTTCAATAAGGTTTTTTACTTTTAATTTTTTCATTAAATTAAATCGATGTACTTCTGCTGTTCTCTTGCTAATATCTAATATTTCAGCAATTTCCTTGTTTCCTTTGCCTGATAATAGTAGTTTAAGAATTTCTTTTTCTCGCTTTGTAATCATCAATTCGTCGTCTGAAATAGGTTTAGATACTGACAATGATGGTTTGGTAAGTTGACCTATCAAAATCGAAGAAATATCGCCACTAAAATATTTTCCTCCATTAGATATGGTATGCAAAGCTTTTAGAAATTCTTCTTTACTAGAACCTTTTAAAAGATAGCCATCAGCTCCCGCTTTTACAGATTTTAAAACATATTCTTCAGATTCACACATGGTAAGTACAACAATTTTGATTAAATTGTTTTCAAATCTTAATTGCTCAATTACTTCAATGCCATTTAAGTTTGGCATTTTAATATCTACAATAAGTAAATCGGGTTTTTGAGACGCAACTACAGCTAATGCTTCGAGTCCATCATTTGCTTCGCCAATAACAACTATGTTTTCTTCATTTTCTAACAAAGATTTGATACCGTCTCTTACAAAAATATGATCATCTGCAAGTACCACTCGAATTGTGTTGCTCATAATTTACTTAATTTGAACTCTTTTATTACGTATAATTACCTATAAGGTAGTGCTAATATACGTAATTTTCAAAATCAATAGGAATTATAATCCTAATGCAGCATGAATTAAAGCTAAACTAGAAGCAGAATATTTTATTTTTAAGGCTTCTTGGTGTCCTTTTTCAGACATCTTGTTCCAAGTTTTCAAGATGATGTTTTTCAGTTTTTCGGTATCGTGTTTTTGTATAAACTCTTCTAGGTAATACTCTAAAAAAACCAAGCAAATAACATCTTCTAAAAGTTGAGTTTCAGCATCTTTTTTTAGTAATTTTTTTTCAATCAAAAATGAAACTCTATCGATAAAAGTTTTTTCATACCCCACTTTTTCCAGAATCGAAGCGGTAGTTTTTGAATGAAACTTTTTAAGGTCTTCTCTCCATTTTAAATAACCTACTCGATCCATTGGGTAGGATTCTCTAGCTATTTTCCATCGGCAAATGTGCTGGGCTTTTGCTGCAATTTGAATGGCTTCAGATGCATTTGGTTCAAAAATCATAAGCCTTTCATACATTCTATTCGAGTATAATAACTCTTTAGAAATAGGTTTTGATTGGCTTATTTCTTGGTTAGGATCTTGAGCATTTTCTGCATCTATTAAGGCAATTGCTTTTTGAAAAGGAGTTGTTGTCATCTGAAAAAGTATATTTTCAAAGATACATAAATATTCTAAAAAGCCAACGTATGCTTCATTACCTTCAGTTTTTCAGGATAAGTTGCAGTATTTAAATTGTCTCGCTAAGATTATTACCGTCATTATCAATAATAATAACTTAGTCCTAATATTAATACTTAATTTATTTTTTTAGTCATATTTAACCATCAGTCTCTTTTAAAGATAAAGCAAAAAGAATCTTTAAATTGGTTTTCAGAAAAGAGAATTAATAGTAAAGCCTGTTTTAGGGCTTTCTTAATATTGTATATTTGCAAACCATTCCCTTTTGAGAGAAGCGTAGAAAAAAATTTGAACTGAACAAGAATATATGTCACACAAAGCAGGTTTTGTTAATATCATAGGAAATCCAAACGTAGGAAAATCGACACTTATGAATGCCTTTGTAGGCGAAAGATTGTCTATAATTACCTCAAAAGCACAAACGACACGCCATAGAATATTAGGAATTGTAAACGGAGAAGATTTTCAGTTGATACTATCTGATACTCCTGGAATCATTAAACCAGCATATGAAATGCAGGAATCTATGATGAACTTTGTGAAATCGGCTTTTGAGGATGCAGATATATTAATTTACATGGTTGAAATTGGTGAGCAGGAACTGAAGGACGAAGCTTTTTTTAATAAAATCATTCATGCTAAAATTCCAGTTTTACTGTTATTGAATAAAATTGATAACTCAAATCAAGAGCAATTGGAGGAGCAAGTGGCTTTTTGGACCGAGAAAGTTCCTAATGCAGAAATTTTTCCAATATCGGCTTTAAAGAATTTTAATGTTCCTGAGGTTTTTGCCAGAATACTTTCTTTATTGCCAGAATCGCCAGCCTATTACCCAAAAGATCAATTAACAGATAAGCCTGAACGTTTTTTTGTAAATGAAACGATTAGAGAGAAAATTTTATTGAATTACAGTAAAGAGATTCCTTATGCAGTAGAAATTATAACGGAAGAATTTCTAGAAGACGAAAACATTATTCGAATTCGTTCTTTAATTATGGTAGAGCGCGACACACAAAAAGGAATCATAATAGGTCATAAAGGAACGGCTTTGAAAAAAGTTGGTGTTGAATCTCGTGCCGATTTAGAAAAGTTTTTCGGAAAACAAATCCACATCGAATTGTACGTTAAAGTCAATAAAAATTGGCGAAGCAATGCAAATATGTTGAAACGGTTTGGGTACAATCAGTAACTTTACATTCTGTATAACAAGCCAACATTTAGCACAAAATTATTCGACAATTTATTTTCTGAATCTGGAGAAACCGAATCAAAATTAGATTGTAAAGCATCAATATTTCGCATTATGGTAATACCAGGTTTTACATCTAACCATAATTTATTGTATACTTTTGTTTGAATAAAACCAAAGAAGTTGGTATTAAAAAGTTTTAAATATTCAGCATTCTCATTTGGTAAATTATAAATAGATGCGTTTAATGTTGCCGTTGCTCCGTAATTAAAATTAGGTTTGTGTTTTACTAAAAACAATACGCTATTGGGTAAAGTGGCGTTAAACTTAAGTTTACTGGTTTCATAATTAAATAATGCAAAAGGAATAATGGTGTTTTTATTAAAATCATTATTATAGTTTACTCCAAATCCCCAACGAATGGTTTTATTTTTTTGTGATTGGCGCATATAGCCAAACGAAAAAGCCGGAAAAATACTTTTGCCAGAAATATCTGTTTGAAGTTCACTTCTAACATTGATTCTCGCGTTGAACAATAAAAAATTCTTTAAATTTTTAGTGTAAATAAAATTAGAAGTATAGGATACGTCTTGTAGATTTTGGTTAATTCCCTGATCTAAAAACAAAGTTTTATAGCCAAAGCTGTTGTCCCATCTCACTTTTTTGAAGATTTTTTTTGATTTCAAAAAATAGTTCAACTCAACGTTAGATTGATTTACATTGTTTGAATTTTGATCATTTGTAGGGTTGTAAAAGAGGTATTGAAGAGTTGCTCTATTTTCAATTTGACCAAAACATGTACAAGCAAAGCTAAAAAAAACAACGAAGGACAACAACGATTTTATCATCATAAAAAAAGTTAAGTTATTTTAAAATTTTCGTAAAATTAGTAATCAAAAATGAAATTCAAAACATTCGATTCATGAAAAACATATTATTTACATCTAAATTTTTTTGACATTCTATTCTATAATCTTCAAAAACAAATTTTCCATTTCATTCATTTGGTCATTTCCTTTTTTGCGCAATTCTTTTGCAATAAAATAAAGAACAAACCAAATAATAACCATTGCTGCCATCACTATAATATCGGTTGAAAAAGATTGTTTTAGCGAGTAATTAGAAAAGGCAAACATTCCGAAAAGCACAAATGCTCCCGCTATAATAAAATGAAGAAACATAAAAAAAGTCCAAAGGGTTTGGTCTGGGCCAAATAAGCCTCTAATATGCGTTGTTTTTTCTGATTTTGGAACTAATTCGAGGTGCAAATGGGGAGACCAAATGCGTTTCTTAGACGCTACAACATAAAACCAAATGTGATTTTCATATACTTTAATCAAAAAATCTCCTTCATTGTTTTTTGCAGATTCTTCAAAAATTTCATGAACATCTTCAATGTTTTTTTCTACATCTTTATAAAAACGCAATCGAAGCCGAATGGTGGTATTGGTATCCATAGTATTTAAATTGTAATGAATAAATAATTGGCCAGTGAGCTAATATAGTAAAAATATAGATATTATACTATTAAACACTACCTTTGCAGCCCGAGACTGTAAAAAGGTATTCGGGTAAAATAAATAGTTAGAAAAAGAATATGAGTAATATTGTTGCCATTGTAGGAAGACCAAATGTAGGGAAATCAACACTTTTTAATCGATTAATTCAAAGAAGAGAAGCTATTGTTGATGCGGTTTCTGGAGTTACTCGTGACAGAAACTACGGAAAAAGTGAATGGAATGGAAAAGAATTTTCGGTAATTGATACTGGCGGATATGTGCGCGGTTCGGATGATGTTTTTGAAGGAGAAATCCGTAAACAAGTAGAATTAGCTATTGATGAAGCCGATGTAATTATATTTGTAGTTGATGTAGAAGAAGGGATTACGCCAATGGATGATGCGGTTGCCAAATTATTACGTAAAGTTACCAAACCTGTTTTATTGGCTGTAAACAAAGTCGATAATGCTATGCGTGAGAAGGACGCTGTAGAGTTTTATAATTTAGGATTAGGAGAGTATTATACTTTTGCGAGTATTTCAGGAAGCGGAACTGGCGATTTGTTAGACGCATTGATTGAAGCTTTTCCAACACTGCCAGAGCCTACTCAAGAAGAAATTGTTTTGCCTCGTTTTGCTGTTGTAGGGCGCCCTAACGCTGGAAAATCGAGTTTTATAAATGCTTTAATTGGTAAAGAACGATTCATGGTAACCGATATTGCGGGTACCACTCGTGATGCCATTGATACCAAGTTTGACCGTTTTGGTTTTGAATTCAATTTGGTAGATACAGCCGGAATTCGTCGTAAAGCAAAAGTAAAAGAAGATTTAGAATTTTACTCCGTAATGCGTTCTGTTCGTGCCATTGAGCATGCCGATATATGCATCTTAATTATTGATGCCACTCGTGGTTTTGAAGGTCAAGATCAAAGTATTTTTTGGCTAGCGGAAAAAAACAGAAAAGGAGTTGTGATTTTGGTAAACAAATGGGATTTGGTCGAAAAAGATACCATGTCTACTCGTGATTATGAAGAAAAAATCAGAAAAGAATTAATGCCGTTTACCGATGTGCCTATCCTTTTTGTATCAGCAATCACTAAACAGCGTTTGTTGAAAGCACTAGAAGCTACGGTTCAGGTTTTTGAAAACAGAAAACAAAGAATCCCAACGTCTAAATTCAACGATTATATGCTGAAAGTAATTGAAGGGTATCCGCCACCAGCTTTGAAAGGGAAATATGTAAAAATTAAATATTGCATGCAATTGCCAACAGCAACTCCGCAGTTTGTGTTTTTTGCTAATTTGCCTCAGTATGTAAAAGAAGCTTACAAACGTTTTTTAGAAAATAAAATTCGCGAAAACTGGGATTTCTCAGGTGTTCCAATCGATATTTACATTAGAGAGAAATAAAAAATATTAAATAATTTCCACGAAATTTTTTAATCATAATACTAAACCACTTATTCCGTTGTTATTATTCTAATATAGTAACAACGAATTTTTTTATGAAAAAACGATACTTTTTATTCTTCATTTCCTTTTTTAGTTTTTCGGTATTTTCCCAAAACAGCGTCGTTGTTAAAGGTAAAATTATTGATAAAAACACTCAAGTTCCTTTAGAAGCAGCTACTGTATATCTTACCTCTGTAAAAGATTCAACAGTAATTGATTACACCATTACTGATAAAAAAGGATTTTTTACTATGAGCACTAAGAAAATCACTAACCCTGTGTTTTTGAAAATCTCTTATATAGGCTATCAAATATTCAAACAAGAGGAAAAAGCAATTGCTGAAGATAAAGATTTTGGTATTTTACGATTATCAGAAATTACGAATACTTTAGGTGAGGTGGTTATAAAAAGCGAAGCACCTCCCATTCGAATTAAAAAAGATACTTTAGAATTTAATGCTTCTTCTTTTAAAGTGCGCCCCGATTCTAATGTAGAAACCTTGCTCAAACAGTTGCCAGGAGTAGAGGTCTCACCCGAAGGAAAAGTTACCGTAAACGGAAAAGAAGTCAATCAGGTTTTAGTAAACGGTAAGCCATTTTTTGATAAAGACGGAAAAATTGCTTTGCAAAGTTTGCCATCAGACATCATCAATAAAGTGCAAATATCAGACACCAAAACACGAAAGGAAGAAGTGACCAATCAAGCGGCTAGTACTAACAATGCTAGTATCAATCTAACCATTGACGAAGACAAAAACAAAGGCCTTTTTGGTAAATTTATGGCGGGTTATGGCACTGATAATCGATACGAAAGCAGTGCTTTAATCAATTATTTTAAGAATAAAAGAAAAATTAGTGTTTTAGCTTCATCCAATAATATCAATTCTACAGGTTTTTCTATGGATGAGGTTTTTGATACTATGGGAGGCGGACGAAATTCTTCCTATTTTTATAGTAGTGATGGTTCGTATGGCTTTGGCAACATGCGATTTGGTGGCGGAAAAGGAATTACGAGGTCAAATATGGTGGGCGTCAATTATGGCGATGAGTGGTTTAAAGATTTCGATTCGAATACCAGTTATTTTTTTACGAATTCAAATGCACAAAACACCAATACAACCAAGCAAATTAATTTATTGCCAACGGGTGATTTCACAACACAATCAAATGCTAAAACAAACGAAGATCGTTTCGGACATAATGTAAATTTTACTTTTGAGTATAAGATAGATTCAACAGCATCAATATTTATAGCTCCAAAATTTGTTAAAGCCAATACTAAATTTGCATCAAATGCTACCGAGTTTTCAAGAGATCAAAACAATCAATTATTGAACGAAAATGTTTCCAATACTTTTGATGAAAATGACAAAACGAATTTCACCAATTCAATCAATTTCAATAAGGCTTTAAAAAGAAAAGGGCGCTCTATAAATATTTTGTTTGATAACGAAAACACCAATGAAATAGCCAATTCGTTAAATAAATCGACATCGGTATTTTATCAAAATGGTACGCCAAATGATGTTAGAAATCAAAATATAAACAACAGAAATCTCAAAGATTTATATGCTTCTGAGATAACTTTTATGGAGCCTATTTCTGATTCTTTAAGAGTTTCTTTTAATGTGTATGGACGAACCGAGAACTATTCTGAAGTTCGAAAAGCATTTGATTTTGATGAAACTTCTCAGAAGTATTCCATTCTAAACGATAATTTAACCAACACGATATCATCTAATATAAATTTAATTGCCCCAAAAATGGGATTTGCTATCGAGAAGAAAAAATTCAATTTAAATTTTGCCAGCGGAACCAATGTGGCTAAGTTCGACAACCAATCGTTGTATCTAGGAACAACAACAAAATTGAGTAAGAAGTATATTTTTCCGTATGCCAATTTTTATGGAAATATACAATTAGGAAAATCAAAATCGCTTTGGGCAATGTATGATTATACAGTTAATTTCCCTAGGGCTTCACAACTTTTACCTATAGAAAATATAGCGAATCCATTGAATACTTTTATAGGAAATTCAAATTTGGAATTGATTAAAAACCACAGCATTAATTTTAATTTTAACGACTACGATTATGCTACACGTTCGGGTTATTCAATTTATAGCGGTGCTGATATTTTTGATAATCAGATAGTGTCTTCAACCGTTTTTAACGATAGCGGAAAAAGAACAACTACCTTTGAAAATGTTTCTGGAACATTTGAGTATTGGTTTGGCGCTCGATGGAATAAAACTTTTAAAAAAGAAGCGCATATTTTTAAATTCCAGATTGGGAGCAACGCAGAATTAACTAAATCTAAAGGGTTTACAAACGGCGATATGTTTGTTGCTCATGCGCTACAGATTAGTCCAAGAGCCAATTTTACTTATGAATATGGAGAGTTATTGACCATAAATCCGTCGTATACTTTTACTTATAATGATACTCGATACACCAATTATTTAATCAATTCAGCTTCAAACGTTTTGCATACTTTTAATATTCAAACCACCAATTATTGGCCTAAAAATTGGGTTTTTGGTAATGATTTTGGGTATACCTATAATTCTAATATTGCCGATGGTTTTAAAAAAGATTTTTATTTATGGAATACAAGCTTAGCGTATAATTTTTTTCATAAAAAAATGTCAGCCAAAGTAAAAGTATATGATGTGCTCAATCAAAATCAAAGCGTTACTAAAACCATTACACCAACTACAATTCGTGATGAAGAAAACACGGTTCTGAGACGCTACATGATGTTTTCGTTAACGTATAAAATAGAAAAATTTGCGGGTAAAGAAAAACCTTCTAGAGACAGTTGGTAGTTCATATTTTAAAGGATTAATATTAACGTATCAACTTCTTCGCTTTTTCCTGAATAATAGTAGCCACAGGTTTGTTTTCTATTTTACTTTCTAGCCACGAAATGACATCTAAATATAGAAATGCTCGTTTTTCGTATGGATGACTTTCAAAAACAATTAATCGGGCGTGTAATTTTTTGAATTCAGATTTCAGTTCACTTGGAAAAATGGAACCTAAGTTTTTAAGAAACTTTATCATTTCTCGTTGCACTTCATGCAAATCATTCATTTTTATCAAGAACTTATAGGTGCTTTTTAGTTGCACTTCAAGAAGGTAATCCATGCCAGCCTCATAATGCGCTACAAGACTCAATACTCGGGCAAAACACATTAAATCCTCGCGCATCGAAAGGTTTTTATTGTCGATTATTTTCTTTAAATATTCAATGCATTTTTTATTATTGCCTGCGCCAAAATACATGCTGGCAATTTTATAATAAAAAACCATAGTATGATGCTCGTCAATTCGGTCTTCGTTTTTCTTTAAATTCTTCAATACTTCCTCTACTAAATACATGCCGCCTTCAAAATCCCCTTCTAAAAAATGCAAGTTGAATTTACTGTTGTAATAGCATAAAAAATGCAACGTAGTTAAATTATCGTTTTTAGGAAAAGCATCAAGTGCAATTGTTGTTTCAAGTTTTTCTAGTACTTCTTTTATATACGATTTGTGTTTAATGAGGTACAAACATTCTAGCAAATACGTATTTCCTTTAATATACCAAACAGGATTCAGGAAAATCATTTGTTGGTATTCATTAAATAGGTTCACCCATTTATTAGAATAACGGTAACAAGCTAAGAAATCCTGAATCAAAAAACTATGCCATAAATGGGCTTTATACAGCCATAATTTTTCTCTAAATCCTAAATCCTCTATTTGATAGTTAGGTAATTGGTTGTTGAAATACGTTGATATTTCCTGCATTTCTTCTTTGCTTTTCGCATAGCCACTTTTTAGCATGATGCTGTAAAGTTGTAACGATAAATTAGAAAGTTTACTAGCAATTACATTTTGCTGGCTCAGTTCTTTGGCTTGTATGGCTAGTTCATCAGCACGACCAACAATACTTCGAGTAATATATTGCGATTCGATTACTTTTTCAAGTTCTACAATTTCATAAGCAATATTTTTCTCATCATGTTCAAGAGCAATTAATTTGGTTTTGTCAAGAATTTTTAAACTCTGTTTGTACAGTCCTTTATGGTATAAAATTGTTGCAAAATCCAATTGTTCTCTTATTTGTATACGAATGTTTTGATTCACAGGATTCATTCGTAAACTAATTAAAATTTGTTTGTACAAATGCGCCTTTAAATTCGATAATTGCAGTTTAGTAACTATGTTGCTTTTTAAGATTTCTTCCTCATCATATTCACTCATTTTGTCTAAAAGATTAAAAAGTAGCAAAAATTTAGCATCTGTGTTATCACCTAAGCGATTTACATAGAGTTTAAATTGTCTTTTTTCAGATTTAGAGAGTGAATTTATAAGAACAAATAGATTATCTTTTGAAGGGTTTGCCATCGTAAAAATTGTATATTTAAAATACTGTTTTTCAGCTGTTTAGTAACTTGTTTTTTTAATTTAATACTGTAAATCTAAGCATTTAAAAGGATTATTTTACTACCTTAAAACTTAAATTTGTAAATAGAACTTAAAATTAAGGTTAATTATTGATATGGATAATCAAAAAGTACAAATATTTGACACTACGCTACGCGACGGAGAACAAGTCCCAGGATGTAAGCTAAATACGGAGCAAAAGTTAGTTATTGCTCATCGTTTAGATGAATTGGGTGTTGATGTTATAGAAGCTGGATTTCCAATATCAAGTCCAGGCGATTTTATTTCAGTTGAAGCTATTGCTAAAGTAGTTCAGAATGCAACCGTTTGTGCCTTAACAAGAGCTGTAAAGGAAGATATAAATGTTGCTGCAAAGGCATTACAGTTCGCTAAAAAACCTAGGATTCATACAGGTATAGGAACATCTGATTCTCATATTAAATATAAGTTTAATGCCTCAAGAGACGAGATTATAAATCGAGCAGCAGAAGCCATATCTTATGCAAAAACCTTTGTAGACGATGTCGAGTTTTATGCTGAAGATGCCGGTAGAACTGATAACGAATTTTTGGCCTATGTGTGTAGTGAAGCTATCAAAGCAGGAGCTACTGTTCTTAATATTCCAGATACCACAGGCTATTGTCTTCCAGAAGAATATGGTGCTAAAATAAAATACCTTAAAGAAAATGTAATAGGAATAGAGAAAGCTATCCTTTCTTGTCATTGTCATAATGATTTAGGATTAGCAACAGCCAACTCTATTGCGGGAGTAATTAATGGCGCTAGACAAATAGAGTGTACGATTAACGGAATAGGAGAGCGAGCAGGAAATACTGCTTTAGAGGAAGTGGTGATGATTTTGCGTCAGCATCCTGATTTAGGTTTATATACAGATATAAATTCTAAATTATTATACGATACTAGCCGTTTGGTTTCTGAAAGTATGGGAATGTTTGTGCAACCTAATAAAGCAATTGTAGGAGCGAATGCTTTTGCTCATAGCTCCGGAATTCATCAGGATGGAGTGATTAAAAATCGCGAAACTTATGAAATCATGAATCCGCATGATGTTGGGGTAACCGAATCGGCTATTGTACTAACTGCTAGAAGCGGTCGTGCGGCTTTGGCTTACAGAGCTAAAAAAATTGGTTACGAATTAACAAAACTTCAATTAGATATTGTTTACACAGAGTTTTTGAAATATGCCGACAGAAAAAAAGAAGTTATAGATGGTGATGTACACCAAATAATAAAGAATAGTAATATTGATATTTTAGTATAATAATAAATTTTTCAGTCTATGAACTTGAAAATCGCTGTTTTATCGGGTGACGGAATAGGTCCTGAAGTAATTAAACAAGCGGTTGCTGTTTTAAAGGCTGTAGCCGAATTTTATAATCATACTTTCGAATTTGAAGAAGGCCTAGTAGGAGCAATTGCTATTAATAAAACTGGTAGCCCTTTGCCAGAAGCAACTTTAAATTTATGTAAATCAGCTGATGCCATACTTTTTGGCGCAATTGGTGACCCAAAATACGATAATAATCCAGATGCTAAAGTGCGTCCTGAACAAGGATTATTAGATTTAAGGAAAGAATTAGGTTTGTTTGCCAATATTCGTCCAATAAAAGTAATAACCCCACTTATAGACAAATCCCCTTTGAAAAGAAATGTTATTGAAGGAACTGATATTCTCATATATAGAGAATTAACAGGTGGTATCTATTATGGTGAAAAAAAATTAAGTGAAGACGGAACCGTTGCTACTGACATATGCGAATATTCGCAAATGGAAATAGAAAGAATTACACATTTAGCATTCAAAGCAGCTCAAACAAGAAGAAATAAAATAACATTAGTTGACAAGGCAAACGTTATGGAATCTTCTAGATTATGGAGAAGAGTAGTAAAAGAAATTGCGAAACAATATCCAAAAGTAACTTTAAATATTCTTTATATAGATAATGCTGTAAAGCAAATGATTTTAAATCCCAATCAATTTGACATTATTCTAACTGATAATTTGTTTGGCGATGTTTTATCTGATGAAGGAAGTGTCATTGTAGGTTCTATAGGATTATTAGCTTCAGCATCGGTTGGTACAAAGTATGCGATGTTTGAGCCTATTCATGGTACCTATCCGCAAGCTAAAGGGAAAAATATTGCAAATCCAATTGGTGCCATTTTAAGTGCAGTAATGTTACTCGATAATTTTGGATTAAACGAAGAAGCCAATGCCGTTAGAAGAGCCATCGAATTAACTTTAGAGCATAATATTGTAACTCCTGATATAAATGTAGTGCGTAATTTTGGCACTGATCATGTTGGAGAAACTATTGTTAGTAGTATATTAAATAACGAAGATCCAAACGGTTATATTAATTTAGAAAATATTAGTATAGGAAAATCTATTTTCTTTTAAACTTATTTTATTTCGTTTTCTTTAAATTTATTTTATGAAAAATACTCAGTCGAATGATGTTTCTATTAAAATAATCTACCCCATTTACTCTTTGTTGAAAACTATTTAAATACCCAAGTTCTATTGCTAGATTGTCATTAAAACCAAATTGTAAGGCACCATATATTCTATTTTGGTCAAATGTATTGTAAATGATATTTTTCCCGGCATTAAACATGATTTCATCATTTATAACCGCTTTCAAAAAGTGATTTTTTTTCCCCAAAAATGTGTAATCAGCTTGAAGTCGGTATCTAAATCGCCAAAAAAAGGTGGTTCCATCTGTTAATCTCTCTGTGTTTGCATTTCTCACAAATCGTTGTTCAAATTGAAACCGTTGGTAAAAGTTTAGTTTTCCAAATTCATGTTTCCAAGTAATATCTTGTTGACCTCTGTTTTCGGGAATCTCGAAATCAAAAATTTGTTCTGGAACCTGAGTGGATACTGAAAAATAAGCATAGCCAATTCCTGCTTCTAAATGGTCATTAAATTTATACCTTCCCTGTATCCTAAATACGTAGAGATTTTGTTCGATTGGTTTTAGAAATACTCTGTTGTCAAACTCAGTATGAATAGACCATGAATTGTTTATAAGAAGTTGATTGTAATATCGAGTCCAAAGAATACTTTGATGGTCGATATTTTTTTGAGATTGTGCTAAAGAACTATGAGATATAATAATTAAAAAAAGTAAGATTAAGTTTTTCAAGTTATTTGATTAAAAATGGCAAAGGTAAACAAACGCATTTAAAACAAAATTGTTTATATACTTTTCTTGAATTATTATACTACTTATATCTTTTAAATAGTTTGGAGTTTTGATGTATAATCGGTGTTATTTCGAGCTACGAAATAATAATATTTAGTTACATCCTTACTTTATTAATTTGTATGTAACAGAGAAACTGAAAAGTAAATTACCTGAACAAGTATTAAAAGTTAGTAATTGGTTTTGATGCGAAGTTGTCAAAGAAACCTTGCTTTTAATGAATGTTCAGATTAGTTTAATCAAAATTCCTATGACAGCTGCAATTCCTATAATATAAGGCTCCTGAATTTTTTTCAAGAAAATTAAAATCAAGATTGTGCCTAAAGCAATTAATGCTGTTTGAATGTCTATTATTGTTCGCCCAGTGATTACAATTACGGCACCCACCAAAGCTCCAATTACTCCAGCTGTTATACCGTCAACAAATGCTTTGATGCTTTTGTTTTGGGATATTTTTTTGAAATAAGGAGCAGGAATTACCGTAAATAAATAGCAAGGAAGAAAAACCCCCAAAGCTGCAATAGTTGCACCAGTAACTCCAGCGACTAAATAACCAATAAAACCCACGGTAATAACTACTGGTCCAGGAGTAATCATAGCTACTGCAACCGCATCAACAAATTGATGTTCTGTTAACCATCTGTGTTCATTGACTACTCCAGTATGTAAAAAAGGAACAATGGCTAAACCGCTTCCAAAAACAAAGGCTCCAGCTTTGATGAAAAACCAGGCAAGATCTCCTAATTTCCCAAGTTCGATTGTTGAAAATCCAGCAGTTGTTAGAAAAAATAAAGAAGCCCTTTTAGGGCGTTTAATCCATTCGGGTGGTGCTTTTACAATCATGTAGATGAACCCTAAAGCAATAAACAACAGTAGTTCTTCTTTTTGAGTTACAGCCGTAAGAATAGTGGTAGCAATGTAAAATATCCAAAGTAACCAATTGCTTTTTATAGTCGAAATTTCAAATTTGCTAATAGATTTTATTGTGAGTTTGTAGGAACTCAAAACAATAATCCCAATTACAGCTGCGCTAATGCCGTAAAAAATAGCTTGCATCCATGGTAATCCGCCATACGCTTGATAGGCAATACCTAATAATACGACCATTATGAAGGAGGGTAAAATAAAGGCCAATCCTGATAAGGTGGCGCCTAAAACACCAAAGTGCACAAACCCTATATAAATTCCCAATTGAGCCGCTAAAGGACCTGGAGTTAATTGAGAAAGCGCTAAGCCTTCTTTATAATCGGAATCGCTAATCCATTGTTTGTCTTCTACTAAATCACGATGCATATATCCCACTAAAGCAACTGGTCCTCCAAATCCTGTTGTGCCTAATTTGAGAAAATATTTGATCAAATCTAGTAAAGTATAACTGGGTGTTGTTTCATTAAATTCGCGCATAATTTTTAAAAAAAAAGATTAGAATGCGATTCCAAATTGAAATCCTATAGTTAAGGATGAAGGTTTGTCATTTCCAAACCTAAGAGGAACAGGAACAGCAACAAAATAATTGTGGTCTTTATTTTTTTTAATAACCTTGCTGATGATAGGAGTAATGCCGTAACGACCAGAAGTTTCAAATGCTACTCTTCCTGCAAATGTAAAGTTGTTTTTTAGACGTATTAATATTCCTGGGTGAATTAATAGATTATTCACTTTACTTATTTCACTATCACTTTTAATTGTGGGTACCAATTCAAATGAGAATCCTATTGTTTTGCTTTTCCAAATGTTTATTCCAATAGGGAGACCCACAATATAATAATCTTTAAAGTTAGTGGTTGTTTCTTCAGATGAAAAAGTGACAATAGGATGAAGTACTCCAACAAAGCCTGTAATTTTAGGAAAGCTTTCTTCGTTTTGCGCATTTATAGTATTACACAAAGTCATTATACAAAATACAAAAAATAGTTTGAGTAGAGACTGTTTTTTTTTCTTGAATAGATATCGGAGTGCTTTTTTCATGTTTTTTTTGAGTTTTAAAAATAAATAAAATAACCATCAAATTTAATTTTGATGGTTATTTTTTCAATTTATTTATGTTTTCAACTTATTATTAAGTAAATAATTTAAAGAAGAAATGCTTTATTACAATGTGTATTTAAATGTGATGCCATAAGTTCTTTGGTCTCCCAAAACACCTGCATAATGACCTGCATTTCCTCCAGCAGGTAATAATTGTTCAAAGTAGTTTTTGTCAAATAAATTTCTGCCCCAAATGAAAACAGTTAATCCTTCAGAGGCTCTGAAACCAATTCTACTATTAAAAATGCTATATCCTTTAACCACTAAATATTTAGAAGGTGTGGCATTTGATGAGAATGAAGATCGTGAATACGAATCAATTGCAAAGAACAATTTTCCTTTATTACCAAAGAATCTTGCATCTTTTGATAAATCTCCTCCTAAGGTTCCAGCCCATTTTGAAATTCCTGGTAGTTCAGCACCTGAAATGTCTTTCGAAAAGATTTGTTTTCCATCGACTCTTAATCCTGTTTCTTCTAGTGGTAGAGGAGCGTTTTTGAAACTTACATAGCGACCATCGGTATAAGATAGGGCAGTATTGAAGGAAAGATTTTTAGAAACCGTGATTCTACCATCTATTTCTAGACCTCGAACTCTCACTTTCTCAGCATTGGCAAGATACCCACGATTTAGTGTAATATCTTCACTTTGAACTAGGGTTTGATAATCGTCTATGTCTGTATTAAAAACTGATAAATTAATAATAGTGTTATTAAATGGATTCGTTTTTACACCAATTTCATAATGATTTACTTGCTCCGGTTTAATCTTTGCAAGTTCTATAATAGGGCCGTTTGCATCAGCGGGTATTCCACCAACATTAACACCTACAGGTTTGTAACTCTTGGCATAAGTGGCATATGCATTAATTTTTTCACTAGGTTTGTAAGCAAAAGTGATGTTTCCTGAAAAATCAGTATCAGCAACATCTACTTTAAATGCCTGATTCGAGTAAACAGAATTACGTAAGGCTAGCAATTTAGTTTGAGTTGCGGCATCAAAACCTGATAAGTCCCCACCGCCATAGGTTTGCCTACTATAATCCAATTTCTTTGTATCGTAATTGTACCTTAATCCAGGTAAGATATGAAGTGATTCTGTAATTTTCCAGTCTAGCTGACCAAATAGAGCACCACTAAAAGAATCGATATTGTTTTTAGTTTTTATTCCATAGCCATCTAAAAGTCCTGGAGTAGCCCATAATGCTGCATTAGGAGTGCCTGGAGCGGCATTTTGTGAAAATCGCCATTGGTCTTTTCCAGCCTCTTCTATTTGTATAGGATCCGCTTTAAGATTTTGCCCTATTGCAAATACTCCAAATACTCCTGAAATCCTTTTTGTAAATTCTCCAGCATATCTAATTTCTTGTGACCATTGATTGTGTTTTGAGGTAGCTTGCGATAATTTAAGGGCTTGTAATCCTGTAAAATCTCTATCATTTGAAGGGTCCCAATCCCAAAAGCGATAGGCTGAAGTTGAGGTTAATGTACCTTTTCCTAGTTTAGCCTCAAGATTCAGTGTAGCGCCACCTAAATCTTGATTGGATCTCCATTGCGCATCTGTATCTATTTTGCGGTCGAATGGATTAGTACTTGGAAGTTTATAACCAAGGTCTGCAATAATACTGTTAAACTGACGATAGCCATCACGAAGTGTAGGAGCAACACCTGCAATTACTTGGGCATAACCATTTGGTCTTTGTTTAGAATAATCTACAGCTAATGTTACGTTGATGTCATCAGTTGGTTTGTATAATAACTGCCCTCTAACTCCTTGGTTGTTTAAATCATTAACTGAATTTCCTGTAGCCACATTTTCAAGTAGTCCATCTCTATGTGTGCCTGAGAATGATAATCTACCAGCAATTTTTTTAGACAAAGCACCTGTTACTGAACTTTTTGCTTGGATGAAGCCGTAATTTCCATAACTTAATTCAAGTGTAGCTCCAGAAATAAAACTAGGTTTGCGTGTAGTTACGTTGAAAGCTCCTGCGGTAGTGTTTTTTCCAAATAAAGTTCCTTGAGGACCACGTAATACTTCTATTTGGTCTACATCTACAAAGTCTAGAGTAGTTGCCGCGGGTCTAGCATAATACACCCCATCAACATAAAATCCAACTCCTAGATCAATGCCGTCATTCGTAAGACCAAAAGTAGAACCAAGACCACGAATGTTAAGTGTTGTGTTTCTTGGATTTGATGAATACAATTGGACAGAAGGTGTTAATTCTTTTAAACGATTCACGTTGAATGCTCCAGCTATTTCAGCCTGTCTTCCACCAATTACAGAAACAGCAATTGGAACGTTTTGTGCTTTTTCAATTCTACGTCTAGAAGTAATCACTACATCATTTAGTTGATTTGCAATCGTTAATATAATTTGGATCTCTTTATTTGGTAATTCTGTGTAGTCTAATTGTGCTGTTTTGTAACCCTCCTGAACTATTATCAATGTAAAAGGAAGTTTATCATGTGTGTCAATCGAGAATTTCCCACTAGCATCCGTTGTTGTGCTGTATTTGGTTCCTTTAAGGACAATGTTAACTCCTTCTAAAGGAGCGTCATTTGAGTTTTTTACTACTCCTTCAACGGTTGTCTGAGCAAATGAGTAATTAAATAGTAGTAAAAATGTTATTGATTTAAATATTTTTTTCATTATTTTTATATATTATATGTGATTAGTAGAGTTTAAAATTATTTTTTTTGACTGCACATACACATCATAGGTAATAGTTTGTTTTGCTTCATTGTGTTTGAATTTGATTTAGTGTTTTGTTTTTCATTTAATTTTAACTTCATCGAAAAGGTTTTCATAATTCTTAAATTTTTAATTGTGAATTAAATTCGGAGGCAAATATATAATTAATTCTATAAAATTAGTAGAATTTAAAAAATATTTTTTTATTTTTTTTCTAAAGAAGCTATCGTTATGCCCTCCATTGCTTTCAAAGTTTCATTTCTAATAGCAATTAAACCGTGTCTTAATAGGCATTCAGATTCTTCTTTGCAATCAGAACAAGGTTCGTAAAAATTAATAGAGGCGCAGGGAAGTAGTGCAATAGCACCATCAAAAAAACGATGAATTTCAGCTAAAGTGATTTCTTCTTTTGATTTTAAAAGATAATAACCCCCAAATTTTCCTTGTTTGCTTCCAACAAAATGACCTCGTTTTAAATCTAAAAGAATTTGTTCTAAAAATTTTTTTGGAATACTAGCTTCTTCTGCAATTTCAATAGTTTTTGAAATGTGGTTTTTATCTTGCTGTGCTAGGTAAAGTAAGGCTTTTAGTGCGTATTTTGTTTTATGTGAAAGCATTTTGTATCTCGATATTTTAAATTTAGTTGTTGATATATTAATTTGACAAAACTAATTTTTTTCTAGTGATATTGACGAAAATTAAAAAATTTACCAGTCTCCGCTGCTACCACCACCGCTAAATCCGCCTCCTCCAAAACCGCCTCCGAAACCGCCACCGCCTCCTGAGGAACCGCCAAATCCTCCTCCAAAACCGCCGCTATTTCTGCCTAAACTACTCAAAATTATAACATCGAGTAAACTAGAACCCATATCTCCAGAGTTGCCTGAGTTACCTCCTCCGTTTTTGTTGCGAGAAATAAGAACAAGCAAAATTACTACTATTATAATAAAGGGTAATATAGGAAAATCTTTGCTTTTGGTTTTCTTGCGTTCGCCTTTGTATTTGCCTTTAAAAACATCAATAATCGCATCGGTACCTTTATCTAAACCAGTATAAAAACTACCGGCTTTAAACTCAGGTCTAATAATATTTCTAATTATTTGGCCTCCAATTCCTGCGGTCAAACGATCTTCTAGACCATAACCTGGATTTATAGCTATTTTTCTTTCGGCTTTTGCTAATAGAATTATTACACCATTATCGTCTTTGGCTGTGCCACCAATTCCCCATGTTTGTCCCCATTTTGTAGCTAACAGGCTAACGTCTTCTCCTTTAAGTGACTCAATTGTTATAACAACAATTTGAGTAGTAGTAGAATCGGAATATTTAATTAGTTTTTCTTCTAACTGCTTTTTTTCGTTAGCATTTAAAATAGCAGCATAATCATAAACTGAAGTTTGAAAACTAGGTTTTTCAGGAATCGTAAATTGTGCAAATAGAAAATTACTATTAAATAGAATAAAAAAACAACAAAATAAGTTTAGTCCTTTTTTGATTTTCGACTTCTGGCTTCTAACTTCTAACTTCTGACTTATTTCCATTATCCTTTAGATATTTCGTTTGATAATTCATTGGTATCTCCATTTTCAAAAGGAAAATATTTCTGTAATTGTTCGCCAGCTTTAGTAATACCGTCAATCAAACCTTGCTTGAAATTACCGCTTTTAAAATGGGTTGCCATAATTTCTTTTGTGCTATCCCAGAAACCTTTCGGTACTACTTGGTTAATACCTTTGTCTCCACAAATCACGAACTTATGATCTTTAACAGCGAGATAAATAAGAACCCCATTTTTTAGTTCGGTTTGGTCCATTTTCAATTCGTGAAAAACTTCCAAAGCTCTATCAAAAGGAACTTTGGAAGTAGTTTTTTCTATATGAACTCTTATCTCGCCAGAAGTTTCTTTTTCAGCCACACGAATAGCTTCAACAATTTCTTGTTCTTCTTCTTTGGTTAAAAAATCTTCAACTTTCGACATAATTAGTTTTTTAAAGCCACTCCTTTGATGGGGTAGGGAGGATTAGAATTTTACTTCAACTGGTTTTTCAGCACCTTCAACAGATTGGAAATAGGCTTTTTCTTTGAAACCAAAAACACCTGCAAACAAACTGTTTGGAAACGTTTTTATGTGAGTATTGTATGGCTTAACAGCTTCGTTAAAACGTGTTCTAGCAGTTAGAATTTGATTCTCCGTACTTGCTAATTCGTCTTGTAATTTCAAGAAGTTTTCATTCGCTTTCAAAGTAGGATATTGTTCGACTGAAACCAGTAATCGAGATAAAGAACTGCTTACACCACTTTGTGCTTTATTAAATTCAGCTAATTTTTCAGCAGTAATGTTTGTTGGGTCGATAGTGGTTTGAGTTGCTTTAGCACGAGCTTCAATAACTGCTGTTAAAGTACTTTTTTCAAAGTCGGCAGCGCCTTTTACCGTATTTACTAAATTACCAATTAAATCATTTCTTCTTTGATATGCCGTTTGTACGTCACCCCAGGATTGTTCAACTGTCTGTCCTAAAGTAACTGCGGTGTTATTTATTTCTTTAACCCAGCTGTAAATTCCCAGTATAACAACTGCTCCGATAATCCAAGGCAAAAATCTTCTCATTTTATTTAATTTTAAAGTTTAATATTTAGTTTTTATTTTGTTATTGCTATTGCTATTGTCATTGCCATTCTATATTATTTTTCTTCTACTAGATAGTAGATATATTAATCCTGTAAACATTCCGAAAAATATAAATCCCATAATCCATATAAATTTTTCAGTTCCTTCTATTTTTTTTGAATTTGAAATTTCATAAATTGATCCAACTATGAAAATCAACAATGACAAAACCCCAATCATCAAAAAAAAATTTGCAAATGGCCAATGCATTATTTTAAATAAAGCTCCAGGAATTGTTAAGACAAAAGAAACAATAAAACTCCAAGGTAAAAAATTTTTAAAATCCATTTTTATTTAATTTTAAAGTTTAGTATTTAGTTTTTGTTTTAATTTTTATTGAAATTCAAATTGCTATTGCTATTTCAAAGTTCATTTTTAATATTTGTCAACTGAGTTCTTATAGTTTCTAATTTGCTAATAATTTCAAATTTGTCCAAAGTTTTCTTTTGGCCTTCTTTCAAATGGGTTTTCGCGCCTTCAAGAGTAAATCCTCTTTCTTTCACTAAATGAAAAATCAATTTCAAGTTAGTCACATCTTCGGGAGTAAACATTCTGTTGCCTTTTGCATTCTTTTTGGGTTTCAGAATATCAAATTCTTTGTCCCAAAAGCGAATTAAGGAAGCGTTAACATCAAAAGCCTTGGCAACTTCGCCAATACTGTAATACCTTTTGTTTGGTGATAATTCTATATGCATTAGTCTAAGGATTGATTTTCTTGATTCGCTAATTTTGTAATAATAACATACTCTGCTGCCGATATATTTCCGTAATAAAAATTCAAGGGGTTAACAACTTCATCATTTTTATGCACTTCATAATGCAAATGTGGTCCTTCAGATCGTCCTGTACTTCCTACATATCCTATAATATCGCCACGTTTCACTCTTTGTCCTGCTCTACAATTGTATTTGCTTAAATGACCGTATAAAGTTTCATATCCAAAACCATGCCTAATTACAATGTGGTTTCCATAGCCCGAAGCGGTATTGTCTGCTCGTTCTACCACTCCGTTTCCGGTAGCAAAAATAGGTGTTCCAGTTTTAGCAGCAAAGTCCATTCCTTCATGAAATTTTCTAGCTTTCGTAAATGGATCATTTCTGTATCCGAAACCAGAAGCAATTTGCTTCAAATTTTCATTTCTTACGGGCTGAATGGCCGGAATAGCCGCTAATAAATTATTTTTTTCTTTAGCTAATTTCAAAATTTCATCTAATGATTTCGATTGAATAACCAATTCTTTTGAAATTACATCAACTCGTTTCGATGTGTTTATTACCAAGTCCGAATTATTATAGCCTTCTAATTCTTTGTATCTATTTACGCCACCAAACCCTGCTTTTCGTTGCTCATTAGGAATAGCCGATGTGTTAAAATAAACCCTGTATATATTGTTGTCTCTATCTTCAATATCTGCCAAAACTTCGTCTATTTGATTCATTCTTTTGTTTAAAATCTCGTAGCGAAGCTTATAATTTTCTATTTCTCTGGCTTGCAATTTATCTTTAGGCGTTTCAAAAAATGGCGTATTCAAAAGTACAACAAAACATAAGAAACCAAATAAAGCCGAAGCAACTAAAAATAAGGCCACTACACCAAATTTTGTAGATATTTTTGTTTTTATCTTCCGATAAGCCAAATTTTCGGAATCGAAATAATATTTTACTTTCGCCATATTTTAAAATACCCTATTTTTGCTCTTTAAAAAAAGTTAGTAGAACAAATTTAATAAATGTTTCATCTGTTCTGATATTTTTTTAACAATATATTAAAGTTGATAAAGTTAATTGTTGTATTGTCAATTAATTATTCATTAGCAAACTAAAATACATTACAACCTTTAAAAATGAAATCACAAGACATTCGTAAATCTTATCTCAAATTTTTTGAATCTAAAGAACATTTAATTGTTCCTTCTGCACCAATCGTTCTAAAAGACGATCCCACCTTGATGTTCAACAACTCAGGTATGGCACAATTCAAAGAATATTTTTTAGGAAATGGAACTCCAAAAAGCAAGCGAATAGCCGATACGCAAAAATGTCTTCGTGTTTCAGGAAAGCATAACGATTTAGAAGACGTGGGCTTCGATACGTATCATCACACTATGTTCGAAATGCTTGGAAACTGGTCCTTTGGTGATTATTTTAAAAAAGAAGCTTTGGCTTGGGCTTGGGAATTTTTAACTGAAGTTTTAAAGTTAGACAAAGACCGTTTGTATGTTTCTGTTTTTGAAGGAAATCCTTCCGAAAATGTGCCGTTTGATCAGGAAGCTTTTGATATTTGGAGAATATACGTTCCAGAGGACAGAATTATTTTAGGAAATAAAAAAGACAATTTTTGGGAAATGGGCGATCAAGGACCGTGCGGTCCGTGTTCCGAAATTCATATTGATTTGAGAACAGATGCTGAAAGAGCAGCGGTTTCAGGACGAAGTTTAGTCAATGCTGATCATCCTCAAGTGGTTGAAATTTGGAATAATGTATTCATGGAATTCAATCGAAAAGCCGATGGTTCCTTAGAAAAATTACCAGCACAACACGTAGATACCGGGATGGGATTTGAGCGTTTGTGTATGGCTTTACAAGGAAAAACTTCCAATTACGATACTGATGTTTTTACACCATTAATTGAAAAAGTCGAACAAATTACGGGTTTAAAGTACACTTCCAATGAAGTAAAAAATACAACTGAGGAGCAAAATAAAACCAACATTGCCATTCGTGTCATTGTTGACCACGTTCGTGCTGTTGCTTTTGCTATTGCCGACGGACAATTGCCATCTAACACTGGTGCAGGTTATGTAATTCGAAGAATTTTACGTCGCGCTATTCGTTACGGATTTACTTTTTTGAATACCAAAGAACCTTTCATTAATAAATTGGTTGAAGTTTTAGCGAATCAAATGGGCGAGTTTTTCCCGGAAATCAAATCGCAACAACAATTGGTTACCAATGTCATTCGTGAAGAAGAGGCTTCGTTTTTAAGAACTTTAGATCAAGGATTACAATTATTAGACAAAGTGGTTGCTGAAACTTCAGGAAAAGAGATTTCAGGAGCAAAAGTTTTTGAATTGTACGATACTTTCGGATTTCCAATTGACTTAACATCATTGATTTTAAGAGAAAAAGGATATGAATTAGATGAAGCAGGATTTACAGCTGCAATGCAAGAACAAAAAAACCGTTCCCGTGCTGCATCTGAAGTTTCAACTGAAGATTGGAATGTATTAATTCCAGGAAATATAGAAACATTTGTAGGTTATGATAAAACCGAAAACGAAGTAAAAATTACTAGAATCCGTAAAGTTGATTCTAAAAAAGACGGAATTCTATACCAAATAGTTTTAGATAATACGCCGTTTTATCCCGAAGGCGGTGGTCAAGTTGGCGATAAAGGAAAATTATTTTCGCCGAATGAAACTATTGATATTTTAGACACAAAAAAAGAGAATAACTTAATTATGCATTTTGCAAAACAACTGCCTCAGAATCTAAATGCCAGTTTTATTGCTAAAGTAAATACCGATTTAAGAACGTCAACATCAAAAAATCACTCTGCGACTCACCTAATGCATTTAGCATTACGTAACATTTTAGGAACACATGTGGAACAAAAAGGGAGTTTGGTAAATCCCAATTACTTGCGTTTTGACTTTTCACATTTCAGTAAAGTATCTGATGAAGAATTACGTAAAGTAGAAGCAAGTGTCAATGCCCAAATCGAAGCACAATTGCAATTAATAGAGCACAGAAATATTCCAATTCAACAAGCTTTAGATAAGGGTGCAATGGCTTTGTTTGGAGAAAAATATGGAGATAATGTCCGTATGATTGAGTTTGGTGAAAGTAAAGAACTTTGCGGAGGTATTCACGTAAAAAATACAGCTGAAATTTGGCATTTTAAAATCATTTCAGAAGGCGCGGTTGCAGCAGGAATTCGAAGAATTGAAGCCATTACCGGTGATGCGGTACAGCAATTCTTTATCAATCAAGAAAATTCTCTAGCTGAGATAAAAGAAGCGTTAAAAAATCCGCAAGACATTTTAAAATCGGTTACTAGTTTACAAGATGATAATGCCAAATTGAAAAAACAAATTGATCAATTATTGAAAGAGAAAGTAGATGGACTGAAGAATGCCTTAGTTGCTGATTTTCAAGAAATAAACGGAATTGACTTTTTAGCCAAACAAGTAAATTTGTCTATGAGTTCGACTAAAGATTTAACGCAATTATTAGGAAACGCAAAACCAAATTCATTCGTAGTTTTAGCTTCAATAGAAGATGGATTGCCTAATATTCATTGTTATATTTCAAAAGAATTGGTTGCCGCAAAGGGGTTGAACGCAAATGTAGTAATAAAAGAATTAGGACAATATATTGATGGAAATGGTGGTGGACAACCTTTCTTCGCTTCGGGAAAAGGTAAAAATGTTGCTAGAATTAAGGAAGCTATAGAGAAAGCTATTGGATTTGTGAAATAATTTTTGTATTTTTATTACATGACAAGACACGAATTCATAACTAAACATTCCGACCTTTTTTGGTATATCAAGAAGGAAGCTATTCCAAATATTGGGAACGAAGTTTTGGCGGAATTTATTTTCAATTATGGCACTTGGCAAGATGTAAAAGATTTAATTAAAATCATTGGGCATAAAGAATTAAAACGTGTTTACGACGAAATAACTGATAGAAAAATCGGAAATTATTTGCCTGAAATGCTAGATTTAATGAAAAGAATTACATTGAAATATGCATCTTGAAATTCTAAATAACGAACAAAAAGAGTTGCTTACAATATTATCTCAATTTAAAAGAGAATATTATTTAGTTGGAGGAACGGCAATTGCATTGCATATTTGGTCATCGAAAATCTATTGATTTTGATTTATTCAAAGAAAAAGACATTCGAAAAAAAGATGTTTATTTGAAACTCAAAAATCTTGATTACAAAGTTTCGTTTGCCGATTATAATCAAATAAATATGTTGTCAAAAGGTGTAAAAATAACTTTTTTTTCATTTCCATATCAAGTTCCATTAAATGCAGAGTTAAAAGGTTTTCTTAAAATGCCCGATTTATTGACACTTGGTGCAATGAAAGCATTTGCTCTTGGAAGGAGGTCAAAATGGAAAGATTATATTGATTTATATTTTATTTTAAAATTTCATTATTCATTTCAGGAAATTGTAGTAAAAGCAAAAGAAATTTTTAAGGATGAATTTATTGAAAAACAATTTATTGCACAACTCGGCTATTTCAAAGGAATAAACTACGACGAAGAAGTTACTTTTTTAATTCCAAATCAACCAAGCGAAGAAGAAGTTAAAAGTTTTTTAACAGAAATAAGTCTTTCGGGATTGGAGTTTTGATTAAATCATAAATCGAAATTAGTTAATCATAATTCATTATTTTCTCTCCCCAATTTGCTGTCTCCACATCGCGTAATACAACCCTTTTTCTAATAATAAATCGTCGTGTTTTCCTTGCTCAATAATTTTCCCTTGTTCTAAAACAAAAATATTATCAGCGTGCATGATAGTTGAAAGTCGATGCGCAATTAAAACCGTAATTCGATTCGTATCTGAAATAGTTCTTATAGTCAAATTAATTTCTTCTTCGGTAATCGAATCTAAAGCTGAAGTAGCTTCGTCAAAAATCAATAAATTTGGATTTCGCAAAATTGCACGAGCAATTGATAATCGTTGTTTTTCACCACCAGAAACTTTAATTCCACCCTCGCCAATTGTCGAATTTAAACCGTCTTGCGCACGTTGCAATAAAGTTTCACAACTCGCTCTTTTTAAAACATCAAGCAATTCTTCATCAGAAGCGGATGGTTTTACAAACAATAAATTTTCGCGAATAGTTCCTGAAAACAATTGTGCATCTTGAGTAACAAAACCTAATTGTTGACGTAAATCTAACAAGTCAACTTCTTTCGAATTGATATCATTATACAATACTTTACCTTGAGCTGGCGGATATAATCCAACCAATAATTTCACTAAAGTTGTTTTTCCAGCTCCAGACGGTCCAACAAAAGCTATGGTTTCTCCTTTTTTAATCGTAAAATTGATGTTCTCAACTGCAGGATAATGTGCCGTTTTGTGTTTAAAACTCACATTTAAAAATTGCAATGATTCTATTTTTGCTATTGACTTAGGGTTTTCCGGTTTAAACTCCGATTGGGCATTCAGTAGATTTTGAAAATTTTCTAACGATACTTTGGTTTCATTTCTAACAATTATAAACGAACTTAATTCTTGTAATGGATTAAAAATAAAGAAAGTAAAGAAAACCATGGTTAGCAAATCACCAACAACAATTCGGTCTCCAAATAAAAAATAATATAAAGTAAAAACAACACATGTTCTCAATAGATGTACGGTTGTACCTTGAATAAAACTCAAACTTCGTATGAATCTGATTTTTTGTAATTCGAGACTCAATATTTTTTGTGTATTGTTGTTTAATCGTTTTTCTTCTTGTTGCGTTAAGCCTAAACTTTTTACGAGTTCAATATTTCGCAAACTTTCAGTAGTAGAGCCTGCAAGTGAATTGGTTTGCATAACAATTCTTCGTGAAATTACTTTTATCTTTTTTCCTAAAAAAGAACTTAATACGGCAATAATTGGCGCGGCAATTAAAAAGATAAAGGAAATTCGGTAATCGATTCTAGAGATGTAAATAATTACAAAAATAAACCCAACGATGGTTTGAAAAATTAGAGAAATAGATAAAGTGATTAATTTTTCTGAATCGGTTCTTACTTTTTGTAATCGGCTCAGCGTTTCACCACTGCGTTGGTCTTCAAAATCTTCGTAAGGTAAATCCAATGATTTTTTAATTCCGTCGGTATACATTTCGGCACCCGTTCGCTGAATGACAATATTGGTAAAATAATCCTGAAAATTTTTTGTTAATCGGGAAATCATTGATACACCTAAAGATAGTAAAAGCCAAAAACCAACTGCTTTTATAAATCCTACTTCGTTTCCTTTATATTTAGCAATCCCTACACCGCAATCCTGCATTAGTTTACCTGTAATAACCGAATCACTAAGACTAAAACAAATGTTTATAGCTGCCATTAATAAGGCAAATGATAATAAAATTTTATGTTTTTTGAGATAAGAATATAATAGGTTCATGTTGCTTATTTGTAGATGCAAAAATAGCGATTAATTAAGCAATAGAGAATCAATAATTTTTTTTGATTGCTATTTTGTATTTTTGAAAGATAATATATTTTAAAATGAACTTCACTACTAAAGTTTCAATTCCTGAAAGCCACGCACCAATTGATTACAATTCTAAAATTGTGTCTTTGGGTTCTTGTTTTTCGGAGAATATGGCGGAGAAATTCGAGTATTTTAAATTTAAAAATACTGTTAATCCGTTTGGTATCATTTTTAATCCAGTTTCTATTGAAAAATTGGTTTCAAGAGTAATAAATGAAGCAAAATTTACTGAAAATGATGTTTTCTTTTACAACGAACGTTGGCATTGTTATGAGGTTCATTCTGATTTGAGTACTAATGATAAAGAGGGATTTCTAGAAAATTTAAATGCGATTCTCCAATTTACACACCAACAATTAACCCAGTCTTCTCATATAATTATTACCTACGGAACATCTTGGATTTACAGATTAAAGTCGAATAACGAAGTAGTTGCCAATTGTCATAAAGTACCACAAAATCAATTTAATAAAGAAATTTTATCTATTGAAAGTATTGAAGAATCGATTCAAAACACTGTCAATTTAATTAGGAAATTAAATCCCGATTGTCAATTTATTTTCACAATATCTCCAGTTCGTCATATTAAAGATGGTTTTGTAGAGAATCAAAGAAGTAAATCGCATTTAATAAGCGCAATTCATCAAATACTAAATCTTAAATCTCAAGGACTAAATTATTTTCCTAGTTATGAAATCTTAATGGACGAGCTTCGTGATTATCGTTTTTATGCTCAGGATTTACTGCATCCAAATGAAACCGCAATAGCATATATTTGGGAGCGTTTTACAGAAGCTTGGATTTCGAAATTGACTCACGAAACCATGGTAGAAGTGCAAAGCATTCAAAAGTGTTTAGCACATCGCCCTTTTAATAGTAGTTCCGAAAGTCATATCAAATTTAAAAAGAAACTTGAAGAAAAAATAACTAAATTAGCAATAGAGTATCCATTAATTACTTTTTAGATATGCAAAAAAGAATCGTTTTAATTGTTCTAGGCTTACTTACTATTTTTTTCTTATTCAAGTTTTGTGAGTTTAAAAAAGAAGATACTTCAACTATAGATTACAACTCAAATCTAATTCAACAGCAAATTGTAAATGTTGGTAAATTAATCGTTACCGAAGGGCATTTTTCTCAAGTATTGACCTATAAAGATCAAGATAAATATTTTTTGGATTTAATTTCTTTCGAGAAAAAAGCCTTGATTATTGTTAATGCCGATGTTACTGTGGCTTATGATTTGCGTCAAATGAAATACGATATTGATAAGAAAAACAAAACCATTACCATTTTACATATTCCAAAAGAAGAAATTAAAATCTCGCCAGACATTCAGTTTTATGATGTCGAACAGAGTAAATTGAATCCTTTTACAGGAGATGATTATAATAAAATTAATAAATCTGTAAAAGCGAATCTTGCCAAAAAAATTGGAAAATCATCGCTTAAGGCCAATGCTCAAAACCGATTAATCAGCGAATTATCAAAAATATTAATTCTTACCAATACTATGGGTTGGAGGCTTCAATATGAAGACAAAATCATTATTAATGATTTAGATTTAAGTCAAAAAATAAAGATGTAACTATTTTATAATTTACTCTTTAAACTTTGCCAACCACCACCGTTAATTACCTTAATTTCATTTTGTTTCAATAAAGAAGTTGCCTGAGCACTTCGCATACCAGAGAGGCAACAAACAATTATGGGTTTGTTCCATTTTTTGATTTCATCTATTTTGCTTTCAAGATTGTTTAATGGAATGTTTTTAGCATTCGAAACGTGTCCATTATGAAACTCTGAAACACTTCTAACATCAATAATTACAGCTCCATTAGCAATAAATTCTTGAATGCTGTCTGTTTTACTTCCTAAACCTAAAAAATCGAATAATCCCATAATTTTACTATTTTATGTTGCAAATCTAGTTTGCTAAATAGAATTATTTGGTAACAAAAGTTACCTTAAACTAAAATAAATTCTATATTTGATATGATATTTAGATAAATACAATGACCGAGGCTTACGTAAAACAAGACATCCATAACGGAATTGCTACTATTGAATTTTTTCATCCAGAACACAATTCGTTACCAACAAATCTGTTGACAGCGCTAACAGAAACTATAACTAATGCGGGAACAAATGATACTGTAAAAGTAATTGTTCTTAAAAGTGTTGGCGATCGAACATTTTGTGCTGGAGCTAGCCTTAAGGAATTGGTTCAGATAAACGACATAGATTCTGGTAACGCATTTTTTTCTGGTTTTGCTAATGTTATCAATGCGATGCGCAAATGCCCGAAGTTTATTATTGGACGCATCCAAGGCAAAGCTGTTGGTGGTGGAGTAGGTATTGCAGCAGCAGCAGATTATTGTTTGGCGACTAAGCACGCGGCCATTAAGTTAAGTGAATTTACAATTGGTATTGGTCCTTTTGTAGTAGGTCCTGCCATAGAACGTAAAATGGGGATTTCGGCTCTGTCTCAAATGACAATAAATGCAACTCAATTTTTTGAGGCTACTTGGGCTAAAGATAAAGGATTGTATAGCGATGTTTATGATACCAATCAAGACTTGGATGATGCGGTCAAAGTTTTAGCAGAAAGTGTTTGTTTGTACAATCTAGAAGCCATGATGGAAGCCAAAAAAATATTCTGGACAGGAACAGATCGTTGGGATTTAATGCTAGCAGAACGCGCCGCCATTAGCGGAAGATTAGTTTTATCTGATTTTACTAAGGAAACGTTGAAGCGTTTTAAGCAAGCCAAAGTATAAATTTATCTCCATCTGAATTAAATGAAATGAATAAAAATTCTTTTTAAGACTTTTAAATAAATCTATTTAAAATACGTTGATTTTATTTAAACAAACCACTATCAAAATTTGCTTTTTTTTCGTTGAATAAGATTCTGAATTTAAAAAAAAAGTTATTATAATTTATCCTAGAATAATTTAATAGCCGTATTTATCTTTCCAACGATTTTTTAAAAATTCACGTGTGCCGTTTTCTCGGCTGTTGTTTCCAGGAATATAAATAGAAGTATTAGCAATAGAATCAGGTAAAAATTCCTGTTCAGTAAAATTATTTTGATAATCGTGAGAATATTTATAGTCTTCGCCATAGCCCAATTCCTTCATTAATTTTGTTGGAGCATTTCGCAAATGAATTGGAACAGGTAAATCGCCAGTTTGCGCTACAATTTCTTGTGCTTTGCTAATAGCTAAATAACTTGCGTTGCTTTTTGGAGAAGTGGCTAAGTATATAGCGCATTGACTCAAAATAATGCGGCTTTCAGGATAACCAATAGTTGCAACTGCCTGAAACGTATTGTTTGCCATAATAAATGCAGTTGGATTGGCATTGCTAATATCTTCGCTAGCTAAAATAAGCATACGGCGTGCAATAAATTTTACATCTTCTCCGCCTTCAATCATTCTTGCCAACCAATAAACCGCGCCATTTGGATCACTCCCTCGAATCGATTTTATAAATGCAGAAACAATATCATAATGTTGCTCGCCAGCTTTATCATAGAGTACAGTGTTTTGTTGAACCAATTCTAAAACACGATCATTGGTAATTAAAATTTCGTCTTCATTGGAGGCGTTTACGACCAGTTCAAAAATATTCAATAGTTTGCGTCCATCGCCACCAGAAAGTCTCAATAGCGCTTCTGATTCTTGCAAATTTATTTTTTTGGTTTTCAAAACAATATCAATTGTCATGGCTCGTACTAGCAAGGTTTCCAAATCTGTTTTAGAAAACGGATTTAAAATATATACCTGACAACGCGACAATAGGGCAGGAATCACTTCAAAACTAGGATTTTCTGTAGTGGCTCCAATAAGAGTAATCCAACCTTTTTCGACAGCCGCTAATAAAGAATCTTGTTGCGATTTGCTAAAGCGATGAATCTCATCAATAAACAAGATTGGGTTTTTTGCTGTAAATAACCCACCACTCTGTTTTGCTTTTTCTATAACATCACGAATGTCCTTTACTCCTGAATTAATAGCGCTCAAAATATAAAAAGGACGTTTCGATTCCTGTGCAATAATTTGTGCTAGAGTTGTTTTTCCTGTACCTGGCGAACCCCAAAAAATAAGAGATGGAATAATTCCTTTCTCTATTTGTTGAGTCAACGACCCTTTTGGACCAACAAGATGTGATTGGCTGATATAATCTTCTAACTTTTGTGGGCGAATTCTTTCGGCAAGAGGTGCTTCCATTTTTTTAAAATCTGAAATCAAAATTCGTTAATCTAAAATCAAAATTCAATAACTATTTTGGTAAAATTACTGTTTTTATTTGAGGTTACTAAATTTAACGATATTCTAATTAAAGTATTCATTCTATAATCTCTTTACTCAAATATGACAAAATAGCATTTAATATCTTTTTGGTTGTATTTTTGATTTATGTTAGATGTTGATAATTCCAAAACTAAAACAGCAAATGAGCGAAAATCATTTTAAATTCTCTACATCAGTTATTGCACTCCCTTTTTTGTTTGTCCTATTGCTTTGGGTTGTTTTTTGGGCAGGTATCAAATTTAATTTAGATATAGAAGAGTTAGGTATTTATCCAAGAACTTTTGTTGGTTTACTTGGAGTACTTTTTAGCCCATTTATTCACGGAAATATAGAGCACTTATATAACAATTCTATTCCGTTGCTAATTCTACTAGTCGCGTTACGATACTTCTATAGAGAACAGTCAAATAGAGTGTTGGGTTACGGAATTTTAATGTCTGGATTTTTAACTTGGATTATTGGACGAGAATCCTACCACATTGGCGCTAGTGGATTAGTTTATGTATTGGTTAGTTTTATTTTTTTTAAAGGAATTAGAACAAAATATTACCGATTAGTTGCTTTGTCTTTATTGGTTATTTTGGTTTACGGTAGTATGGTTTGGTATGTTTTTCCGAATATAGAAGAAGGAATTTCTTGGGAAGGACATCTCGCGGGATTAATTACCGGTTTTACCTTCGCATTAACTTTAAAAACGAATGATTACAAAAAATTAATTCGTTATGATTGGGAAGATCCAAATTATAACCCTGAAAACGATAAATTCATGCAACGATTTGACGAAAACGGAAATTTTGTCAATTTGCCCATTCCCGAATTGGTCGAGGAATTACCGATAAGTATTGATTCTACCTCTTCAGAATATTATGTAGAGTATGATGCTCATGAAAATAAATATATAATAAAAAAGAGAGAGTAATTTTATTTTAACTTCTTTGTCTTACTGCTTCATATAGAAAGGCTCCACAAGCAACAGAAACATTAAGCGACCCAATTGAACCAAACATTGGAAGTTTTGCTTTTTCATCAACAATTTTAAGTACCGATGGATTAATACCACGTTCTTCACTTCCCATTATTAAGGCTACACCTTCTTTTAAATCAATATCATAAATGTTTTGATCCGTTTTTTCGGTAGCAGCTACCGTTTTTATACCTGAACCTTGAAGATAGAATATGGCATCTTTTATATGTTCTACTTTACAAATAGGCACATTAAATACCGCTCCGGCTGAAGTTTTTACTGTATCTCCATTTACGGGTGCCGAACCTGATTTTTGAACAATTATTCCATTTACACCTGTACATTCTGCGGTTCTAATTATAGCGCCAAAATTTCGAGCATCAGATATTTGATCTAAAATTAAAAACAAGGGTTCTTTTCCAGATGCTAAAGTAGAATCGACCAAATGCTCTAATTCTATAAAACCAATTGGAGAAATACTTGCTACAGCACCTTGATGGTTATTTGGAGTTAAACGGTTTAGTTTTTCGACAGGAACATAAGAAAAATTGACGTTGGCTCGTTTCATGACTTTCATCAAATCCTTCATCAACTCGCCAGATATTTCTTTTTGTATAAAGACTTTATCAACTGCCGCACCTGATTGAATAGCTTCTATTATGGCACGAATTCCAAAAATTAAATGTTCTTTTTCCATGGCGTAAAAATAGTTAAAAATGCTTGCTTAAAAACAACTATTTTCTTTTTATTTTTAGGTTTATATAACAAAGGCGCTTAATTTTTTTATAAATTACAACTACATAAAAAAAGGGCTAATCATTGATTAGCCCTTAATTTAATTTAAGCAAAAAGTTTAATTTTTTGTATAAGTTCCTACTCCAGTATCTCCATAGCCGTTTACCCATTCTATAGTTAAAGTACCGTCAGGATTAACTGATCCTGTAACTGTAACTGCTGTACCGAATGGCTCTGAAAACGTTCCTGAAATTACATTACAAACATCACTAAAACTACCTGCGCTGTCTCCATCTATACCGTATATATCATACCATAATAAATACAAACCACCAAAACCATCAGACATTGTATAGTCTCCACCGCCTTTAGCTGTAATTGTAACAGTATAAAGATGGTTTGTAATTGGGTTTTCATCAGGAGTTGGGCCAGTATCTGTAGAGGAACCAGAACTTAAAACACTATAAGTTCCCTCTAATTCTGACGGACACGACACATTAAAAGTTTGGCTTACAGTATATTTTTTAGAATTTGCAATATCTTGACCGTAATTGGTGCTACCATCTGTATTTAAAATGTTTACAACTTTTCCATCTTTTAATAGCATATCGGCAGTTACAATCAACTTATCTCCTATTTCAAAATCGCTAGCTGAATTTAATTCTGCAAAAGCTTCAAATAAATCGTTTTGAGAAAGATTAAAAGTTGCTGGAAAAGTCGTTAAGTTACTTGCAAGTACTGCTCTATATACGTCACCATTACCTTTAACATAAAAGCCAATTACATTTAATGATGATATTTCGCCTTGGCCCACTTTAATAGTAAACCCTAAATCGATAGTTGCTCCATCATTTAAAGCCAGTAAATTGATAAAGCTATCAGTATCGTCTATCTTATTGATATCTGGCACTGCACCAACTTCTAAATCTAATTTAGAATCTCCGCCATCATTATCACAAGACGTGACTAGCAAGGAAATTGCTAAAATCGTGAATATTAATTTAATTTTTTTCATAATATTTTATTTATATTAATTATCCCAAAATATTTTATAATCTCCAGGTACTTTTTGTTTTGGAGCATTTTTATTTGTGTTTAATTCGCTTTGAGGCCAGAAAAGAGACTGTTGAAAAGCGTTATTAAGCACAGTTTGCGAATCAATTATAGGAAAACCATCGCCATTATCCAATTGGTATTCTTTAGAACTAGAATCTGGATTTGCTAATATTGGGAAACCCGTTCTTCTGTAATCAGTATACTGGTCTGTTGGATCTCCAAAAGTAGCCACCCATTTTTGTGTCATTATGATTTCAAGCTTTTTTGTAGCATCACCTGCATTAAACTCAGTTAATATACCTTCTATAAAGGTAGTAACTCCAGCAGATCCTACTAGTTTTGGAACAACTTGGTCAGTACCATTGTTTGCAACAACTTGGTCTACTTTTGCAAAACTTGCTTGCATCGCTTCTTCAAGTTTATCAGCCACATTTCCTGATATTTTCCCTACCTGCATCAATTCTGCTTGAATGTACAAAAATTCATCATACGTTAAAATACGATGTGGTGCAATACCAGTTGGAGCTGTTGGTTGACCAGCTTCTCCTGCCATTATTTTGTCAACAACTCCTCCTTTGCCATCATCATATCTTCCTCCTGAAGGAAAAATTCCAGGGTAGGTTCCTGAGTTTTCTGTTGAAAAATCTCTATTAGGACCTATACTACCAAAACGAATCGTAAAAAATCCAGTAGAGGCATCCCAATAGTCAGCTTTAGGATCTCCAGTTTCCTCATTTCCTTGGTCTGGTGGAAACTCATCTTTCTTTAATTGATTAAAAAAGTAATATGGTATTCTAGGGTCAGGATTAGCGTTATGGATATTTGGATTCATTCCTTTTAAGATTTCGTAAAACCATGGACTCATGTTTGTAGTAAATTGAGTACTGTTATACGACTCTAAGAAAAATCTATTTCTCTCATCGGTAGGAGCTAGTTTGTTGTATCTTTTAAATTCAAAATCATCAGCATTCGATTTGAAGAAATTATCCTCTGCAATTAAGGCATCAAATCCAACTTGGTCAAAATCTGAAGTCAATCGCAATTGATTGTATAATTTTAATTTAAAGGTGTTGGCAAAGCGTATCCATTTTTCTGCATCTCCCCCGTAAAACAAATCATCTTTACCTGGCTTAACTAAGTCAGTAGTACTCGATAAGTTTTCTTTAGCGGTTTCAATTAATTCAAAAACAGCTGCATAAACTGCTTTCTGATTGTCAAATTTTGGACTTAATATACCACTTGCTAATTGATTAGCTTCTGAATAGGGTACATCTCCCCACAAATCGACTGCATTTGCCAATAAGTAGGCTTTTTGCATTTGAGCAATACCAACATATATTGAGCTGTTACTTGCAGTTGCCTGCGCTATTAATGTGTTAATATCTGTTAACGCCAAATAGGTAGCATTCCAATCATTTAACATATTAATATTATCGCCTCTAGTGCCGTATTGATCTTGCTCTTCTCTAACGGTCATTTGATGTGTATATACTTGCAAGATGCTTCCTGTGTAGTTTTCAAAGTCACCAATATTATTTACTGCTACTTCAATATTAGTCAATAATTGATTTAATGGTGCTACAGTAGGATTATCAGTATCTGTATCAACATCTAAGTAATCACTACAACTCAGAAAAAGTGTTGTTAATAATAATACAGCAAAAATGCTACTATTATTTTTTATTTTTAAAAGTTTCATATTTATTTATTTAGAATGTTAAATTAAGTTTAAATCCATATCTCTTCGCTGTTGGTGCTGATGATACTTCAATACCTTGTAACGTTGAAGAACCATAACTAGTAGTTTCAGGATCAAAATTAGTATATCTAGGGACATTTGGTGCAAAATACCAAAGATTACTTCCTATAAGACTAAAACTAATTTGTCCAAAAGGTGTTTTTTCTAATAATTTAGCAGGAACATCGTAGGTTAAATTTATTTCTCTTAATCTGAAGACAGTTCCGTCATACACGCCACTTTCGTCAGTACTATTAATCCCAAAAGTGTTTCCACCTGCAGGAGAAAAATAAAGCTCATTCATACTAATTTGTGTTGTGTTAGGAATTTTGTTTCCATTACCATCTAAAATAGGAGTTCCGTCATTGTTTCCGTAAAATCCAGGAATAATAAATGTTCGTTCTCTGTCTTCAGTATCTCTTGTAACACCTCTCCCTAGTAATGATTCTATGGTTGATGATTTTATATCACCACCTTGTTTCCAATCAAACTGTGTTCTTAAACTAAAGCCTTTGTAGGAAAGCGTATTCATAAAGCTCATTTTAAAATCGGCATTAGGGTCTCCAATTATTCCAGGAGTTCTATCTTGAATGATTCCTCCACCAGATTCATTAATTAAGTAATTGCCTTGCTCGTCTCTTGCAAATCTTGTTCCGTAAAAAACACCAAAAGGTTGACCAACTTGTACATAACCTATTTCATTAGCGTCTAATGCATATCGCTCTAATCCAGCTGTTATTTCAGTCACTTTATTTATGTTTCTTGTAAACGTTGTAAAAAGAGACCATTTAAAGTTGTCTGTTTTAATAGGAACAAGAGTCAAGCCTAGTTCAATACCTTTATTCTCAACAGCTCCCGAATTTGTGTTAAAAGTATCAAATCCTGTTGTTGTTGCGGTTGTTATTGGAGTTATTAAATCACTTGTTGTTTTTTTATAAACACTCAAATCAACGACAATTCGCTTTCTAAAAAACTCTAAATCAGTACCAAGCTCAAACTCTTCAGTAAACTCAGGTGTGATTTTTGGGTCTGAAAAAACAGTGTTATTTCCAATTACTGGATTGCTGTTAAAGGCGTCTCCCGATCTAAAAGTAAGATTTAAAAACTCAGCTGCAGCATCACTACCTACTTTTGCGAATCCACCTCTAAGTTTTGCAAAAGTTAAAACATCACTCTTAATATTAAGAGCATCGGTTACAATTAATGATGCACTAACTGATGGGTAGAAGTAGGAGTTATTGTTTTTTGGTAAAGTAGAACTCCAGTCATTTCTTGCAGTTGCATTTAGAAATAAAAATTCTTTATACGAAAAAGTAGCATCGACAAAAACACCCACATTTCTATTTTGTGCTTTTTCGTCAACTAAGCTAGCTACGTTTAAAGTATTTCTCAAGGTAAATACATCTGGGACATTAAATTGTTTTCCTGAAAAACCAATTCGAGAATTATTATTTTGTAAAACATTGTTTCCTAGTATTGCACTAAAACCAATATCATCGGATAATTTATAATCAAAATTAAACAACAAAGTCGATTCTATATCTTCGTTAATAAAATCATCGGTTGTTAATGATCCTAAACCACCATCAGCTCTAGAACCAATATCACGAATTTGTCTTCTACTTAAGGAATATCTATTAAATCCCACTCTGTATGATGCAGAAATTTTATCGGTAAATTTATAACTCATATTCAATCCTGCCACAGTTCGAGTGGTATTTGTAATTATTTGGTCATTTTCCCATGACCATAAAGGATGATCCCATCCTGCATTAGGAATAACTGATGCTCCAGTTTTTGGGTTTACATACGGTAAACTTAAATCCCAGTTTCTAGCCAATAATAAAGTTCTCGCAAAAGAGGAAGAAGCACCTGCAAATTGATTTTCACCAAAGAAACCACCAATCTGTTTAGTATCAGAATAACTCATATTACCACCTAAAGTTAAACCATTTGCCAATTTAAAATTTCCCCCAACAGAAATAGAGGTTCTATCATAAGTGTTAAAAGGGATGTAGCCATCTTGAGCTAAATCAGAAATGGTTACGTTAAATCCTCCATCTTGACCAGAATAATTAAGTCCTACCGTATTGTCTAGAACCACTCCAGTTTTAAACAAATCTTTTACATTGTTTGGTTTGGCTACAAAAGGAACTGTAGGTCCAAGTTCAGGAAATGCATCTAATAAATTTGGCCATGTTGGTATGGTTGCTAAAGAATCAAAACGAGGTCCCCAAGAACCGTTTGTGTTTCCAATATTAAAATTAGTTCCTGCGCCATACGTATTTTGATACGTAGGCAAATTTGCTATATTTTCAAAGTAAGTACCAGTACCTACGTTTACACTAAGTTTTTTTCCTTTCTTTAAACTACCAGAGCCTGATTTTGTAGTAATTACGATTACCCCTTTAGAAGCTCTCGAGCCATATAATGCTGCTGCTGCAGCACTTTTAAGTACGTTTACAGAAGCAATATCATTTGGGTCTAAACTTGATAAAGCTGATTCGTATCCACCACCACCAGTAACTTGACTTGAAGTTTCAACTGAAGAGTTGTCATAAGAAATCCCATCAACGATAATTAAGGGTTGTGTATCACCATTAAAGGTAGAGACACCTCTAATAGTAATTTGACTTGCTGCTCCAGCAACACCTGAAGAAACATTTACGTTAACCCCAGCTACTTTTCCGTTTATGGAACGAATTAAATCTGGCTCAGAGTTTTCCGTTAACTCAGCTGCTTTAATACTACTAACCGAATATCCTAAATCTTTAGGATTTCTTTTAATACCAAAGGCAGTAACTACCACACCTTCTAGCTGCACAGAATCATCTTGCAACTTTACATTTAAGGTAGTGGAGGAAGCGGATGCTTCTTGAGTTTTCATGCCTAAAAAGCTAAAGACAAGTTTCTGTCCTTGGCTAGCAGTAATTTTAAATTTCCCGTCAAAATCGGTTTGCGTTCCGGTTTGCGTCCCTTTTACCAAGACATTTACCCCAGGAATTGGTAGTCCACTTCCGTCGGTAACAACACCGGATACAGTCCTGTCTTGCGCAAATGTAATTTGCGTTAGTAACACTAAAAGAAGTGTTAAAAATCCATTAAACTTTAGTTTCATTTTTGATTATTTTGAATTAGTTAATCAAAAGTCCTAATTTTTTGTTAAGTTTCCTAATATTTTAAAGAATTTTTATTCGGTTTTAACACTTTTATTTAGAAATTTGTTTTAAAACTAACATGAACTATTGAGTTGGAGCTTTTTATGGTTTGTTCTTTTGTGCTTCCGTTAGCATAAATCAAATTGATTAGTCCGTTTTTAGTAAGAATTCCGAAGCCCATTCCTAGACTTAGAAGATTTTCGTTCCTATTGCTAGTCTGATCTTTGTAGTAGCCATAATCAATTATAGAATGTATATATAGGCTTGGGCTAATTGTATATCGATATTCAGTTAAAAGTGAAGTAAATAAATTTCCTTGTAAGCTGTTTTCATTAAATCCGCGTATCGAATTGATGCCCCCAAATCGATACAATTCATTAATGATGTATTGATTGCTTTTTAAGTAATAATTTTGACTTTTAATGGCGATACTATTTTTACTATTCAAATAAAAATTATGTTTTAAATCTATCGATGTAAATACTTGTTTATTAGTGTTGAAACTTGAATTTCTGGAGCCTATACCAATCTTAATGTTTATTCTTGTTTTTTCAGGAAACAAAAAATCATCTCCCGACCCTTCGGGATTAAACGCCGAATATTCAAAGTTTCCTGTCGCAAATGTGTTGCTATAATCGCTTATGCTTGAGTTATTTTGGTTTTGAATATCGCTTGATTCTGTAGACTGGTAGCCAATATAGGTTCGAGTATTGTAATTAAAAAAATAGCCCAAATCAATGGCTGTTTTTGTGTTTTGAAAAGTACTGTCTTGCCTAAAAATATTAAGTTGAGCCTTTAAGCCAAAAGGACTTTTAAAAATATATGGTAGTGTTATAGACGTATTGAAAGTTTTTTGGTCATTACCATCGCTTTTCCAAAACAAAGTAAACTGTTCTCCGGAATTTAAGGCATTGTTTAAGTTTAAATCTAAATAACCATTTAATATGACTTTATTTGAATTGTCATTAGAAAATCCAATAAATCCATCAAATGTATTCGACTTCGCTTTTTCGAGATAGACATAAATTTTTGTAGAATCCTTTTCAAAAAGGATTTCAGGATATTTGATTTGTTTTACAAATCGATACTGTTCAAAATCGAAATAAATGTTTTTTAGATTTTCTTGATTGAATGTTTTATTTTTATAAGACCGTTTAGTATTTTTAAGATGACCTTTTGGAAACGCATCATAACCTCTAATAATAATATCGTTAAGCTGTCGCTGTTTTTCAAATGTAATATTTAACTCAGCACTAAGATAGTTGTTGATTTTTTTAATATTAATCAGTTTTAGCTTGGCTAACGCAAATCCTTTACGCTCTAATTTGTTCAAGGTTTGTTTTAAAAATAACTCAATTTCATTAAATGGAATAATCAAAGTATCTTTTTTTAAATCAAAAAGTGAAGCAAAATGCATTGAAATAGTTTTGCCTATATATATATGTATATAATTTGTTTTTTTTCCTAAACTAAATCGACATAAAAAAGTGCTGTCGTTTTGTTTAGTATTGTTGACGATTTTATTTTCAATATAACCGTTTTGAGTAAATTTTTCAGAAAGTTGGGTTTCTTCATCAAGAATTGATTTTGCATTTTCATGTTGATGGATATAACCAATAGAGTCAATAGTTTTCTTTTCTGCATCTGAATTTCCAGATACGGTTAAGTATAGTTTTTGTGCAGAAGCATTCAAGCTAAAGCAAAAAAATAAATAAAAGAATGCTGTTTTATTCAAAATTATTGAAAGTTATTGTAAAACTAACGCAAAAATAGGGCAAATAATATAAAAAATGTTCAATAAAAAATATTGTAAAATGGGTAATACATGTAGTATTTCTATTTCTTCAAATTTATTTAAATAACGATTATCTATATCGTTAAAAAACAAATATTTAATTCGTTAAAAAATTAATTAATTATGATTTGTTTCATTAAAAATAATTACTACATTTGCAACCCCGTAAAAAGCGGGAAATTTAATATATAAGTAATTTTTAGTATTAATTATGCCAACAATTCAACAATTAGTAAGAACAGGAAGAACTCAAATAACTAAGAAGAGTAAATCGGTTGCTTTAGATTCTTGTCCTCAGCGAAGAGGTGTTTGTACGCGTGTTTACACTACTACTCCAAAAAAACCAAACTCTGCAATGCGTAAAGTAGCGCGTGTGCGTTTGACTAATGGAAATGAAGTAAATGCCTACATACCTGGAGAAGGACACAATCTACAAGAGCACTCGATAGTATTAGTTAGGGGTGGAAGGGTAAAAGATTTGCCAGGAGTAAGATACCATATTGTGCGTGGTGCGCTTGATACATCAGGTGTAGCAGGAAGAACACAAAGAAGATCTAAATACGGAGCAAAACGACCTAAAGAAGCAAAAAAGTAATTTGAAAAAGTGTGGGAGTTTAGAAGTTTAGAAGTTTAGTTTTTTGCTAAACCTTAATAACCTCCTAAACCTTATAATCTTTTCCTAAAACAAAAAAAATGAGAAAAAGAGCGGCAAAAAAAAGACCACTTTTACCAGACCCAAGGTTTAATGACCAGCTGGTAACACGTTTTGTAAACAACTTGATGTGGGACGGTAAAAAATCAACAGCTTTCACGGTTTTTTATGATGCAATGGACATCGTAGAGGCTAAGAAACAAGATGCAGAAAAATCTTCTGTAGAAATTTGGAAAGATGCACTTACTAATGTAATGCCACACGTAGAAGTACGTAGTCGTAGAGTAGGTGGAGCAACATTTCAAATTCCGATGCAAATTCGTCCAGATAGAAAAATTTCTATGGCGATGAAATGGATGATTCTTTATGCAAGAAGAAGAAATGAGAAATCAATGGCTCAAAAGTTAGCTTCAGAAGTTTTAGCAGCAGCTAAAGAAGAAGGAGCGGCGGTTAAGAAAAGAATGGATACTCACAAAATGGCAGAAGCTAACAAAGCATTCTCTCACTTTAGATTTTAATTCTTTGAAAAATGGCTAGAGATCTTAAATACACAAGAAACATAGGAATTGCTGCTCACATTGATGCTGGTAAAACAACAACAACAGAGCGTATATTATTCTACACAGGAAAATCACACAAAATTGGTGAAGTACACGATGGTGCTGCAACAATGGACTGGATGGCACAAGAGCAAGAAAGAGGTATTACAATTACTTCTGCTGCTACAACATGTGAATGGAATTTTCCAACAACACAAGGTAAATTATTACCTGAAACATTACCTTATCACTTTAATATTATCGATACCCCAGGACACGTTGACTTTACAGTTGAAGTAAACCGTTCTTTGCGTGTACTTGATGGTTTGGTTTTCTTATTTAGTGCTGTTGATGGTGTTGAGCCACAATCAGAAACTAACTGGAGATTAGCTGATCAATACAGAGTGCCACGTATTGGATTCGTTAATAAAATGGACAGACAAGGTTCTAACTTTTTGATGGTATGTCAACAAGTAAGAGATATGTTAAAATCAAACGCGGTTGCAATCACTTTGCCAATTGGAGAAGAAAATGATTTCAAAGGTGTGGTTGATTTAGTAAAAAATCAAGCTATCGTTTGGGATGATGCAGGTATGGGAGCAACTTACGAGATTGTGCCTATTCCTTTTGACATGCTTGATGAAGTGAAAGAGTACAGAGATATTCTTATTGAAGCAGTTGCTGATTATGATGAGAATCTGCTTGATAAGTACATGGAAGATCCAGAATCAATTACTGAAGAGGAAATTAATATTGCCTTAAGAGCTGCGGTAATGGATATGGCTATCATTCCTATGATTGCTGGTTCATCCTTTAAAAATAAAGGGGTGCAATTCATGTTAGATGCGGTATGTAAATATTTACCTTCTCCAATGGATAAATCAGGTATCGAAGGGATTCATCCTGATGATCAAGATTTATTAGAAGAAGATCAAACTAAAATATTGCGTAAACCAGATGTTAAAGAGCCATTCGCTGCTTTAGCATTCAAGATTGCTACTGATCCATTCGTTGGTCGTTTAGCTTTCTTCCGTGCTTATTCAGGACGTTTAGATGCAGGTTCTTATGTTTTAAATACACGTTCAGGTAATAAAGAAAGAATTTCTCGTATTTACCAAATGCATGCTAACAAGCAAAACCCAATCGAATACATCGAAGCTGGAGATATTGGAGCAGCAGTCGGATTTAAAGATATAAAAACTGGAGATACATTGTGTGATGAAAAACACCCAATTATTCTTGAGTCAATGAAATTTCCGGCACCGGTAATTGGTATCGCAATCGAACCAAAAACTAAAGCCGACGTAGATAAAATGGGTATGGCTTTAGCTAAATTGGCTGAAGAAGATCCAACATTTACAGTAAGAACAGACGAAGCTTCAGGTCAAACTATCATTTCAGGAATGGGTGAGTTACACTTAGATATTCTTGTTGATAGAATGAAAAGAGAATTCAAAGTGGAAGTGAATCAAGGAGAGCCTCAGGTAGAATATAAAGAAGCTTTTACAAGAACAGCAACTCATAGAGAAACTTACAAAAAACAATCAGGAGGTCGTGGTAAATTTGGTGATATCGTATTTACATTAGAACCAGCTGATGAGGTTGATGGAAAAGTACCTGTTGGGTTACAATTCGTAAATGCTGTAAAAGGTGGTAACGTACCTAAAGAATACATTCCGTCGGTAGAAAAAGGTTTCCGTGAAGCTATGAAAACTGGTCCTTTAGCAGGATATCAAGTAGATAGTTTAAAAGTAACTTTAACAGACGGTTCTTTTCACCCTGTAGATTCTGATGCGCTTTCTTTTGAATTAGCTGCAAGAATGGGGTATAAAGAAGTAGCTAAAGCTGCTGGAGCGATTATATTAGAACCTATCATGAAAATGGAAGTTATCACACCTGAAGAAAACATGGGAGATATCGTAGGTGATATTAACCGTCGTAGAGGTCAGGTAAACGACATGGGTGATAGAGCTGGTGCAAAAACTATTAAAGCCGATGTGCCGTTATCAGAAATGTTTGGATATGTAACAACATTAAGAACATTGTCTTCTGGTAGAGCAACATCTACAATGGAATTTTCACATTACGCAGAAACACCATCCAATATTTCGGAAGCAGTTATCAAAAAAGCAAAAGGAAACGCTTAATTCTAAAGAAAATGAGTCAAAAAATCAGAATAAAATTAAAATCTTACGATCACATGTTGGTAGATAAGTCTGCTGAAAAGATTGTAAAAACTGTAAAAAGTACAGGTGCAGTAGTAACAGGACCAATTCCTTTACCTACTCATAAAAAACTTTTCACCGTTTTACGTTCTCCGCACGTTAATAAAAAAGCAAGAGAGCAATTTGAAGTAATGTCATATAAGAGATTAATCGACATTTACTCTTCTTCTTCAAAAACTATCGATGCCCTAATGAAATTAGAGTTGCCAAGCGGTGTTGAAGTAGAAATTAAAGTATAATTTCCAGTGTTATAGAAACTTTGTATTAAGTATAAGATTAGTCTTAATACTTAATACATTAATCTTAATACAATTTTAATAATCAATAAATAATAATTATGTCTGGGTTAATTGGTAGAAAAATCGGCATGACTAGCATTTTCGACGAAAACGGGAAGAATATTCCTTGTACAGTAATCGAAGCTGGGCCATGTGTTGTTACCCAAGTCAGAACCAAAGCGGTCGACGGGTATGAAGCGTTGCAACTTGGTTTCGATGACAAAAACGAGAAACATTCCACGCAAGCGGCCGTAGGTCACTTTAAAAAAGCAGGAACTGTAGCTAAGAAAAAAGTCGTTGAATTCCAATTTGAAAACGAGTACAAATTAGGAGAGGTATTAACAGTTGATGTTTTTACTGAAGGAGAATTTGTAGATGTTCAAGGAGTTTCTAAAGGGAAAGGTTTTCAAGGAGTTGTAAAACGTCACGGTTTTGGTGGTGTTGGACAAGCAACTCATGGTCAACACAACCGTTTAAGAGCGCCGGGTTCTGTAGGAGCTTCTTCTTATCCTTCTAGAGTATTCAAAGGAATGCGAATGGCAGGAAGAATGGGAGGAGATAATGTAAAAGTACAAAATCTTAGAGTTTTAAAAGTAGTGGCTGATAAGAACCTGCTTGTTATTAAAGGATGTGTTCCTGGATGTAAAAACTCTTATGTAATCATTCAGAAGTAATGGAAGTAAAAGTTTTAGATAAAACCGGAAAAGATACTGGCAGAAAAGTTCAACTTTCTGATGCAGTATATGCAATAGAACCAAACAATCATGCAGTATACCTTGATGTGAAGCAATATCTTGCCAATCAAAGACAAGGAACGCACAAAGCTAAAGAAAGAGCTGAAGTAGCAGGAAGTACTCGTAAGATTAAAAAACAAAAAGGAACTGGTACTGCTCGTGCGGGTAGTGCAAAAAATCCATTGTTTAAAGGTGGTGGAACTGTTTTTGGGCCACGTCCAAGAAGTTATTCATTCAAATTGAATAAAAACTTGAAACGTTTGGCAAGAAAATCAGCTTTCTCAATTAAAGCTAAAGAATCGAATATTATTGTAGTAGAAGATTTCAATTTTGAAACGCCAAATACTAAGAATTTTATCTCTGTTTTAAAGGCTTTAGGGTTAGAAAGTAAAAAATCTTTATTTGTGTTGGGAGAGTCAAATAAAAATGTATATTTGTCCTCACGCAATTTAAAGGGCTCTAGCGTGGTAAGTAATTCAGAATTAAGCACTTACGCTATTTTAAATGCTAATAATTTAGTTCTTTTAGAAAGCTCTTTAGAAGGAATTGAAGATAATTTAAGTAAATAATAGGAATATGAGTATTATAATCAAGCCTATAGTAACAGAAAAAGTAACCAAACAAAGTGAAGTTTTAAATCAATTTGGTTTCGTTGTAGATAGAAAAGCAAATAAACTACAAATTAAGAAAGCCGTAGAAGCTGCTTATGGAGTAACTATTTTGAGTGTTAATACAATGAATGTTAGACCAGATAGAACTACGAAGTACACTAAAAGTGGTTTATTAAGTGGAAAGACAAATGCTTACAAAAAAGCAATTGTACAAGTACAAGAAGGAGAAACAATAGATTTTTACAACAATATCTAGAATATAAAGATGTCAGTAAGAAAATTAAAACCTATTACCCCTGGTCAGCGATTTAGAGTTGTGAATAGTTTTGACGCTATTACAACTGATAAGCCGGAACGCTCTTTGATAGCGCCGATAAAAAACTCAGGAGGTAGAAATAGTCAAGGAAAGATGACCATGCGTTATACGGGTGGTGGTCACAAGCAGAGATATCGTATAATCGATTTCAAAAGAACTAAAGATGGAATTCCAGCTTCAGTAAAATCAATTGAATACGATCCAAATCGTACTGCTTTTATCGCATTATTAGCTTATGCTGATGGTGAGAAAACTTATGTAATTGCTCAAAACGGATTGAAAGTAGGTCAGAAATTAGTTTCTGGTGCTGACGCTCAACCAGAAATTGGTAACACTTTACCATTGAGTAAAATTCCATTAGGAACTGTAATTTCTTGTATCGAATTACGTCCAGGGCAAGGGGCTGTTATCGCTCGTTCTGCTGGAACATTCGCTCAATTAATGGCAAGAGATGGAAAATACGCAACAATTAAAATGCCTTCTGGTGAAACAAGATTAATTTTGTTGACTTGTTCGGCTACAATTGGAGCGGTATCAAATTCTGATCATCAATTAATTGTATCTGGTAAAGCAGGTAGAACTAGATGGTTAGGTAGAAGACCAAGAACAAGACCAGTTGCAATGAACCCAGTAGATCACCCAATGGGTGGTGGTGAAGGACGTTCTTCTGGAGGTCATCCACGTTCTAGAAACGGCATACCTGCTAAAGGGTATAGAACCCGTTCTAAAAAGAACCCGAGTAACAAGTATATCGTAGAACGTAGAAAGAAATAATAAGATATGGCACGTTCATTAAAAAAAGGACCTTTCGTTCATTATAAATTAGATAAGAAAGTTCAAGAAAACATTGAAAAAGGAAACAAAGGAGTAGTAAAGACTTGGTCTAGAGCTTCTATGATAACACCTGACTTTGTTGGACAAACAATCGCAGTTCATAACGGTCGTCAGTTTGTACCAGTTTACGTTACAGAAAACATGGTAGGACACAAATTAGGAGAGTTTTCACCAACTAGATCTTTTAGAGGTCACGCTGGAGCAAAAAATAAAGGTAAAAAATAAGAAGCAATGGGAGTTCGTAAAAGAGAAACAGCAGATGCAAGAAAAGAGGCTAATAAGTCTCTAGCCTTCGCGAAATTGAATAACTGCCCTACTTCACCTAGAAAAATGCGCTTAGTAGCAGATTTGGTAAGAGGTCAGAAAGTGGAAAGGGCTTTGAATATTTTAAGATTCAGCTCTAAAGAAGCTTCAAGAAAATTAGAAAAATTGGTTTTATCTGTTATTGCTAACTGGCAAGCAAAAAACCCTGATGCTAATATGGAAGAAGCAGGCTTATTTGTAAAAACTATCACTGTTGATGGTGGAATGATGTTGAAAAGACTTCGTCCAGCTCCTCAAGGTAGAGCACATAGAATTAGAAAACGTTCAAACCACGTAACAATCGTGTTAGGAGCTATTAACGATAACACACAAGCAAATTAATAAAGATGGGACAAAAGACAAATCCAATTGGAAATAGACTTGGTATCATCAGAGGATGGGACTCTAACTGGTATGGTGGAAATGATTATGGTGATAAAATTGCCGAAGATTATAAAATCAGAAAGTACATTCATGCTCGTTTATCAAAAGCTAGTGTATCAAAAGTAATCATCGAGAGAACTTTAAAACTTGTAACCGTTACTATCACTACTGCTAGACCTGGTATCATTATCGGAAAAGGTGGACAAGAGGTAGACAAGTTAAAAGAAGAACTTAAGAAAGTTACTGACAAAGAGGTTCAAATTAACATCTTTGAAATTAAAAGACCTGAACTTGACGCGTATCTAGTTGCTACAAGCATCTGTCGTCAAATAGAAAGCAGGATTTCTTACAGACGTGCTATTAAAATGGCCATCGCAGCCTCTATGCGTATGAATGCTGAAGGAATTAAAGTTTTGATTTCTGGTCGTTTGAATGGTGCTGAAATGGCACGCTCAGAAGGATTCAAAGAAGGTAGAATTCCTCTATCAACTTTCAGAGCCGATATCGATTATGCTTTGGCTGAAGCACATACTACTTACGGTAGAATGGGTATCAAAGTATGGATTATGAAAGGTGAAGTTTACGGAAAGAGAGATCTTTCTCCACTTGTTGGGATGGACAAAAAACAAGCCGGAACTGGCGGTGGTAGTAAAGGCGGTGATGCTCCAAGGGGAGATCGTAAACCTTTCAACAAAGACAGAAAACCAGGAGGAGACCGTAAAAGAAAGTAATTTTTTAAAAAGTAAAGAAAAATGTTACAGCCTAAAAGAACAAAATACCGTAAGGTACAAAAAGGTAAGATGAAAGGGAACTCTCAAAGAGGGCACGAACTTTCTAATGGAATGTTTGGTATTAAATCTGTACATGAAGATGGAATGTTCTTAACTTCTCGTCAAATTGAAGCTGCGCGTATCGCTGCAACTCGTTTCATGAAAAGAGAAGGACAATTATGGATTAAAATATTCCCAGATAAACCAATTACTAAGAAACCTCTTGAGGTACGTATGGGTAAAGGAAAAGGTGCCGTTGAATATTGGGCAGCTGTTGTTAGACCAGGAAGAATAATGTTTGAAGTTGGAGGAGTTCCTTTGTCAGTTGCAAAAGAGGCGTTACGTCTTGCAGCTCAAAAGCTTCCATGTAAAACAAAGTTCATCGTTGCCAGAGATTTTGAAGCATAATTAATTAATTATTATGAAACAATCAGAGATAAAAAATCTTTCTGCAGCGGAGTTGCAAGAAAAACTTAGTCAAACTAAGAAAACTTATGCCGACCTAAAAATGGCTCATGCTATTTCTCCAATTGAGAATCCTCTACAGATTAGAACTGTGAGAAGAACTGTTGCAAGATTAGCTACTGAGTTAACTAAAAGAGAGCTACAATAAATTGTATTCTGCAAAATGGAAGATAAAAGAAATTTAAGAAAAGAAAGAATTGGTGTAGTTACTAGCAACAAAATGGATAAATCTATTGTTGTAGCACAAGTAACTAAAGTAAAACACCCATTATACGGTAAGTTCGTGTTGAAAACTAAAAAGTATCATGCACACGACGAAACAAACGACTGTAACATTGGCGATACTGTAAAGATTAGCGAAACGCGTCCTTTAAGTAAAACAAAATGTTGGAGACTAGTTGAAATCTTAGAAAGAGCTAAATAATTATGGTACAACAAGAATCAAGACTAAAAGTAGCAGATAACACAGGAGCTAAAGAAGTTTTAACTATCCGTGTTTTAGGAGGTACCAAAAGAAGGTATGCCTCTGTTGGTGACAAGATTGTAGTATCTATTAAAGATGCAACTCCAAACGGTAACGTTAAAAAAGGAGCTGTTTCAACTGCAGTTGTTGTACGTACCAAAAAAGAAGTGAGAAGAGCCGACGGTTCATACATTAGATTTGATGACAACGCATGTGTGTTATTGAATGCTGCTGGTGAAATGAGAGGAACTCGTGTTTTTGGTCCAGTAGCAAGAGAACTTCGTGAAAAACAATTCATGAAAATTGTATCATTAGCACCAGAGGTGCTTTAATTAGTTGCAAGATGATAAAGCTAAAAATAAAATCAGGAGATATTGTTAGGGTAATTGCTGGAGACCATAAAGGTTCCGAAGGTAAAGTTCTAAAAGTAGATCGTGAAAAGAATAAAGCGGTTGTTGAAGGTGTAAACATGGTTTCGAAACATACAAAACCAAGTGCTAAAAGCCCTCAAGGAGGAATCGTTAAGAAAGAGGCTCCAATTCAAATTTCAAATATATCTCTTATAGATCCTAAAACTAAGGAAACTACAAGAGTTGGAATTAGAGTTGAAGGAGATAAAAAAGTAAGATTTTCAAAAAAATCTAATCAAGTATTATAGTAATGGCTTATATACCTAGACTAAAAGAGGAGTATAAGAACAGAGTAATCTCTGCTCTTAAAGAAGAATTCGGATACAAAAACGTAATGCAAGTTCCTAAATTGGAAAAAATCGTTTTAAGTAAAGGAGTTGGTGCTGCAGTATCTGACAAAAAACTAATTGACTATGCAGTTGATGAGTTAACGAAGATAACTGGACAAAAAGCTTTGGCTACAATATCAAAGAAAGACGTTGCGTCTTTTAAATTGAGAAGAGGGATGCCAATTGGAGCTAAAGTGACTTTACGTGGAGAAAGAATGTATGAGTTTCTTGATAGATTAGTTACTTCCGCTTTACCACGTGTACGTGATTTTAGCGGAATTAAAGCTACTGGTTTTGACGGAAGAGGAAACTATAACCTTGGGGTTTTAGAACAAATCATTTTCCCTGAAATTGATATCGATAAAGTAAATAAAATTTCTGGAATGGACATTACATTTGTTACTACTGCAAAAACAGATAAGGAAGCAAAATCGTTATTGGCTGAACTAGGATTACCTTTTAAAAAGAATTAAGATATGGCTAAAGAATCAATGAAAGCTCGTGAGGTGAAGAGAGAAAAAACGGTAGCAAAATATGCTGAGAAAAGAAAAGCTTTGTTAGAAGCTGGAGATTTCGTAGGTTTGCAAAAATTACCAAAAAACGCTTCGCCAGTTCGTTTACACAACCGTTGTAAGTTAACAGGTAGACCAAGAGGGTATATGCGTCAATTCGGTATTTCACGTGTTACATTTCGTGAAATGGCAAACAACGGGTTAATTCCTGGTGTTAAAAAAGCGAGTTGGTAATCAAACATTTATAAATTGGTTTCAGGTTCGATAGAATAGTTTTTATCGAAAACCAAAACCGCAAATCAATAAACATGTATACAGATCCTATTGCAGATTATTTGACGAGAGTTAGAAATGCTGTGGCTGCAAACCACAAAGTTGTCGAAATTCCAGCATCTAATCTAAAAAAAGAAATAACAAAGATCTTGTTTGATCAAGGTTATATCTTAAGTTACAAATTTGAAGATAATGCCGTTCAAGGTTCTATCAAAATTGCTTTAAAGTATGATAAAGATACTAAAGAGCCAGTAATAAAAGATATCCAAAGAATTAGTAAACCAGGTTTACGTAAATATGCGGGTGCTTCTAAAATACCAAGAATTCTTAACGGATTAGGTATTGCTATTGTTTCTACATCAAAAGGTTTGATGACAGGAAAACAAGCCAAACAACTTAATGTTGGTGGTGAAGTAATTTGTTACGTATACTAATTTTAAAGACCAAATAAGATGTCAAGAATAGGTAAAAATCCCATTGTAATCCCTACCGGAGTGACTGTTGAAGTTGCAAATGGTATTATTACAGTAAAAGGTAAAGGTGGTCAACTTACACAGGAGTTCTCGGACGTAACTGTAACAGTTGAAGACGGTCAAGTTCTAGTTGAAAGATCATCTGATCATAAAGACGAAAGAGCTAAACACGGATTATATAGATCATTAATCAATAATATGATTATCGGTGTATCTGAAGGTTTTACAAAATCTCTAGAATTAGTAGGAGTTGGTTATAGAGCTTCAAATCAAGGTCAAAAACTTGATTTAGCTTTAGGGTTTTCTCACAATATTATTTTAGAAGTTGCTCCAGAAGTAGCTGTTGAGACTATTTCAGAGAAAGGTAAAAATCCAATAGTAAAATTAACATCATTTGACAAGCAACTTTTAGGTCAAGTAGCTGCGAAAATCAGAGGTTTCCGTAAGCCAGAACCATACAAAGGAAAAGGTGTTAAATTTGTAGGAGAAGTATTAAGAAGAAAAGCAGGTAAATCAGCTTAAAAAATTTAAGATTATGTCATTAACAAAATCTGATAGAAGACAGAGAATTAGATTCAGAATTAGAAAAATTGTAAGCGGAACTGCTGCAAAACCTAGATTATCTGTATTTAGAAGTAACAAAGAAATTTATGCTCAACTTATAGATGACGTAAACGGTGTTACTTTATTAGCTGCATCTTCAAGAGAAAAAGGAGTAAGTAAAGGTACAAACGTTGAAATAGCAACTGCAGTTGGAAAATTAGTTGCTGAAAAAGCGTTAAAAGCTGGTATAGAAAATGTTACTTTCGATAGAGGAGGTTATTTATATCACGGTCGTATTCAATCATTAGCAGAAGGCGCGAGAGCAGCTGGACTTAAATTCTAATATAGTATGTCTAATAAATACAAAAGTATAGAGTTAGTAAAACCGAGTGGTCTTGAATTAAAAGATCGTTTGGTAAGTGTGAATCGTGTTACTAAAGTTACAAAAGGAGGTAGAGCTTTTGGTTTTTCTGCTATTGTAGTTGTAGGTGATGAAAACGGAGTAGTTGGTCACGGATTAGGAAAATCTAAAGACGTTTCTGAAGCAATTGCAAAAGCAGTAGAAGATGCTAAGAAAAATTTAGTAAAAATTCCTTTGAATGGTCAATCTGTTCCTCACGAACAAAAAGGTAAATTTGGTGGTGCACGTGTATTCTTAATTCCTGCTTCTCATGGTACAGGAGTTATTGCTGGTGGAGCCGTTCGTTCGGTTCTTGAATCAGTAGGGATTCATGATGTATTATCAAAATCTCAAGGATCATCAAATCCTCACAACGTAGTAAAAGCAACCTTTGATGCATTATTGCAAATGCGAAGTGCTTACACTGTTGCGAAACAAAGAGGTGTTTCTTTAGAAAAAGTTTTTAAAGGTTAATTCAAGGAAATTATGGCTAAATTATTAGTAAAACAAGTTAGAAGTAAAATCAACTGTCCTCTTACTCAAAAGAGAGGATTAGAGGCTTTAGGTCTTCGTAAAATGGGACAAGTTGTTGAGCATGATTCAAATCCTGCAATCCTTGGTATGATAAATAAAGTAAAACACTTAGTTTCTGTTGAAGAAGCTAAATAACAAATTATAGTTATGAATTTAAGTAACTTACAACCTGCTGAAGGTGCTACTCACAATCAAAATAAAAGATTAGGTAGAGGAGAAGGTTCTGGTAAAGGTGGTACTTCTGCAAGAGGTCATAAAGGAGCAAAATCTCGTTCTGGATATTCTAAAAAGATTGGTTTTGAAGGTGGTCAAATGCCATTACAAAGACGTGTGCCTAAGTTTGGTTTCACAAACATCAATCGTAAAGAATACGAAGGTGTTAATCTTGATACATTACAATTATTAGTAGATAATGGTATTGTTACTGATGCAGTTGATATGACTGTATATGTTTCAAATCGTTTGGCAACTAAAAATGAAATCGTAAAGATTTTAGGTCGTGGTGAATTGAAAGCAAAATTAAAAGTATCTGCTCACAAATTTACTGCTACAGCTAAGGCGGCTATTGAAGCAGCTGGTGGAGAAGCAGTAACACTATAACTTTCTAGTACGATGAAGAATTTTTTTGAATCATTAGCCAATATTTGGAAAATCGAAGAACTTAAAAATCGAATTCTAATTACATTAGGTATTCTTTTAGTTTATCGTTTTGGTGCACATGTAACACTTCCAGGTATTGATGCAACTCAATTAAGTAGCTTGAGTGGGCAGACAGAAAAAGGTATTGGTTCAATACTAGATATGTTTACCGGTGGTGCTTTTTCAAAAGCTTCAGTTTTTGCTCTAGGAATTATGCCTTATATTTCGGCTTCTATTGTGGTTCAGTTAATGGGAATAGCTATTCCTTATTTACAAAAATTACAAAAAGATGGTGAAAGTGGCAGAAAAAAAATCAATCAGATTACTCGTTGGTTAACTATTGCAATTACACTAGTTCAAGGTCCTGGCTATATTTATAATTTATACAGAACTTTACCAAACAATGCTTTTTTATTAGGATTTGATTCATTTTCATTCTTGTTTTCATCAGTTTTAATTTTAACTACAGGTACAATTTTTGCCATGTGGTTAGGAGAAAAAATTACTGATAAAGGAATTGGAAACGGAATCTCTCTTTTAATTATGGTTGGTATTTTAGCAAGATTGCCACAAGCGTTTATTCAAGAATTTTCATCTACTATAACAAACAACAATGGTGGTCCAATGTTATTGGTAATCGAGGTAATAGTTTGGCTTTTAGTTATTATTGCTTGTGTTTTATTGGTAATGGCAGTTAGAAAAATTCCTGTACAATATGCTCGTAGAACAACAACGGGTGATTTTGAAGCAGATATGATGGGTGGTAACCGACAATGGATTCCTTTAAAGTTAAATGCTTCTGGAGTTATGCCAATTATTTTTGCGCAAGCTATTATGTTTATACCAGCAGCTTTAGCAGGATTATCTCAATCAGAAACTTCCCAGTCTATTGCAGGAGCTTTTAGTAATATGTTTGGATTTTGGTATAATTTTGTATTTGCTACTTTAATAGTTGTTTTTACATTCTTTTACACTGCAATTACAGTTCCTACAAACAAAATGGCTGATGATTTAAAAAGAAGTGGTGGATTTATTCCTGGGGTTAAGCCTGGAGTTGATACTTCAGATTTTTTAGATCACATTATGTCTTTAATTACTTTTCCAGGTTCATTATTTCTGGCGCTAATAGCTGTGTTCCCAGCAATTGTAGTTAGTTTTGGTGTGCAACAATCTTGGGCAATGTTTTTTGGAGGAACGTCATTAATAATTATGGTTGGTGTTGCCATAGATACTATGCAACAAATTAATTCCTACTTATTAAACAAACATTATGACGGTTTGATGAAGAGTGGTAAAAATAGAAAAGCAGTAGCTTAATTTTTATGGCAAAACAATCAGCAATAGAACAAGACGGTTCGATAATTGAAGCATTATCTAATGCCATGTTCCGTGTAGAATTAGAGAATGGACATATTGTAATAGCACATATTTCTGGTAAAATGCGTATGCATTACATCAAATTGTTACCTGGTGATAAAGTTAAACTAGAAATGAGCCCTTACGATTTGTCTAAAGCAAGAATTACTTATAGGTATTAAATTGCAATTAGTGATTAGTAATTAACAATTAGCTAAATTAATTTATTGCTATTTGTAAAAAGCTAAAAGCAAAAGCTAAAAGTTTAAAAAAAATGAAAGTTAGAGCATCAGTTAAAAAAAGAAGTGCCGAGTGCAAAATTGTACGAAGAAAAGGCAGATTATACGTAATCAACAAAAAGAATCCTAGATTTAAACAAAGACAAGGATAATTATGGCAAGAATAGCAGGGGTAGATGTCCCAAAAAACAAAAGAGGAGTTATCGCTTTAACCTATATCTTCGGAATTGGTAAAAGTAGAGCAATTGAGATTTTAGAAAAAGCTCAAGTTAGCCAAGATATTAAAGTACAAGATTGGAATGATGATCAGATTGGAGCAATCCGTGATGCTGTGTCATTTTTCAAAATTGAAGGAGAGCTACGTTCAGAAGTTTCTTTAAACATTAAACGTTTAATGGATATTGGATGTTATAGAGGTATCCGTCATAGATCTGGTCTTCCGTTAAGAGGACAAAGAACTAAGAATAACTCTAGAACAAGAAAAGGGAAAAGAAAAACTGTTGCAAACAAGAAAAAAGCAACTAAATAATAAGTAATATGGCAAAAGCAACTGCAAAAAAACGTAAAGTTATCGTTGAATCAACTGGAGAAGCTCATATTTCTGCGACCTTCAATAATATCATTATTTCGTTAACGAATAAAAAAGGTGAAGTTATTTCATGGTCTTCAGCTGGTAAAATGGGTTTTAGAGGTTCTAAAAAGAATACTCCATATGCAGCTCAAATGGCAGCAGAAGATTGTAGCAAAGTAGCTCTAGAAGCTGGGCTTAAAAAAGTAAAAGTATATGTTAAAGGACCAGGAAACGGACGTGAGTCTGCAATTCGTTCTTTACATAATGGTGGAATTGAGGTAACTGAGATTATCGATGTTACTCCAATGCCTCACAATGGATGTCGTCCTCCTAAAAGACGTAGAGTTTAATACTCAAAGTAATTATAGTATAACATAGATAGATTATAGATTATCGAAGGATAAGACCTGAATTCATAATCTCTATCTTAAAAAATTTAAAATGGCAAGATATACTGGTCCAAGTACAAGAATCGCAAGAAAATTTGGTGAAGCTATTTTCGGTGACGATAAAGCTTTCGAAAAAAGAAATTACCCTCCTGGACAACACGGGATGGCAAAAAAAAGAGGAAAAAAGTCTGAGTATGCTGTTCAGTTAATGGAAAAGCAAAAAGCTAAATATTCTTACGGAATTTTAGAAAAACAGTTCAGAAATTTATTTGAAAAAGCAGCTGCATCGAAAGGTGTAACTGGTGAAATTTTACTTCAATTGTGTGAAGCAAGATTAGATAACGTTGTTTTTAGAATGGGTATTGCTCCTTCTAGAAGAGGTGCTCGTCAAATCGTTTCGCACAGACACATTACAGTAAATGGAGAATTGGTAAACATTCCTTCTTATCACCTAAAACCAGGTGATGTAGTTGCTGTTCGTGAAAAATCTAAATCTTTAGAGGCTATCGAGCGTTCTTTATCAAATTCTTCTCATGTTTATGAATGGATTACATGGAATAATGATACTAAATCAGGAACTTTTGTTACTGTTCCTGCTAGACTTCAAATTCCAGAAAATATTAAAGAACAGTTAATCGTCGAATTGTACAACAAATAATAATTGACTTAGTCGAAATTATGGCAATATTTAATTTTCAGAAGCCCGATAAAGTTATCATGATCGATTCAACCGATTTTGAAGGTAAATTTGAGTTTAGACCTTTAGAACCTGGTTACGGATTGACCGTTGGTAATGCACTTAGAAGAGTTATGCTTTCTGCTTTAGAAGGATACGCAATCACATCTGTTCGTATAGAAGGTGTAGATCACGAATTTTCAACTATTTCAGGAGTTGTTGAAGACGTAACTGAAATCATTTTGAACTTGAAACAAGTACGTTTCAAACGTCAAATTGAAGATATAGATAACGAATCAGTTACTATCTCTATTTCAGGTAAAGATCAACTAACCGCTGGTGATTTTCAAAAATTTATTTCTGGTTTCCAAGTACTGAACCCAGAGCTAGTTATTTGTAACTTAGATTCTAAAATCAAATTGAGTTTAGAATTAACCATCGAAAAAGGTAGAGGTTATGTTCCCGCAGAAGAGAACAAAAAACAAAACGCAGCTATAGGAACTATTTTTACAGATTCTATTTTTACTCCTGTTAAGAATGTAAAATATGCTATCGAAAATTTCCGTGTGGAGCAAAAAACAGATTATGAAAAATTAGTTTTTGAAATTAAAACTGATGGTTCAATTAATCCTAAAGATGCTTTAACTGAAGCTGCCAAAGTGTTAATACACCACTTTATGTTGTTTTCTGATGAAAGAATTACTCTTGAAGCTGATGAAATTGCTCAAACTGAATCGTATGATGAAGAGTCATTGCATATGAGACAATTGCTTAAAACAAAATTAGTCGATATGGATTTATCTGTAAGAGCTTTAAATTGTTTAAAAGCAGCAGAAGTTGATACACTTGGAGATTTAGTATCTTTTAATAAAAACGACCTAATGAAATTCCGTAATTTCGGTAAAAAATCTTTAACAGAACTAGATGAACTAGTGGCTATTAAAAATTTGAACTTCGGAATGGATTTAGCAAAATACAAATTAGATAAAGAGTAAATTACTTCATATTTTGCTCTCCAAAGCGGATTGTAGCAAGATGAAGTTTAAAAAAATATGTCATGAGACACGGAAAAAAATTCAATCACTTAAGCAGACAGACTGGACATAGAAAAGCTATGCTAGCTAATATGGCTTGTTCTCTTATAGAGCACAAGCGTATTAATACAACTGTTGCTAAAGCTAAAGCGCTTAAACAATTTGTTGAGCCGCTTATAACAAAATCAAAAGAAGATACAACTCATAACCGTCGTATCGTTTTCGCATACTTACGTAGCAAATATGCAGTAACTGACTTGTTCAGAGATGTAGCTTCAAAAGTAGGAGATCGCCCTGGTGGTTATACACGTATCATAAAAGTTGGAAATCGTCTAGGAGATAATGCTGATATGGCAATGATTGAGTTAGTAGATTTCAACGAATTGTACAACGGTGGTAAAAAAGAAGTTAAAAAAGCGAAAAGCCGTCGTGGTGGAAAAGCTAAAAAAGAGGATACTGCTGTTGAAGTGGCTCCTGAAGCAGTTGCTCCTGCTGATGCTCCAGAAGAATCAACTTCTGAAACTGATTCATCAGAAACTGAAAAATAATGAGAATTATTATTCAATAGAAATCAAGGATAAACTTTTAGTAGTTTGTCCTTTTTTTTATTTTTAATAGTGACCTATGCATTATTAAATTTGCAACGCAACAAATACTTTACAAATGCAACGAAGCATTGAGAAGTTCCATGAGGCAAATAAAAAACAATAACTACGACGAATGAAATACACAACACGACAAAAAGCCATACTGCTGCTAAGCGATGGAACCATATTTCATGGAAAATCCATAGGAATTAGCGGGACTACTTTTGGAGAAGTTTGCTTTAATACTGGAATGACAGGGTACCAAGAAATTTTTACCGACCCTTCTTATTTTGGTCAAATCATGGTGGCAACAAATCCTCACATTGGTAATTATGGTGTAAATAATAATGATGTAGAATCGGATTCAATTAAAATATCAGGATTGGTTTGTAAAAATTTTAGTTTTAATTATTCAAGATCAGATGCTTCAGAAAGTTTAGAAGACTATTTTATCAAACAAAATCTTATTTGCATTTCTGATGTAGATACACGTGCTCTAGTAAGTTATATAAGAGATAACGGAGCGATGAATGCTGTAATATGTACTGACGGAACAGCTGTTGAAGATTTGAAAAAACAATTAGCAAATGTTCCTGATATGAAAGGTTTAGAGCTGGCTTCTAAGGTCTCGACTAGAGAACCCTATTTTTTTGGTAATGAAAATGCAACATATAAAATTGCTGCTTTAGATTTAGGTATCAAAACCAATATACTTCGAAATCTAGCTAAAAGAGATTGTTATATAAAAGTTTTTCCTTTTGATTCTTCTTATTCAGATTTAGCAGCATTCAATCCGAATGGCTATTTCTTGTCAAACGGTCCTGGAGATCCTGACCCATTATTTAGTGCTATTGGTGTTGCAAAAGAAATTATAAAAAACAATAACCCTTTATTCGGAATATGTTTAGGGCACCAAGTTATAGCTTTAGCCAACGGCGTTTCTACTTACAAAATGTTTAACGGTCATAGAGGTATCAATCATCCAGTAAAAAACATCATTACTGGTAAAGGCGAAATTACTTCTCAGAATCATGGATTTGCTGTTAATAAAGAACAGTTAGAGAATAACGAAGTATTAGAAATCACACATTTACATCTTAACGATAATACGGTTGCTGGAATGAGAATGAAATATAAAAATTGTTTTTCAGTGCAATATCATCCAGAAGCTAGTCCGGGACCACACGATTCTAGTTATTTGTTTGACCAATTTGTGGAGAACATGAAATCTTCATTAAGCTAAATCGTTATCGTTAATAACATTCGATATTTTCACATTATCATTATTTTAATAGAATTATATTTGTAATACAAAAAATAGAGTATAAAATTTAAAAATCAATATATTATGAGCATTATTATCAAAGTTCACGCAAGACAAATTTTTGATTCAAGAGGTAATCCTACTATTGAGGTAGATGTAATAACAGAAAGTGGTGTTCTTGGTAGAGCAGCAGTTCCTTCCGGAGCTTCTACTGGAAAATTTGAAGCAGTTGAATTGCGTGACGGTGGAAAAGCTTTTTTAGGAAAAGGAGTTTTAAAAGCTGTTGAAAATGTAAATACAAAAATTGCAAGTGAACTAGTTGGAACTTCTGTTTTCGAACAAAATTTAATCGATCAAACTATGATTGATTTAGACGGAACTCCAAATAAAGCTAATCTTGGTGCAAATGCAATTTTAGGTGTTTCTCTTGCAGTTGCTAAAGCGGCGGCTAATGAATTGGGATTGCCTTTATATCGATATATTGGAGGTGTATCTGCAAACACTCTGCCAGTTCCTATGATGAATATTATCAATGGAGGTTCTCATTCTGACGCTCCTATTGCATTTCAAGAATTTATGATTTTTCCAGTGAAAGCAACATCTTTTTCTCACGCTATGCAAATGGGAACTGAAATTTTTCACAGTTTGAAAAAAGTTTTACACGACAGAGGTCTTTCTACTGCTGTTGGTGACGAAGGTGGTTTTGCCCCAAACTTAGCTGGTGGAACAGAAGATGCTTTAGACACTATTAAAAAAGCAGTTGAGAATGCTGGGTATAGTTTTGGTGACGAAATAATGATAGCTCTTGACTGTGCTGCATCTGAATTTTATGTTGACGGAAAATATGATTATTCAAAATTTGAAGGAGAAACAGGAAAAATAAGAACATCTGCCGAACAGGTTGATTATTTAGCAGGATTAGCAGCAAATTATCCAATCATTTCTATCGAAGACGGTATGGATGAAAATGACTGGGATGGATGGAAATTATTGACTGAAAAGATAGGAGATAAAGTACAATTAGTTGGTGATGATTTATTTGTAACTAATGTAGAGCGTCTATCAACAGGTATCGAAAAAGGAATCGCTAATTCTATATTAGTAAAAGTGAACCAAATCGGAACTTTAACTGAAACTATTGCAGCTGTAAATATGGCTAAAAATGCAGGGTATACATCAGTAATGTCACACCGTTCTGGAGAAACAGAAGACAACACTATTGCTGATTTAGCAGTGGCGTTAAACTGTGGACAAATAAAAACAGGATCAGCTTCTCGTTCAGATCGTATGGCAAAATACAATCAATTATTAAGAATTGAAGAAGAATTAGGAAATACAGCTTACTTTCCTGGATTGAAAGCTTTTAAACAAAAATAGAAGTTTAGAATTTATATTTTTAAAACCCTTTCAGAACTTATGTTTTGAAAGGGTTTTTTAATTTATATAATTTAAAGTCGTCATCAAATCGAGTGTTTTAATGCAATGGATTTTAAAATTCCTATATACATCACGGATGTATTCGGATAAATAGAGGTGGAGTTACGTAAACTGATATATAAAAACAATATATTCGGAAAAACAAAATGGAATATATTACTTATAAGTTACTATAGAAAAAGTAATTAGAATATATAAAATAGTAAAAAATGAATAATTCTACAAAGCCTGAATTTAATAGATTTAGGTCGCTTTGATTTCAAAATTATAAATTTTGAAAAGTACCAAGGGTAACTAATATAAAATGTGTATGATTTGATGTTTTAATAAGTGCCTCAACAGAGTAAATAAGCCTTCTCTTTCAATCCAACCCATTTTTTTAATGAGGTAAAATTTTTTATGAATTGAAAAAGTATTTTTATGTTATAATTAACGTATTCATGATTAAAATCATTTTTTAATTTGTGCTAAATTCCATAGATTTGTTAAATTATTATTTCAAAAGATAAATTACAGATTATATTATGTCAAAAACAGCAACACTAGAAATTGACGGCAAGAAATACGAGTTTCCATTAATTATAGGGAGTGAGAATGAAATAGCTATAGATATTAACAAGTTACGTGATTTATCAGGTGCGATTACATTGGATCGTGGCTATAAAAATTCAGGTTCTTGTCTAAGCGAAATAACTTTTCTAGATGGAGAAGAAGGGATTTTGCGTTACAGAGGATATTCTATAGAAGAGTTGGCAGAGAAAGCTCATTTTCTTGAAGTTTCTTATCTTTTAATTTTTGGTGAGTTACCTACAGCTGAGCAGTTGAAACAATACGAAACCGACATTAGAAAATATACTTTGGTAAACGAGGAAATGAAAAACATCATTGACGGTTTTCCAAAAACGGCTCATCCTATGGGAGTTTTATCTGCATTAACAAGTGCTTTAACTGCTTTTAATCCAAAAGCCGTCAATCCAGATAATCCAAAAGAGTTGTATGAATCGGTTTGCAAAATCATGGGTAAATTTTTGGTTATTGCCACTTGGACGTATAGGAAGACAATGGGGTATCCATTAAATTATTACGATAATACAAAAGGTTATGTAGAAAATTTCATGAATTTAATGTTTCATCTACCAACAGAGCCATACAAAGCCAATCCAATTATAGTAGATGCTTTAGATAAATTGTTTATACTTCATGCTGATCACGAGCAAAATTGTTCTACCTCTACAGTACGAATGGTGGGCTCTTCTCATGCAGGACTTTTTGCATCAATTTCTGCTGGAGCTTCGGCACTTTGGGGTCCATTACACGGTGGAGCAAATCAAGCGGTACTCGAAATGTTAGAAGAAATTCATGCACATGGAGGAGATACTGAAAAATACCTAGCGAAAGCAAAAGATAAAGATGATCCTTTCCGTCTAATGGGTTTTGGCCATAGAGTATATAAAAATTTTGATCCTAGAGCTAAAATCATTAAAAAAGCAGCCGATGAAGTATTAAGTACTTTAGGTGTTGATGATCCTATTTTAGAAATTGCAAAGAAATTAGAAGCAGCAGCACTTGTTGATGAGTATTTTGTTTCAAGAAAGTTATATCCAAACGTCGATTTTTACTCAGGAATTATATACAGAGCACTAGGAATTCCAACAGATATGTTTACGGTAATGTTTGCCATAGGTCGTTTACCAGGTTGGATTGCACAATGGAAAGAAATGCGAATCAATAAAGAACCAATAGGACGACCACGCCAAATTTATACAGGACATGCTTTTCGAGGATTTGTTCCAGTTGACAAGAGATAATTTGTTTAAATAATTTATATATTTAAAAAGCTTCTTCTAATCGAGAAGCTTTTTTATCTTTGATACACTATTAATAACCACTTATGCTACAATTAAATATTAAGGACGAAACAGCACGATTAAGAGCAGTTGTTCTTGGTTCGGCAATAAACAACGGACCTACTCCAAGTATAGATGAAGCATACGACCCTAAATCTTTAGAACATATTTTAGCAGGAACTTATCCAGTCGAAGCTAATATGGTTAAAGAAATGGAAGCATTTTATCAAGTATTTAAAAAATATGATGTTACTGTTTATAGGCCAGAAATGATTGAAAACTACAATCAAATTTTTGCGAGAGATATTGGTTTTGTGATTGATGATATTTTTTTTAAATCTAATATTCTTCCAGATAGAGAAAGAGAATTAGAGGCTATTCAATACATTATTAATGAAATGAATCCTGAAAAAGTGGTTCGCCCGCCTGAAGAAGTTCACATTGAAGGCGGTGATGTCATGCTCTGGAATGAATACATATTTATAGGAACCTATAAAGGAAGCGATTATAAAGATTACATTACTGCAAGAACAAATACGGCAGGAGTACATTTTATAAAAGAATTTTTTCCAAATAAAATAGTGAAAGAATTCGATTTGGTAAAATCTAAAATTGAAGCTCGAGATAATGCTTTGCATTTAGATTGTTGCTTTCAACCTGTTGGTGTGGATAAAGGAATTATTTACAAAAGAGGCTTTCGAGAAGAAGCCGATTATCTATTCTTAGTTAAACTGTTCGGAAAAGAAAACCTTTTTCATATTACTAGAGAAGAAATGTATCATATGAATTCGAATGTTTTTTCAATAGCTCCAAACGTGGTTGTTTCAGAACGAAATTTCACTAGATTAAATAATTGGCTTAGAAGTAGCGGATTTATTGTAGAGGAAATTCCATATGCAGAAATTGCCAAACAAGAGGGGTTATTAAGATGTTCTACCTTGCCTTTAATTAGAGATTAATCTTTATAAAACATACAACCAATACCATGAAACAAACTACAAACTCCATCCTAATGATTCGCCCGGTAGCATTTAGAATGAACGAACAAACCGCAGTTAATAATTATTATCAAAAAGTAATTGATACTTTATCGCCAGCTACAGTAAATGCCAAAGCGCAGGAAGAGTTTGATACTTTTGTCAACAAACTTCGTTTGGTAGGAGTAGATGTCACAGTTGTAGAAGACACATTGCAACCAGATACTCCTGACAGTATTTTCCCTAATAATTGGATTTCTTTTCACGAAGAGGGTGATGTAGCTATGTATCCTATGTTTGCCAAAAACCGACGTAAAGAGCGCCGTGAAGATGTTTTAGATATGCTAGAAGACAAAGGGTTTATAATCAACGAAATCATGGATTATACTGAAGCCGAGGACGATGGTTATTTCTTAGAAGGTACTGGAAGTATGGTTTTAGATAGAGAAAATGGTAAAGCTTATTGTGCATTATCACCACGAGCTGATGAAGAATTGTTCATAGAGTTCTGTGAAGATTTTGAATACAGCCCAGTAATTTTCGAAGCATTTCAAACCATAAACGGGGAACGAAAATTGATTTATCATACCAATGTAATGATGAGTGTTTGTGAAACATTTGCAATTATTTGTGCCGATTGTATCGATGACAAAAAAGAACGTAAAATGGTTTTGGACAGCTTAAGGGGAGATGAAAAAGAAGTGATACTAATTACAGAAGATCAAGTAAATAGTTTTGCAGGAAACATGCTTGAGGTAAAAGGCACCGATGATCGAAGATATTTAGTAATGAGTACAGCAGCATATAAAAGTCTTACCAAAAAACAAATCGCACAAATAGAGGAGCATGTAACTATTTTAAGTTCTAGCCTTGATACTATCGAAGCGTGCGGTGGAGGTAGTGCAAGATGTATGATGGCTGAGGTTTTTTTGCCAAAAGAATAAAAAATTAACTATTCCTTTTTTGTACGTTTGCATTATGAAAAATAAAAAAACATTGGTTTTAGGAGCAACCTCAAAACCAGATAAATATGCTTATTTGGCAATTACAATGCTTGTAGACAAAGGACATTCAGTACTTGCAATAGGTCAAAATGCTGGCGAAGTTGCTGGAATTAAAATTCAAACCAAAGCTATTCCCCTAAAAAATATAGATACCGTAACGTTGTATTTAAACCCAGATCGTCAACGTGATTATTACAATTATATCGTTGAGGCAAAACCTAAACGTGTTATTTTTAACCCCGGGACTGAAAATCCAGAATTCTACCAATTATTACAATTGAATAACATTAAAGTTGAAATAGCTTGTACATTGGTTTTATTAACAACTAATCAATATTAGATTTTTCAGGAGCTAATCCTGCTATTCACTTTATCTTTTGTGTTTTAAAGAAAAACACAAAAGTATGCCGTTGCTATCAGTGCTAGGCATTCAATTAAAATCTCGTTTCTGAAATTGCAGGTTTGCTAATTAGTAACAATCCAATAAAAGTTATTAATCCGTTTACAATAATAAGTTCGTTGTCAAATACATAGTCTCCAAATAGTAGTGATGAGTTTTTACTAATAAAAAAGCAAATAGCAGGAGAAATTAAGCAAATCATAGGGACTAGTTTGTCTTGTACGGTTTTCGATTTCATAAATAATCCAAAAGCATATAATCCTAAAAGCGGTCCGTAGGTATAGGATGCAATCTTAAAAATCATACTCACAACAGAGGCATCATTTATAGCATTGAAAATCACTATGACTAAAAACATTAAAAATGAGAAACCAATATGAACCAAATGTCGGGTTCTAACAATGTTGGGTTTATTTAGATTTTCCGCTTTATCCATTCCTAAAAAATCTACACAGAATGAAGTTGTTAGTGCTGTTAATGCCGAGTCAGTAGTGGCGAAAGTGGCTGCAGTCAATCCCAATAGAAAAACAATCGAAGGAATTAATGTTAAATGATGAAAAGCGATTTCAGGAAATAATAAATCGGTTCTTGGTTTTCCGGTTATTATGTCAGTAGGAATTGCAATTCCGTTTTTATCAGCATAAATATAAAGCAAAGCACCAACACTTAAGAAGAAAATATTAATTATCACGAAAATCCCTGTAAAGGTAAACATGTTTTTTTGGGCTTCCCCAATGGTGGCACAACTCAAATTTTTCTGCATTAAATCTTGGTCTAATCCAACCATGGCAATAGTGACAAAAATTCCTCCTAAAATTTGTTTCCAGAAATAAGTGCCTTTCATATAATCTTCAAAGAAAAAAACTTTAGAATAATTGCTATTTTTTAATTCTTCAAAGGCTTCAAAAACAGATAAATTTAAACTATTACAAATAAAAAAGATGGTCAGGAAAACAGAGGAAACCAAGAAAAATGTTTGTAAAGTATCTGTAATTATAATTGTTTTTAAACCACCACGATAGGTATAAGCAAATATTAATAGCAACGAAATGAGAACGGTAGCGGCAAACGGAATTTGATAAAAATCGAATACATACCGTTGCAAAACAATAACTACAAGATACAGTCTAAAGGATGAACCTATAGTTCTACTGATTAAAAAAATACTTGCTGCGGTCTTGTAACTCACAGTTCCTAAGCGTTTTTCGATATAACTGTATATCGAAGTGAGATTCATTCTATAATATAAAGGGAGCAAAACTTTGGCAATGATTACAAATCCAATGGCATTTCCTATAACAAACTGAAAATATTTAAATTGGTTATCAGGATTTCCTACTTCTCCAGGAACAGAAATGAAAGTCACGCCCGAAAGTGCTGTGCCAATCATTCCAAAAGCCACTAAGTACCATTTTGAGTTTTTATTGGCTTTAAAAAAAGCATCGTTTCCACTATTTTTATTGCTGACAATATGTGAAATAAAAAATAAAATTCCGAAGTAAATTACAATTAAGGTTAATATGGCAAATGGAGTCATTTATATTTTTTTTAATCGAATGCCAAAATACGAAAAAATGCGAGTTTAAATTATTTTAGTGTAATAATTTAGCGATTTTTAAATTAAACATTACATAACTTAATTGTTAAAAAAGATATAATTATCTGTAAACCTTTTTTTGTAACTATATTTGCAAGCCAAGTTAATTCAAAGGTTCTGCTCATTATTGTGGGTAAGAGTTGCGAAGCTGTGGTTAAAATAATGATTTTCACAAATTTATAATTGTCTTAATAAACATTAGGTTTAATTTAAAAAGTTTAACTTTATTCAAAATAGCAATATTAAATCATAATTTTATCCTAAAAAAGAAAATTTCTGAGGATTAATTCATTGCTTGAATTGAAAGAGTTTTTAATTTAAAATTGCATAAATAAAATTGAAACAAACGGTTCAGAAGGGTTTTAAAAAAGTTGGAATTAAAAGCGATAGAACTAAAAACATAACAAAGCATGTTATCGCGTCTTTTATATATAAAGGGGGTAGTATAATTGCAACATTTCTTATGGTGCCTCTTACTATAAATTTTCTTGATTCTGAAAATTATGGTATATGGCTTACATTAAGTTCATTTATTGCTTGGTTCTCTTTTTTTGATATTGGGTTAGGAAACGGATTACGAAATAAATTTGCAGAAGCTAAGGCTAAAGGTGATTTAACTTTGGCAAGAGGATATGTAAGCTCTGCTTATTTTACTATTGGTAGTATTTGTTTAATTCTTGCGCTACTATTTATTCTTCTTAACTTCTTTATAGATTGGACATTAGTTTTTAATGCAAACCATTACTTGCAAAAAGACCTTGGAATACTTATGCCAATTGTTTTCTCTTTTTTTTGTTTACAGTTAATTGTAAAACTTATTACAACTATATATACTGCTGATCAGAATCATTCTATGCAGGGAAAAATTAATTTTTATACACAAGCAATATCATTATTATCAATTTGGCTTATCACTTTTATAAACGATGGTTCATTATTGCTTTTTGGAACAATTTTTTCTGCTTTACCCGTAGTAATTCTATTTGGGCTTAATTTTTTTGCGTTCACTAATACCTATAAATGTTTTTCACCATCTTTATCGCTCTGGAAAAAAGAATATTTAAAAGATATTTTCGGATTAGGTCTTATTTTTTTTATTGTTCAAATTTCAGGGATAATTCTTTATTCAACCGATAATCTAATTATATCAAATTTGTTTTCCCCAAAAGAAGTAGTGCCATATAATATAGCCTACAAATATTTCAGTATTTCTACAATGGTTTTTGGAATTATAGCAACTCCATTTTGGTCAAGTATTACTGAAGCTTATCAAAAACAAGATTTCAATTGGATTAAAAGATCGATTGCAAATATGAAAAAATTAGCTTTCAGTTTTATAATATTAATTATACTTATGATACTTTTTTCAGATTTTTTCTATAATTTTTGGGTAGGTTCTAAGGTGTTTGTGCCTAAAACATTGAGTATTTTTATGGGTATTTTCTTTATTCTTTGTATTTATGTAACACCATTTACAATTTTTCTTAATGGGATTGGAAAAATAAGAATGCAGGCTATTCAAGGATTATTAACTGCATTGTTAAACATACCATTATCTATTCTTTTTGCAAAGTATTTCAATTTAGGACCTTCAGGAGTAATTTTTTCAACTGTAATTTGTTTTATTCCCAGTGTAATTTTGAGTCCAATTCAATATATCAAAATAATTTCTAAATCCGCCAAAGGTATTTGGAACAAATAATTTAATTCTATGAATGCTGTTTTATCCCCTTTAACAAAATCTAGTAATACTACTTTTGAGAAAAGTATAAAAGTGAGTGAGATTGTTGATGCATACAAAGTGTACGAAATTGATGTTTCTAGCTATTTTAGTGCAATCAGTGAAGTGTCCGTTTATAAATGTAATGAGACCAATTATAGTTTTTATTATCCATTTAATTTATCAGGGAATAGTGCCTTTTATGAACACTTTCAAAAGTTTGACTGGTATTATATGTCATGGAAATGGGAGCATGAAATCACAAAAGAATATATTAAGCCAGGAATGAAATTACTTGAGGTTGGTTGTGCTCATGGTGATTTTATAAAAAAAGTGAATGAGCATTATGATTTAGAATACTCAGTAGGTCTAGAACTTAATGAAACTACTAAAGACAAGGATGGGAAATGGGAAATTATAAATCAAACCATTCAAGACTATTCAAAGCAAAATGAAAATAAATTTGATATTGTTTGTTCTTATCAAGTTTTAGAACATATTACAGAGGTTCATAGTTTTATAAAAGGAAAAATAGATTGTTTAAAATCAGGCGGTACCTTGATTATTAGTGTTCCTAATAATGATTCTTTTATAAAAGATGGAAAAGGTTGCTTAAATATGCCTCCACATCATATGGGACTTTGGAATGAAAAATCCCTTGTAGAATTGACAAATATGTTTCCTTTAAAATTAATTAAGGTGCATTTTGAAGAGCTTCAAGAGTATCACATATCTGGATATGTATTCTCAGAATATTATTCGAAATATTCCAAACTTGTTGGCAAAATAATCCAAAAACTTCATAAAATATCGGGGTTATATAATAAGAGAATTAAAGAAACTAACTTAAACAAACAGCATTTAAAAGGGCATACTATTTTAGTTGCTTATCAAAAAATATAACTTAGTATGAGAGTTCTTTGGTTTACTAATACACCGTCACTTTATGAGAATGACAATCATGCTTATTATGGTGGTGGCTGGATAGAGTCATTAGAGCAGTTAGTTTCCCAAAGTTCAAAAGTTGAATTAGGGATTTCTTTTTTTCATCCTAAAGATTTAAAGAAAGTTAAGAAAAACAGCACAACCTATTATCCAATATTAAGAAAATCAGCAAAGAAAACACCATTAAAATATATTATAAATAATTGGTCGGGTAAAATTGAAAATTCTGAATATAATCTTCAAATAAAAAAAGTAATTGAAGATTTTAAACCAGATATAATTCATGTTTTTGGAACAGAAGGTATGTTTACATCTATTCAAACAGAAACAGTTATTCCGGTTGTAATTCATCTTCAAGGATTATTAAATCCAATAGTAAACGCCTATTTTCCGCCTTCACAATCTAAACTAGATTTTCTTTTTAATTTGAGTTTTTTCAAAAACAATTTGCTTGGACAAAGCCATTTTTTTTCACTAAAAAGACTCAGAAAACAAGCAATACGAGAAGAAAATAATTTAAAAATTGCCCAATTTATAATGGGAAGAACAAGTTGGGATAAAGCTTTAGTGCGTTTATATGCTCCAAAAGCTCAATATTTTCACATCGACGAAGTATTAAGATTGCCTTTTTATGATCAAAACGAGAGAATAAATCTTGATTCAAATACAATTAATTTGGTTTCAACATTATCATCTACCATTTATAAAGGAATCGACGTAGTTTTAAATACGGCAAAATTATTACACGGAAAAACCGATATCAAATTCAAATGGCGAATAATTGGTATTGATGATACCGATAAGTTATTGAGACATTTTGAAAAGAAAACAGGAATTAATCATAAACATATCAATATAGAATGCATTGGTCGAAAATCGCCTAATGACTTAATTTCAATTCTAGAACAATCTGATTTGTTCATCCATCCATCTTATATTGACAATAGTCCAAACAGTGTTTGCGAAGCGCAAATATTAGGAATTCCAGTTGTTGCATGTAACGTTGGAGGTATATCTTCATTGATAAAAAATGGTACAACAGGAACATTATTTCCTTCTAATGGTATTTATGAACTTACTGCAATTGTTCAGGATTATATAAGTAACCCTAAAAAATATTTCAATATTGCTGAAAAAGCGAAACAAGAAGCAATAATTAGACATGATAAAGAAACTATATTTTCAGATTTACTCGCATGTTATAATAAAATTTTAAGCAATTAAGATGCAATACTTAATTATCTATTTTTTTAAAAGTATAAAAAAAATACAATTTTATATTCTTATCCCCTTTGATTGGATGATTAGTTTTTTTATACTTTATGCTAACGGGTGCAAATTTAACTCGTTTAAAAGTATTGGAATTCCAAAAGTGAATATTAGCATAGGAGGAAAATGTATAATTGGAACTAATTTTAGAATGAATAATCGGGAATCATCAAATCCTATTGGTCGTTTTCATGCTTGTAGTATTGTTGTAGGCAAAAAAGGCATGCTTACAATAGGCAGTAATGTTGGAATGAGTTCTGCTGCAATTGTTTGTCAAGATTCAATAGAAATAGGAGATTATGTTAATATTGGCGGTAATGTTGTGATATACGATACAAATTTCCATAGTTTAGATTCTCTAAAAAGATTAAATCGTGAATCTGATGTCGAACACACAAAAACGACACCTATTAAAATAGGGAATAATGTTTTTATTGGAGCACATTCTACTATACTAAAAGGAGTTACAATTGGTGATAATGTAGTTATTGGGGCATGTTCATTAGTCTCGAAAGATATTCCAAGTAATGAAATATGGGGGGGTAATCCTGCAAAATTTATAAAATTCATTAATTAAGTGCAGAGACTAAAGAACTATATATTTATTTCAATTTTTCTATCAGGTATTGCTTATTCTTATTTTACAGCAACGGGGTTGTTTGCCTTTAGAGCACTATCTTTTGCAGGTTTATCTTTTTTTTACTTGTTTATTTCTATGAACTTTTCATTACGTATAAAAGAGTTAAATAAAGATTTTTTTTCTGTAAACCCAATTTCAATATATCTACTAGTAGTTTTTATAATTTTAATTTTCTCACTAACTAGAACGAAAATTGATTACATAACTTTGTTTTTTCATCCTTATGCCTTTCCCGCATTTTTTTTAGCAGTTGTTGCTCTATTTGTAAATAAGAATAGTATTTCATTTTTATCTTTAGTAAGTAGTTACATGACTAAACTAATTCCATTATTTACCATTATAGATTTAATTATTTTCAAACATCCCATTATGCTTGTTGCTGGTTATTCGTTTCTCTTATTTGATTTTTTAACTACAACAAGTACTAAAAGAAAGTTATTTATTGTTTTATTGTTGTTAGCTGCAATTAATTTCTTTAGGCTATACGATTATAGATCGGGTATTATTGTAATAACAATTTTTTTACTGGCGTTTTTATCTTCAAGAATATTTAAATTAGTTAGGTCGAAAATGTTAAAATTTACTTTCCTAGTTGCTTCATTTACTCTAGTTTACTTTCTTTTCTTTTATTTTGCAGAAATGTTTGAATACCTAACCTCTTCAATAAAGGCTGAAACTTTAAGTAAAACAGACTCTCGTTCATTTTTATTTATTGAACTTTTTTCAGATTTAAAAAGAGCCGATTATGCTATGGGAAGAGGATATTTAGGAACTTATTATAGTCCTTATTTTAAAGAATGGTTAGGTGATGGAGGTGATAGTTCTCAAAGATTTTCTGTTGAAATTGGTTTTCTCCAGATTATTCTAAAGGGCGGGCTTCTATTGCTAATAACTACAATATTGTTATTTATTAAAAGCATTTATTTTGGTATAATAAATTATAAACCCAATAGCTTTAAATTTTTAATTGCAGCTTGGTTATTAATCGAATTTGCAATGCTGTCAGTTGAAAATTTTCCAAGCTTTGGAGTACATTTTTTCTTTATTTGGATTTTAATTGGCATTTTGAATAAGCCAAAAAGAAAATTCACACCTGCATTTGCTTAAATGAATAATCATTCAAAACCATTAGTAAGTATAATTACAGTTGTTTATAATGCATCCAAAACATTAGAGCAAACCATTCTAAGTGTAATTAATCAAACCTATGCAACTATCGAATATATTATTATTGATGGAGGTTCGACAGATGGTACAATTGATATTTTAAAAAAATACGACAATAACATTTCCTTTTGGTCAAGTGAACCTGATAAAGGACTCTATGACGCTATGAATAAAGGGATTTTGCATGCAAAAGGGGAAATTATTGGAATGATTAATAGCGACGATTGGTATGAGTTAAATGCAGTAGAATTAATTGTAAAATCGTATACTCAAAATCCAAATAAATGCATTTTTCATGGAGATCGTTTTGACATTCTTGAAGATGGTTCAAAAAAACTTAAAAAATTCCATCCTTCCAAATTCAAATTTTTGTATTACGGTATGACATACAACCATCCTTCTATGTTTGTTAGCAAAGAAATTTACGAAAATGAATTGTACAATACCAATCTTAAATCACTGTCAGATTATGAGTTTGTATTGAAGCAATATTTAAAAAATTCAAGCATTTTTTTTTACATCCCTGAAGCATATGTGAATTATAGACTTGACGGGATAAGTGGAAAAATGAGCAGTTTCAAAGCAATAAAAGAAGGTTTTAGAGCCAGAAAAGCGGCGGGTTTAAGTTTGTTTCAGAACTTTTTTTCTGTTGTATTACGATTCATTCGAGTAACTATATTTAAGTCATTTTAATGAAAAAATTGTATCTTTTTATATATTATATTTTTGCTTCACATTTACCAATGCAGCCTATTCCTGGCTATAAGCTATTTTATAGTATTCGACTCTTTCTTGTTAAAAGAATTATTTTAGCATGTGGAGAAAAAGTAGTTGTTAAAAACAAATGTTATTTTGGAGATGGTTCAAAGCTAAGAGTTGGGAATTATTCTCAACTTGGTCAAAATGCTAGAATATCAGGTTCAGTTCAAATTGGAGATTATGTTATGATGGGGCCAGATGTTGTAATCATGGCAGTCACGCACGATATTTCAGATACAACAAAACCTATGATTGACCCAACAAATCCGTCAATAGAAAATCCTGTTTCAATAGGGAATAATGTTTGGATAGGCACTCGTGTTATTATATTGCCAGGAGTTAGTATTGGTAGTAATTCTATAATTGGTTCAGGTGCAGTCGTAACCAAATCATTTCCTGACAACAGTGTAATTGGTGGTGTTCCAGCAAAATTTATAAAAAAAAGAGAATAATTGAAGGAAGACATTTTCATTAAATTAATACACTTTTTTAAAAAAGAGAACATAGAATATTGTATTCTAGGTAATGTAAATGAATATCCTGTTAAAATAGGGAGTGACGTAGATATAGTTATAAATTCCAATCAATTCAGAAAAGTAAATTTATTAGTCAGTCAATTTTTAGTTAGTAATAACCTTGAGGCTTGCAATTTGTTACAACATGAAATTGAAGGAAAATATTTTGTTGTATCTAGTGTTAATGATAAAGAATGCAACTTAGTAATGTTAGCTTTAGATTTTTGTGCTAACTACATGGTTAATGGAAATATTGTTCTTACAGATAAAGAACTTTTAGCTTCAAAGAAACTAATTAGAAATAACGGTGTTGAGTTTTGGGTTTGCTCAGATGAAATTGCATTTATTTATTATTTATACAAAAAGATAATAAAACAAAGTATTTCTAAAAATCAATTTGAATACTTACATAAATTATGGATTCAAAATCGCAATGTAATTATTGAACAATTTCATTCCCGCTTTCGGTTAGAATTATGTAACAAGCTTATTGATGTTTTTGATACCGGCAACGAAACAAATCTTACTCCAGAATTTTTAAAAGTCCTTAAAAAAGAAACTCAAAAATCGCATAAAAAGAATTTAAAACTAGCAATTCTCGAATTTAAACGAAGAGTATTTCGATTTATTAAACCAACAGGTGTGATTATTCAAATTCTTGGTAATGATGAAACAACAAAGTCTGATTTAACAAATTTAGTTATAGAAAACGCTAAGGATTTAGAGGCTTTTAGAAGTGTTTCTAATCTTAATTTTTTGAAAACTAATAGTATGTCTAATTTTAAATGGCTTTATTTTATTTATCAATATTGGTTTATAGTTTATCCACAGAAAGTTAGAAGTAAGTTAGTTGTTTTGGATAGTTGTTTTTACAAATTATTCTTTGATACAACTTATTATAATCAAAATAGCAATTTTTTTTTCAACCGTATTTTAAGTAAAATAATTCCTAAGCCAGATCTTTTTTTCGTTGTTGATTCTTCATTTAAAATTTCGGAACAAAAAATTTCTAATAAAAATATTCTAAAATCTAAAAAAGTAATATTTATTGACACTAAAAGAGAAACAAAAATAATCGCTTTTGAAATTAAAAAAAACATACACAACTATTTGGTTAGTCGTTATAATGAACAATAAATAGCAACATATGAAAATACTCTTATCGGCATATGCATGTGAACCTAATAGAGGTTCGGAGCCAGGAGTAGGTTGGAATTGGCTTGTTCAAATAGCTGAACGCGGACATAATGTAACAGTTATTACTAGAAAAAATAATAAAGAGGTCATTGAAAATGAAAATTATACAAATGCAAATATTCAATATATTTATTATGATTTGCCAGGTAATATCATTTGGATAAAAAAAATCATAGGTGTTCATCTTTATTATTTATTATGGCAAATAGTCATTTATTTTAGAGTTAAAAAACAATTGCATATATTAAAACCAGATATAATTCATCACATAACTTTTGTTGCGATTAGAAAATATAGCTTTCTATGTTTTTTAGGAATACCGTTTTATTATGGTCCATTAGGAGGAGGAGAAACTTGTCCTGACGCACTTCTAAAAGGACTTCCTTTTCGATATTATTTTAAAGAAAAATTACGAAATCTATTAAATTCTTTGGTTAAATGGAATCCGATTTCTACAACTATATTTAATCACTCAAGAAAAATTTTCGCAACTACTTATGAATCTGCTTCTTATTTTCCAAATTCGTTAAGAAGTAAAATTCATGTTTTTCCTGCTATTGGTGTAAATAGAGAGAAACTTAACTTGAACAAAAAAAATAAAAATACAGATTTAAAAATTTTATACGTTGGGAACTTTATTTATTGGAAAGGTATTCAAATTGTTTTAGATGCTTTATTCATTTTAAAATCTAAAGAAGTAGAATTTACTTTTACAATTGTTGGTCATGGAGATTTTGAATCATTGCTTAAAAATAAAGTACGCGAATTGGGTCTTGAAAAAAACATTCATTGGATAAAATGGTTGCCTCAAGGAGATTTAAAAGATTTGTATCAGAGTAATGATCTTTTTTTATTCCCAAGCTTACATGATAGTGGCGGGATGGTATTGTTAGAGGCTATTAGCAATGGTTTGCCAGTGATGAGTTTTAATTTAGGCGGAGCAGGATATTTTAATAATGATGAAATAGGATGGGTTACAGATGTAAATGGAAAGAGTTATCAAGAAGTTATTGAGGAAATGTCAGAAAGATTATCGTCAATTTCAAAAAGCCATGATGAAGTTGCATTAAAAGCACAAAAATGTTACGAGCATAGTCTTCATTATTCATGGAAACTTACAGTTGATAGAGTATATAATATTATAGAAGAGGACTATAAAATTTAATGAGATAAAGATTTGTCAAAAAAAATAAAACATGACTTCTGACAAACCTCTTGTAAGCATAATAACTGTAGTTTACAACGGATTTGCTACTTTAGAGCAAACGATTAAAAGTGTAATTGATCAATCGTATTCTAATATTGAATATATTATTATAGACGGTGGTTCTACAGACGGATCGATAGAAATTATTAAAAAATACGAAGATAAATTAGCAATATATATAAGCGAACCTGATAAAGGTCTCTATGATGCTATGAATAAGGGAATTGCTCATGCAAAAGGATTGCTTATAGGTTTGATAAATAGTGATGATTGGTATGAACAAAATGCAGTAGCATTAGTTGTAGAGTCCTATAATAATAATTTGGTTAAAAAAATATTTTATGGAGATAAAAAATGTATTTTGTCTAACAACGAGAGTTTTATAAGAAAAGCAAATAACAATGATTTTTTGATTAGATATCATGGTATGATTCTTAATCACCCTACAATGTTTATTCATAATGAAGTATATAAAAAGTATAAATATAATACTAGTTTATCGTCGTTGTCTGATTATCAACTAGTATTGTCAGCTTATTTAGAAGACAAAACCTGTTTTCAATATATTCCAGCATTAATTACTAATTATAGAATAGGAGGTATTAGCGCTAAATTATCACTATTTAAATCTATTAAAGAAAATTATAGCGCTAGAAGAAATGCGGGAATGACTATTTATCAATGTTTTTTTGGAATAATGATTAGGATTTCCTTAGAAATTTTAAGGCTTTTTAAGCGATGAGACAAGCACTAATTTTATCTTTTTTCAGGACTTTAGAAAGCAAATTTCAATATGCTATTTTACATCATGTTGAAGATGTTTTTAGTCTAAATAATGACATAGATTTAATTGTAGATTGTAGTAAAAAAGAATTAAAAGAGTTTATTTCCTTTTTTTGTACTGAAAATAACGGGTATTTTTTAAGTCATACAGTTGATAGCGGTACCTCTCGGTTTAATCTAATTTTTTTAAATGAAAATCAAAGTTTTAAAATTGAACTTGATATTACTTTTTCAAATCACAACTTACTAGATGTAAATGTAAAAAAGCTTCTGAAAAAGAAAACGAAACGGGAAGTAAATGGATTTCTTTTTTCAAAGATTGAAAACAATGATGAAATAGAATATTATTTAGATAAAAAGGCTTTCAAAAAAGAAACAATTGATGATAATTTTGCATATTTCAAAGACTTAAATTCAAAAATTGATTTTAATAAATTGAAAATTATTTTTGATAAAAAGTCAAGTAAATTCAAGACATTTAGTTTTGATTATCGTAAAAAAATTCAAAAATTATATTTGTTTTTTATTCGAATGTATGAAAAACCAAGTCTAACAATTTGCTTTTTAGGCCCAGATGGATCGGGTAAAAGCACCATTATTGAGGAATTAAGAAATCAGAATCCGTTTGTGAATTTTCACTATTTTCATTTAAAACCAACTGTCAATAAGAAGTCACATGCGATTATTAATCCACATAGCAATCCATCTTATCCAGCTTTTGTTTCTTATTTAAAATTAATTTACCTTATTTTTCAATATAATGTCAACTGGATACTAAATATTTGGACCATTAAATTAACCCCAACAATTATTATTTTTGATAGATATTTTGATGATATTATTGCTGACCCAAAAAGATACAGATACGGAGGTTCTCTAAAAGCAATCAAAATAGCTAGGATGTTTATACCTAAACCAGCAATTACATTTGTTCTTGTTGCAAAATCTGAAATTATTTATTCTAGAAAAAAAGAAGTTAGTAAAATGGAGCTTGAGTCACAATTAGAGCGATATACTAATTTATGTGAAGATTATAAATTTATAAAAATAGATGTATCCAATTCGATACCTCAAATAGCAAATAAAGTAATTCTCGAAATTCTAAATAGAAAAAAGCATGCAGTTTGATGATTTTTTTTCAGAAGGTCTATTTATAAATTTGCCTTTTCATAATCCTAGAGTTTCCTTAAATGTATCTTCATCTAGCATAGTAAAACAAAGTTTTAAACTCTATAATCCCTTTTCTTTAAAAGCTCAAATATTAAAGAAAGTAGTCTTTTTTGCAGTAGTAAATATTCCATATTTTAGAGAAACTTTGTCAAGAAAATTCGATTCTGGTAGCTTTATTATTCATTTAGAAAAAACATTAAAAACACAAATTCATGCTTCACTATATTATCCTACAATAGCAGGAAAAATGGTTTTGCAATTACTCACAACTGACGGAAAAGTATTAGGATACTCAAAAATTGGCCTTAGCCATTCTGGAAAGTTGAAAATTGAAAATGAATTAAAAGCCATCAAAGAATTAGCCAACATATCGGATGTTTTTGAAGAAGAGTATCTAATTATGCATGGTGATTATGTTAATTATAATTATATAATAGTAAAAAAAATTAAGGGTACAAATAAACCAATTTCGGATGAAGACCTTCTAAAAAAACTTAGAAAATTTGACCGAGAAAAGAAGTTTATTTTACAAGAGCACCCTAGATTTATAGCTTTAATGAATACGACTAAAAACTTAGAGTTTTTTCATTTACAAGAAGTGTTAATTAAAATATCTAATTCTTCTAAAGAATTATATTCTTTAAGTTATGAACACGGAGACATGGCTCCGTGGAATATATTTATTAATAAAAAAAACAAAATAAGTTTCTTTGATTTTGAATATTTTGTGAAAGATGGATTACAGCATTTAGATTTTATAAATTATCATTATCAAATTGCAGTAAACCTCAAATCATTAAAATCTCCTTTAAGAATAGTAGAATATGTAAAAGATAAAATTCAAATAAATGAGTTTTCACAAGTATTTTCACTTTTTCTCATAAATAAGATTCTTGTAAATACTATCGATAAAGAGAATTCAGAAAGAGAAAACAAGTTGTTAGAATTTATAACTAAATCCATTTGATTTAAATGCAAAAATACAATAGAATAATTATTGCTTATGCTTGCGAAGACAGTGGTTCTGAGCCAGGTGTTGGTTACTATTGGACAAAGGCAATTTCTACTATTTGCAAGGACGAAAAAATTCTTTTAATAACTAGAAAAAATAATAATGTATCAGCAATTGTAAACAATACGAATCTTTTTTCTATAGGAATTGATTACCCAAGTAGCATTTTATTTACTAAACGGTTTTTAGGTATTCGATTATACTATTTCCTTTGGCAATTTTTAGTTTTTTTTCATTTACTTTTTAATTATAGTAAGTACAAAGGTTCAATTATTCATCAGCTTACGTTTACACCACTTTATTATCCTACTATTATCTTTTTATTGCCTTTTAAGTTTATTTGGGGACCATTAGGAGGAGGAGAATTCTTTCCGTTGAGTTATTTGAATGCACTAAAAAAGAGAGACGCTCTTAAAGAATTATTAAGAATTATTATTCGTAACTCAATATATATCAATCCTTTATTTTATTTAGGGTGTTTAAAGTCATTAAAAATTATTTGTTCCTCTCCAGAAAGTGCAAGGATGATTCCACGTTTCTTTAAACACAAAATAGAGATAGAATTAATGGTTTTTGATAAGGATAAGAATTTTGTAAACAAAAATCCTGAAAAAAACATTGTTATTGCAAATAGACTTATAGATTGGAAAATGTCTCATCTGTTTGTAGAAGCATTTAGTGAATTTATTACTGAAAATAATACAGATTATAAACTTGTTATTATAGGAGATGGTCCTTATTATAGTAAGATAAAACCATTTGTTGATAATATAAAAATTATTCATCACAACAAGTTTAAGAAAAGAGAGGATATGCTCAATATTTTAAAAAATTCTTCACTGTTTGTTTCGACCTCATTACATGACTCAGGTGCTGCTTCATTATTAGAAGCAATAAGTTATGGAGTTCCATTTCTAGTTAGTAAATCGGGAGCACATGTCGTTTATTTAGATAGAGGTATAGGTTTTGGATTTGATTTAGAAAATTTTAACTTGGATAAGGAAAAGATTAAAAATTTATTGCAAAAGATACTATTTGATGACGATTTATTGAAAGAAGAATCAAAAAAAACTATAGAATGTTACAATAATTATTTTAGCGAAGAGGCAAAGACAAACAGAATCAAAGAATTAATTCTAAGGGCAAAGAAATAAAATAGATACGTTCAAATTGAAAATATTAATCATACATACACATTATCATTTCAAAGGAGGCGAAGATGCCGTTGTTGAACATGAAATTGAATTGTTGAAACAGTATTATGATGTAGAAGTTTTATATTTTCAAAATCATTTAGGTTTTCAGGGTGCTTTACAATTTTTGTTGTCAATATGGAATTTTGTATCTATAAGTGAAGTAAAGCAAAAAATTAAAGAATTTCAGCCAGATATCATTCATGTTCATAATTGGCATTTCGCTATGGGGCCATTGCTTTTTCGAGCAATTAGCAAGTTAGGAATTCCTATAGTTCATACGATTCATAATTATCGTTTGCTTTGTCCGTCAGCCATTTTATTTCACAATCAAAATTTATTTACGAATAGTTTGACTCAAAGATTTCCGTGGACATCTATTCGTAATAAAGTATATCGCTCTTCAAGAACTCAGACATTTTGGATCGCTTTCACGATTTGGTTACATAAGAAAATAGGTACTTGGAACAAAATTAATGCTTATATATGCTTAACTCCTTTTGCAGCTGATGTTTTCCAAAAATCTAATTTTGGAATTTCTAAAGAGCGTTTTGTTATAAAACCAAATTTCACTACAGTTATAGAAAATAGTAATGCAATTAAGCGAGAAAATCACTATTTATTCATTGGTAGATTGTCCGAAGAAAAAGGAGTAGAAATTCTTGTAAAAGCATTTCAAAACACTTCTTTTAAACTAAGAATAGCAGGAGATGGACCATTAAAAGAAAGTGTATTAAAAGTTTGTGAAAAATCTGCCAATATTATTTATTTAGGCAATTTATCAAAAGAAAAAGTAATAGCAGAATTATATAAATGTCAAGCATTAATTTTTCCTTCTGTTTGGTATGAGGGTATGCCAATGACAATAATTGAAGCTTTTTCAACAAGTACTCCAGTAATTGCATCCAGAATTGGTGCAATGTCGTCAATGATTTCAGATGCAGAAAATGGCTTTTTGTTTGAATCTGGAAATGAGAATAATTTAATAGAGACATTAAACAAGTTTAATTTACTTTCTAGTTCAGAAAAAGAGCAAATTTATTTGAATACATATCATAGTTATCAAAATCAATATTCACCAAAGTTGCAAAAGTTGTACTTTGATTCTATTTATAATAAAGTATTAAAAGAAAAAAAAAGACTCTATTAGTAATTAAATTTTGGTACAAATCAAAAAGGTTTTTCGAAAATAAACTTAAAAGTATAGTTCTTGTTACAATTAAAATGAAAAATAAAAAATCATATTTATTAATACTAATACTCCTTTTTTTTAGTGGTAATCCATTAATTACATTTCTTTTTGGGAAATTCTCAACTGTTGTTGGGCTAACTTTAACTATCCTAATAATTTATAAAAGTATCCGTTTTAGTAAAAAATTTATAAAACTTATCTTCATTATTGTTACCGGAATTTTAATTATTGGCGTTTTCCAACATATTAAGCTAGGTTATGTATCTGTATTAGGAATGATTAATTTAGTGATAAAATTTTTATTAGGGGGAATTATAATTAATTATTTAAAGAAACAATTTGCATCAATTTTTTTTAAAGTTATTGCTGATTTAAGTTTAATATCATTAATGTTTTATTTAGTAGTTAATATTTTTGGAATTGTAATACCTAGTATTACTTTAGGACCAGAAATAGAATCATATATTATATACGGAACATCTACAGAGTTACATATGCTTAAAAATGCAGGTATGTTTTGGGAACCAGGTGCTTTTGCGGGTATTTTGACTTTGTGTCTGGCTCTAAATTATAATAACTTAAAAAATTATTGGTTTGAACAACCTTTTAAATTAGGTATTATTATTTTAGCGTTACTTACCACACAAAGTACAACAGGATATCTAGTCGGAGCAATTATTTTTTTGTTTCTTTTATTTAAAGGAAAAAATATTTTTATTGTTCCAGTTTTTGTATTCGCTATAACATACATTTATGAGACAACTGATTTTTTAAAAGAAAAAATCGAAATACAAATAGAAAAATCAAGTAATCAGAAAGTTGGCGAATTTTCAAACACGCGATTTGGTTCCTTAATTTTTGATTGGTATTACATACAGAAGCATCCATTTATTGGAAATGGATTAAATGAAAAAACGCGTTATTCTGAACATCAGTATCTTTTTGTGGGAGAAAAAGGAGATGCTATTGCTAGTGGTAATGGGTTTACAGGATATCTAGCATCGTTAGGAGTTTTTTTTTTAATTGGGTTCTTTTATTTTTTATGGAAAGCCACTAACAGACAAGGCTTATTTTTCGCTTTTATAGTAGTTCTTGTTGTGCTATTAAATCTTCAAGGGGAGCAATGGTTTAATTACCCTTTGTATTTAGGATTGCCTTTTATAATTTTGCAAAAGAAAAAAAACAAAACTTCGAAAGCTAAAATTTTAATTCCTGAATGATACACATTGTAATTCCAGTTTTAAATCGTTGGTATTTTACAGCATCATGCTTGCATAGCATTTACAATCAATCGTATAAGAATTTTTTGGTTATTGTTGTTGATCATGGTTCAACTGACGGGACATCTGAAAAAATTAGGTCTAATTTTCCACAAGTTGTTTTATTAAAAGGAGATAACGGTATGTGGTGGACAGCAGCTACTAATCTAGGAGTGTTGTATGCTATAAATAATAATGCGGATTATGTTTTGACATTAAACAACGATTTGATAGTGTATCCAAATTATTTAGAAAATTTAGTTTCGGCTATTCAAAAGCACCCCAATAGTATTTTAGGAAGTATATCCTTAGACAAAAATAATCCTGAAAAAATAGTATTTGCAGGCACAAAATGGAATCCTTTTATAGCCAAATATCGATCTACAATAAATTTACAATACTCTTGGGGAAAAATAATGAGAGATTACTTTTTGATTAGGAGTGAACTTTTACCAGGAAGAGGAACATTAATTCCAATAGAAGTATTTAAAAAAATTGGACTATTCGATGAAGTGTATTTCCCTCATTATGCAGCTGATGAAGATTTTTCTCTTAGGTGTCAGAAGGAAGGATATGATTTATTTGTAGTAGCAAATGCTGCAGTCCTTAGCGAGATTGATGCTACAGGGATCAAAAGCGAACATCAAAAAAAAACACCAAAATATTATAAAGATTTACTGTTATCTCAAAAATCTCCTGTAAACTTGAAATTAAGATGGTCATGGGCAAGAAAGAATAGTCCAATACCATTTGTATACTTTTTCATAGATTATATGAGAATTATCGGTTCAGAAATAAAAAAAAGCATTTTACTATGAAATTGGCACCAATAGTACTGTTTACATACAAAAGACTAGATACGCTTAAAAAAACAATTAACGCATTAGCCTCTAATTCTTTAGCTTTAGAAAGTGATTTTATAATTTACTCAGACGGTCCTAAAAACAGTCTGGAGGAAGAAGTTATTTGCGAAGTGAGAAAATATCTAAAAACAATTTCAGGATTTAAAACGATTACTATTTATGAATCACCATTAAATAAAGGTCTTGCTAATTCAATAATAAATGGTGTAACAGAAATCATAAATATTCATAAAAAGGCAATTGTACTTGAGGACGATCTAATTACTAGTGAAAATTTTTTATATTTCATGAATTCAGCCTTGGAATTCTACGAAAATAACGAAAATGTATTTTCTATTTCAGGATATGGATTAAAAATAACTATTCCTAAAAATTATGAATATGACGTCTACTTTACTCCTAGAGGAATGTCATGGGGTTGGGCAACTTGGAAAGAGAGATGGGAAAGTGTTGATTGGGAAATAAAAGATTATCAAGAATTCAAATCAAATAGAAATGACCAAAAAAACTTTGCAGTTGGTGGATCAGATTTATGTTCTATGTTAGAGAAACAAATAGCAAGAAAAATAGATTCGTGGGCAATTCGATGGTATTTTAATCAATACAAAAAGAATCAATTAACAGTGTATCCAATACAATCAAAAGTTTTGAATTTAGGATTTGATTATTTAGCCACACATACGAATGCTTATAATAGATATAAAACAGTATTTGATACTTCTAGAAATGAAAATTTTATTTTTGCTCGGAAAGTAATAACAAATCCTGTTATTTTTAAATCATTTAAAAGTTATTTTGGATTTTCTTCAAGGATTTTTTATGGTCGGATTATCTCTCCAATCTATAGACTGAAAAATTCATTATTAGGCTTCCAATTTTCTAAAGATTAAATAATGGATAATTCTTTACCAACTGTTTCATTAATTGATTATTCGATATTTTGTGGTGATTTAAATCAAATTAAAGATGTAAAAAAAACGATTATCAATACGATTAATCAATATTCTTTTTGTTTGGCAAATGATAATGAAGAATTTAAAATAGCACTTCAAAAATCGAATGTTTTATTGCCTGATGGAATGGCAATTGTATCGGCGGTTAATTTGCTTAGTGGAGCCAGTATTAAAAAAATTGCAGGAGCCGACATTCATCAATTTCTCTTAAAAGAATTAAATCAAAAATCAGGAAAATGTTTTTATTTAGGTTCCTCAGAAACTACTTTGTCAAAAATTAAACTAAAAGTCTCTAATGAGTTTCCAAATATACTTGTAAAAACGTTTTCACCTGCTTTCACAAATAATTTTACCAAAATGCAAAATGAGGAAATGATTAATGCCATAAACGAATTTAAACCTGATGTTTTATTCGTTGGTATGACTGCTCCTAAGCAAGAAGTATGGTCGTACAATAACAGTCATTTATTAGATGCAAAAATCATTTGTTCTATTGGGGCAGTTTTTGATTTTTATGCAGGAACAATTCTACGCCCCCATCCGTTATGGATTAATCTAAAATTAGAATGGTTTATTCGTTTAGTAAAAGAACCTAAACGAATGTGGAAAAGGTACTTGTATTTTGGTCCCGTTTTTATAAAGTTAATTTTAGAAGAAAAAATAAATTTGTATAAAAAAAAATCTATTTTTTTTTAGTTTATATGTAATGAAATTGTATTTTTAAAAAAAATTAAATCTATTTAATTTTACATGTCTCTTTTACAAAACCTTGCCACTTATCGTTTTTATCGTTACTTCAAAATTTGCTTTCTCATATGGGATTTAGTGCTATTAAATCTAGCTATAGTCCTTTCTTTCTTAATTAGAAACGGAAATCTTAATGATGTTAATTTAAAGGAAGTAGAAACTATTTCCCTGTTAACTAATGTGCTTTGGATTGTGTTGTTGCTTTATAAAGACGCCTATCGAATAATTAGAATAGAAAGAATCGAGTCTATTTTAATACGAACTATTCGACTAGTATTGATACACGCAGTAACAATTGCAACCTTCGTAATTGCTTTAAAATTTTATCGAATTTCGCGTTTACGGTTGTTAATATTTTATGTTATCTTCTTTGTTTTGCTATCTATTTCTCGTGTATTGTTCATGAAAATTTTAAAATATATTCGTGCTAAAGGATATAATTTTAGAAACGTAATTATAATAGGAGCAAATGATACTGGTGAGCATATTCGTAAATTATTATCAAAAGATTTAAGTTATGGATACCGAGTGTTAGGTTTTTTTGACGAGTCTGTTGATCCTTTTGCATTTATTTCAGTACCAATTTTAGGAGGATTTGATGATATTCCAGAGTTTATTGCCAATCATAAAATAGATGAAATGTACATCGCACTTCATATTGATAATATAAAAACAATCAATAAACTTACAGCACTTTGTGAGCGGAGTATGATTCGTATAAAATTTATTCCAGATTTTCAGTTGTATACTAAATCACGAAAAGTTGAAATTAGTTTTTATGAAAACACTCCGGTACTTATGTTGCGAAAAGAACCGTTAGAGTTGACAATTAATCGCATAGAGAAGAAATTGTTTGATGTTTGCTTCTCTTTTCTTGTAATTGTTTTGATTTTTCCTTGGTTATTTCCAATACTGATTATTATAATAAAACTAGATTCACCTGGTCCAATTTTTTTTAAACAAGAGCGTTCAGGAAGAGACAATAGAGCGTTTAGTTGTTTTAAATTTAGAACTATGTACACTAACACTTTAGCTGATGAGCTTCAAGCCACTCTAGGTGATGTTCGAGTAACAAAAATTGGAGCTTTCATGAGAAGAACTAATATTGACGAATTACCACAGTTTATAAATGTTTTACTAGGAGATATGTCAGTAGTAGGACCAAGGCCCCATATGTTGAAACATACCGAACAATATTCAGAGCTAATTAATAATTATTTAGTTCGTCATTATGCTAAACCAGGAATTACTGGATGGGCTCAAGTAAATGGTTTTCGGGGAGAAACTAAAGAATTGATTAATATGAAAGATAGAGTAGATTATGATATTTGGTATATCGAAAATTGGAGCTTTGTCTTGGATTTAAAAATAATATATAGAACTGTATTGAATTTTTTTCGTGGAGAAAACAATGCGTATTAATTGTTTGAAAAAGGTTTTATTTCAAAATCTGATAAAATATGGTAAAAAAGTAAACGTTTTTGTATATTTATTTTTAAAATTTTGTTAATGTATATTGACTATATTTGTGGCTTTAAAAAATTAATAATTATAAATCGCAATTGACAAATAGATTACCAAAGAAATACTTACAAACCTGACTAATGGTAAAGTGAGTAAAAATGGAAACTATATATGATCTATAACAAATAAATTATATCTATGAAATATTCTTTATTAATAAAGAAAATAACTCCTTTCTTTTTAACACTATTTCTTTTTTCTTGTGCTTCTAGAGAAAATTTAGTTTATTACCAAAATATAGATTCATTGAGTTCTAAACAAAATCCGAGCTCTTTTGAAATAAAAATTCAGCCTGACGATTTATTAATGATTATTGTTTCTGCAGAAGATGCTGAAACAGCAAATCCTTTCAATTTAAAAACATTTGGAGCTACAAATATAAAACAACTAGATATTGCAGTAGGGCAGCAATCTATTCAGCTTTACTTAGTAGACGCTAATGGTTTTATAGATTTTCCCGTTTTAGGAAAACTAAAAGTTAGTGGATTGTCTAAAATCGATGTGATAAAAATGTTTCAAGAAAAAATATCAAAATACATAGAAAATCCAATAATAAATCTGCGAATAACAAACTTTAAAATCTCAGTTCAAGGAGAAGTAAATTTACCAGGAACATATCAAGTTAATTCTGAAAGAATAACATTAATCGAAGCATTAGCAATGGCTAAAGACTTAACTATTTATGGGAAAAGAGATAATATTTTAATAATTAGAGAGACAGATGGTATAAAATCATTTAATAGAGTAGATATTACAAAAGCGGATTTTATTAATTCACCTTTTTATTATTTGGCTCAGAATGATGTGATTTATGTAGAGCCAAATAAAAATAAAATTAATGGTGCAGCTATTGGTCCAAATACAGGAGTTATTATTTCTATAACTTCATTGTTAATTACTTTAATTACATTAATTGTTACGTCTTCAAAATAAAAAATGCAATGTCACGAAATAAATCAAATAAAAATCAAATTAAAGAAGAAGAGTTTTATCTAAAAGACATTTTGGCTAAATACATAATTCACTGGAAATGGTTTGCTTTAGGAATAACGGTTTGCCTGATAGCCACTTTTTTGCATTTAAGATATGCAACTCCAGAGTTTCGTGCTTCAACAACTATATTAGTTAAAGATGAAAAAAAGGGTGGAATGCTTTCTGAGTTGTCTGCATTCGCCGATTTAGGATTAGTTGGAGGTCTTAAAAGTAATGTTGACAATGAAATTGAGATTTTAAAGTCTAGAACCTTAGTTGAAAGTACGGTTAAAATGTTAGACTTAAATATTTGTATGTTTGTTGAAGGAAGCATCAATGACAGAGAAACATATAAAAATGCACCAATTGAAATTAATTTCATCAACAGAAAAAATAAATTTTATGAGACTTATATAGTTTTTGATTTTCTTGAACTAAAAAAAGATAAGTTTCAATTAGAAAGTAATTTTGGTTCTGAAGAATTGAATGTTATTTTAAACAATAAAAAAGAATTTTTTTATGGTGAAACAATTAGAACAAAGTATGGCGATTTAATAATAAATAGATTAACTCAAGAGAATGACTCAAGAGGTAATGGCGCTTCAATAAAAATAATTATTTCACCCATCGATGAAGTGGTTGATAGTTTTAAAAATCGATTAGAAGTAACATCATTGAGTAAAACAAGTAGTGTAGTTTCTGTATCAATTACAGATCCAGTTATTGAAAAATCAGAAGATTTTTTAAACAATCTAATACAAATTTATAATGAAAATGCCGTTTCTGATAAGAATTTAATTTCTGAAAAAACATCAGAGTTCATTGCTAATCGATTGAAGTTAATAACACAAGAGTTAGATGGTGTAGAACAAGATGTTGAGAGTTTTAAGAAAACAAATAATCTTACTGATATCGAGGCAGAAGCAAAGTTATTTATAGAAGGATCAGGTGAATACAATAAAAAAATATTAGAAGCAGAAATTCAGTTGAATGTCGTTTCATCTTTACTGGATTTTATGAAAAAATCAACAAATTCTGATTTATTACCAACAAATATTGTTTCTGGAGAGAGAGATGCTAGTAGTCTTATTAACTCCTACAATGAATTGATTTTAGACAGAAATCGAATTTTAAAATCGGCAACATCTTTAAATCCAGTTGTTGTTAAAATAGATCAACAAATTGAATCTCTAAAAGCAAATGTCACTTCTAGTTTAAAACGAGTACAAACAAATTTAACGATTCAAAAAAGAGATTTAAAAGTCAAGGAGGGTTCCTTTAATTCTAAAATTGGCAAAATCCCTGTTCAAGAACGTCAGTTTAGAGTTATTGCAAGACAGCAAAAAGTAAAGGAAGAACTATATTTGTATTTATTACAGAAAAGAGAAGAAACAGCTATTTCACTTTCTGCAACAGAACCTAATGCTCGTGTAGTTGATTTAGCAAAAGCTTTAAAAGATCCTGTTTCTCCTCAAAAAAATGTTTTTTATTTTGCTGCCCTATTGTTAGGACTTTTTATTCCATTTGTCATTATATATGTAATTGATTTATTAGATAACAAGTTAAAAAGCAGATTAGATTTAGAAGGGAAAACAAGTATTCCATTTATTGGAGATATACCAACTTCAGATTCCCCTTTTGAAATCATGATGCCTAATAGCAGAACTAGTTCTGCGGAAGCACTCAGAATTATCAGGTCTAATTTAGATTTCATGGTTAATAAAGAGATAGGAAGTCGAGCAAAAACTATTTTCGTAACGTCTACTGTGCCTCAAGAAGGTAAAACGTTTGTTTCTGCAAATTTAGCAGCTACTTATGCTCTTTCAGGTAGAAAAGTATTGTTAGTAGAAATGGATATTAGAAGCCCAAGATTAGATAAATATTTAGACGTTCCGGAAAGAGGTGTAACAAATTATTTATCATCTAGTGAATTAAAACCAGAAGATTTAATAGTTAAGCAAAAGGGTTATGACGATTTATATGTATTGTCAGCAGGTAATATTCCTCCAAATCCAGCAGAACTGCTCATGAGTAAAAAAGTAGAAACCTTTTTTGAAACTCTAAAAACACAATACGATTATATCATTGTAGATACAGCACCAGTAAGCGTTGTGGCCGACACGATTTTAATTGCTAAATATGCTGATTGCTTTGTTTATGTTTTTCGTGCTAATTATTTAGGAAAACGAATGCTTTCAATTCCTAACTCATTATATAAAGAAAATAAACTTCCTAATATGTGTTTACTTCTAAATGATACTGACACCAAGAAAGGTTACGGATACGGATATGGTTATGGAGAAAAAACTATAAAAACTTCATGGTATCAAAAGTTTTTAAATTTTTAATTTTTAATTTAAATTTTCGGAAAGTTTATAAGAATTAATTTCTCATGAACTTTTTTTTATTTAACTGATTTTAAAACATTAAAATTAGAATAAGTATTTCTAAAGTTAATTTTTTTCTAGTTGTCAATATCAAGTAAGTAGTTATTAACTTCAGTAATTTTTTAATTTTAAAATGTAAATTTTTGTCTATGGAATTTTCATCCAAATTATTAGAAAAAGCAGTTAACGAAATTTCTCAATTGCCAGGTATAGGAAAAAGAACAGCCTTGAGATTAGTTTTACATCTTTTAAAACAACCCAAAGAGCAAACCGTTTTTTTATCTCAAGCATTACTTAAGATGCGTGAAGAAATAAAGTTTTGTTCAAATTGTCATAACCTTTCTGATGTTACAATTTGCGAAATTTGTTCTAACAAAAATAGAGACCACAAAATAATATGTGTTGTTGAGGATGTTAGAGATGTTATGGCTATTGAAAATACCGGACAATATCGTGGAGTTTACCATGTTTTAGGAGGAAAAATATCACCAATAGATGGAGTTGGGCCAAGTCAATTAAATATAAACTCTTTGGTTAGTAAGGTAAAATCAGGAGCAGTTTCAGAAGTAGTATTTGCTTTAAGTTCTACAATGGAAGGCGATACAACTAATTTTTATATTTATAAACAGATACAAGAGAGCAATATAATTACATCAACAATTGCTAGAGGAATATCAGTTGGTGATGAATTGGAATATGCAGATGAGGTAACTTTAGGACGAAGTATTTTACATCGAATTCCTTTTGAGAATGAATTTAAGAACAATTAGTTCAAATTAAATACATACCTTTTTTTATTAATAAATGAAAGCCTATCTTTGTTTTCAATTTTTTTTCTAAATGAATAGAATATCAATAAAATTATTTTTGTTTTTTGCATTTGTGTGTACTTCATGTGTGCCGACAAATGATTTGATATACTTGCAAAAAAAAGACAACGAAAATGTTATTGTAAATCAAATTGTTGCAAAACCATATAGGTTGCAGGTAAATGATGTTGTTAGTATATCCATAAAGGCTTTAGATCAAAAACTAGTAGCCATGTTCAATTCTTCAGAATCAAATATAGCAACAAAAACTGATATAGGATTGTACTTTGAAGGATATACCGTAGATGACCATGGTAATATTCGTATTCCTGTTTTGGGTGAAGTTTCAGTTATAGGCAGTACAATAGATGAAGTCAGAAAAACAGTTGAAAAAAAATTGTCAGAAGAATATTTTAATAAAGAGGCTAATATTTTTGTTACTATTAAATTAGCAGGTTTACGATATACTGTTAATGGGGAAATAACTATACCAGGTACTAAAGTAATATATCAAGATAAAGTTAATATCCTAGAAGCAATTGCAAATTCAGGCGATATAACTATAACTGGTGATAGAAAAGCGGTTACAGTTATTAGGCAATTTCCTTATGGTACTGAAATGCACGACATTGATTTGACAGATATAAATGCAATGAAATCGCCTTATTTTTACATTCAGCCCAACGATTATATTTATATAAAACCACTTAAACAAAAAACTTGGGGAACAGGAACTACTGGAATTCAATCCTTGGGTACTTTAATTACTCTTTTATCATTAGCAACAACAACTTTTTTACTTTTAAGAAACTAAATAAAGTATGATTGATACTAAAGATTTTTCTTTTTTAGAAAGCCAAAACAGCTTCGATTTCAAAGGATTTTTAATAAAAATCACTAGTTATTGGAAGTGGTTTATCATTAGTTTAATTATTACTTTAACAATTGCACACCAAGTAAATATTAGGAAAGAAAAAATTTATGCAATGGAAACATCTATTGCAATAAAAGAGGAGAATAATCCTTTCTTAACCGCTTCTACAAATTTAGTTTTTAATTGGGGCGGAACATCAGATCAAGTTCAGATTATTTCAAATACATTACGTTCAAGATCACACAATGAAATTGTTGTAAATGACCTTCAGTTTTATATAGATTATTTACAACAAGGAAAATATAATTATAAAGATGTTTATGGGAAAATTCCCTTTTGTATACAAATTGATAAAAATAGAGACCAATTAGCAAATAGTCTAATTGGAATAAAATTTTTAAGCGAATCGGAGTATGAAATTAAAATAAAGTTTGAAAACTCTAGTGTTTCTCTCATTAGATATTCTGATAATAGTACCAGCAACACTTCTGTTGTTGAAGGTGAATTTGTAAAAAAGTATAAGGTTGGAGAAAAAGTATCGTTGCCTTTCATAAATTGGAAATTAGAGATTAATAATAATCCAGGGATTTATAATGGGAATGAATATTTTGTTCGATTTAATGATTTTGATGATGTTGTTTCCAAGTACCAAAACATAAGTGTTGATGTAGACGCTAAAGCATCTTCAATTTTGCAACTTTCATTAATTGGACCAAATAAAAACAGATTGGTAGATTACTTGAATGCAACAGTAAAAATGTTAATTAAATTACAATTGGATAGAAAAAATCAGTTTGCAACTAATACAATAAAGTTCATTGATAGTACACTGATTTTAATGGGAAAGCAGTTAAAGGATAATGGCGATGAATTAAAATCCTTTAATAAAAATAATAACATGCTTCAAATTGAAGATGGAGGTGTTGAAGTTTCTTCTAAATTATCAGGTTATGAAATAAATAAAGATGAAATACAAAGGAAAATTACATATTACAATGCATTAAAATCATATTTAAAAAATAGTATCGATTATTCTAGGCTTCCTGCTCCTACAGTAGCAGGTATTGAGGATCCAAATGTTGTTACTAATGTTTCTAAATTAATAGCCTTATCGGCACAGAGATCAGAATTAGCTTATTCTGTTAAAAGCGAAAAAATTTTTAAAGAATTTGACAATCAAATGGAAGCCTTAAAGAATGTTTTGTTAGAAAATATAGCTTCAGCAAATAGTTCACTTATTTATGATTTAGCTTTAGTAAATAATAAAATTATAGAATTAGATAGTAAAATTAAAAAATTACCAAGCGACAAACAAGAATATCTTAAGATAGTAAGAAAGTATGATTTAAGCGATAATATTTACAATACTTTTTTACAAAAAAGGAGTGAAGCGGAAATTGCAACAGCCGCAAATCTGTCCGATATTCATTTTGTAGATCCAGCTAAAGATACTGGAGGAGGCAAAATAGGACCAAATACAAGTGTAAACTATGTTCTTGCATTATTTTTAGGACTACTTATACCTTTAGTAATTATTTTTATAATATTTTTTCTAGAAAATTCCATTCTTAATACTGAAGATATTAGTAAGTTGACAAGTATTCCTTTAATAGGAGTGGTTGGAATCAAATATGGAAGTTCTAATTTGTCTGTTTTTGAAAAGCCTAAATCGGCATTATCAGAATCGTTTAGAGCTATTAGATCCTCTTTGCAGTTTTTATATAAAAAACAAGAAATTGAGGGCTCAAAAACATTAATGATTACCTCTTCTGTTAGTGGTGAGGGCAAAACATTTTGCTCATTAAATATTGCAACTGTTTTTGCATTAAGTGAAAAGAAAACAGTAATAGTAGGTTTAGATCTTAGAAAGCCAAGGATTTTTGACGATTTTAAAATCAAAAATGATATAGGAGTTGTAAACTATCTCATTAAACAGAAGTCAATTGATGAAGTAATTCAAAAAACACATATTCCTAATCTCGATGTTATTACATCAGGGCCTATACCTCCTAATCCTTCTGAGCTTATAATTGGTGACAGTATGCGGGAATTCATGGAGTTATTAAAGAAAAGATACGATTATATTATATTAGATACACCGCCAGTTGGTTTAGTGTCTGATGCTATTGAATTAGCAGAATATTCAGATGTTATTTTGTACATTATGAGACAGAATTACACCAAGAAAGACATGATTACTTTATTAAACAATAGACTTAAAAGAGGGGAGTTAATGAATATAAGTATTATATTTAATGGCTTTCAAAATAAAGCAAAATACGGCACGGCCTATGGCTATGGTTATGGTTATGGCTATGGTTACGGAAATTATGCTGAAGGGTATCATGAAGAAGATAATGACAAAAATATTTTTAATAAAATGAAATCAAGATTTATTAAAAAAAAATAAAATTAGAATGAATATAAACATAAAAATTTTAATTACCGGAGGAGCAGGTTTTATTGGTTCTAACCTTTGTGAGTATTTTTTATCTAAAGAGTATCAAGTGGTTTGTTTAGATAATTTTGCAACTGGACATAGACACAATTTAAGTTCATTCATTGATAATAAAAACTTTACTTTGATAGAGGGTGACATAAGAAATTTGTCTGATTGCAACAAAGCTGTAGATGGTGTAGATTTTGTTTTGCACCAAGCGGCTTTAGGCTCGGTTCCTCGTTCTATTAATGATCCCATCACAACTAATGATGTAAATGTTTCAGGATTTTTAAATATGCTTGTAGCTTCTCGTGATTCAAAAGTGAAACGATTTGTATATGCCGCTAGCTCCTCAACTTATGGCGATTCTGAAAGTCTTCCAAAAGTAGAAGAAAATATCGGCAAACCATTATCTCCATATGCTATTACTAAATATGTTAACGAGTTGTATGCCGAAATTTTTAGTAAAAGTTATGGCTTAGAAACCATAGGATTACGTTATTTTAATGTTTTTGGCAGGAAACAAGATCCTAATGGTGCTTATGCAGCTGTAATTCCAAAATTTGTAATGCAATTAATGGCGCACGAAAGCCCTGTTATTAATGGAGACGGGAATTTTTCTAGAGATTTTACTTATATCGATAATGTAATTCAAATGAATGAGTTAGCAATAAAAACAACAAATTCTGATGCAATTAATACCGTATACAACACTGCTTACGGGGATAGAACAACATTAAATGATTTAGTTAAATATCTAAAAGAATCACTTTCAAAGTACGATAAAGCAATTGCAAATTTACCAATAATCCATGGTCCAAATAGAGCGGGGGATATTCCTCATTCTCTAGCCAGTATAGACAAAGCAAAAAGATTGTTAAACTATAAACCATTATTTTCAATGCAAAACGGATTGGACGAAGCAGTAAAATGGTATTGGTCTAACTTAAAAAAATAATATTTTTAATTCTCTATAAATGAAAATAGCAGTTATTGGTTTAGGATATGTTGGATTACCGTTGGCAAGATTGTTTGCGACAAAATATTCAGTAGTTGGATTCGATATCAATCAATCAAGAGTTAACGAATTAAATTCAGGTATCGATAGTACTCTAGAAATTGACAAATCTTTATTAGAGTCTGTTCTATTAAAGCAATCAACACAAAATGCTACAGGATTAATATGTTCTACAAATTTAGAAGATATAAAAGACTGTAATTATTATATTGTAACCGTTCCTACGCCAGTCGATAAAAACAACAGGCCTGATTTAACTCCTTTATATAAATCTAGTGAAACAGTTGGAAGAGTATTAAAGAAAGGTGATATTGTTATTTATGAATCTACTGTATATCCGGGGGTTACAGAAGACGAATGCGTTCCGGTTCTTGAAAAAGTAAGTGGGTTAAAATTTAATATCGATTTTTTTGCAGGATATTCTCCTGAACGAATTAATCCAGGAGACAAGCAACATACTGTTGAAAAAATATTAAAAGTAACTGCAGGTTCAACTCCTGAAATTGGTATAAAAGTGAATGATTTGTACAAATCAGTTATAACAGCAGGTACACATTTAGCTCCAACAATTAAAGTTGCTGAAGCTGCTAAAGTAATTGAGAATTCACAAAGAGATATCAATATTGCATTTGTTAATGAATTATCAAAAATATTTAATATTCTTGGAATAGATACTCATGATGTACTTGAAGCTGCAGGAACAAAATGGAATTTCCTTCCATTTAAACCAGGGTTAGTTGGAGGACATTGTATAGGTGTAGATCCTTATTATTTGGCTCAAAAAGCACAGGAAATGGGCTATCACCCTGAAATTATTTTAGCAGGAAGAAGACTTAATGATAGTATGGGCGAGTACGTTGCTTCTCAGGTAGTAAAACTAATTATAAAAAGAGGTGTCGTTGTAAGTGGGGCAAGTTTGTTAATGTTAGGAATAACCTTCAAAGAAAATTGCCCAGATGTTAGAAATACTAAAATCGTTGATGTCATTGCAGCGTTAAATGAATACGGAATTGTTGTAGACGTATACGATCCTTGGGCAAATCCTTCGGAAGTGAAGCATGAATACGGTATAGTGACTACTAATACTTTACCGTTAAAAAAATACGATGCGATAATTCTTGGCGTTGCTCACAATGAGTTCTCTGAAATAGATTATTCTGTTATTAAAAAAGAAAATTCTATATTATATGATGTTAAAGGTGTTTTAGGAAATCTAGCTGACGGGAAATTATAAAAAACAATAAAAAAACAATAAAAAATAAGTTTGATATGAAAATTACTTCTATTTGTTGTATCGGAGCCGGATACGTTGGTGGGCCAACTATGGCTATTATTGCTCAAAAATGTCCAAATATAAAGGTAACCGTTGTCGATTTAAATGTAGAAAGAATAGCTGCTTGGAATGATGAAGATGTTAATAATATACCTATCTACGAGCCAGGATTAAGTGATTTAGTAGCAGAGGCTAGAGGAAGAAATTTGTTTTTTTCAACTGAAGTTGAAAAAGCAATAGATGAAGCACAGATGATATTTATTTCGGTAAATACGCCAACCAAAACTTATGGCTTAGGAAAAGGAATGGCAGCTGATTTAAAGTACATTGAACTTTGTGCTAGACAAATAGCGGCTGTTGCAAAAGAAAATAAAATTGTTGTTGAGAAATCTACTTTGCCTGTTAGAACTGCAGAAGCCGTAAAGAATATATTGGATAATACAGGAAATGGTGTTCAATTCCAAATTCTATCAAATCCTGAGTTCTTGGCTGAAGGTACAGCGGTTCAAGATTTATTACATCCCGATAGAGTCTTAATCGGTGGGGATGCTACTAATGGCCAAGAAGCAATCGATGCTTTGGTTGAAGTTTATGCAAATTGGGTTCCCAAAGAGAAAATTTTAACAACCAATCTTTGGTCTTCAGAATTGTCAAAATTGACAGCGAATGCTTTCTTAGCACAGCGTGTATCTTCTATTAATGCAATGTCTGAGTTGTGTGAGAAGACAGGTGCAGATATTAATGAATTGTCTAAAGCAATAGGCATGGATAGCAGAATTGGGCCCAAATTCCTTAAAGCTTCTGTAGGTTTTGGAGGTTCTTGTTTTCAAAAAGACATTTTAAATTTGGTATACATTGCAAAAACCTATGGTTTAAATAAGGTAGCCGATTATTGGGAACAAGTTGTTATTATGAATGATCATCAAAAGCGACGTTTTTCTAACAATATTGTACAAACATTATACAACACCGTTTCTGGAAAAAAAATTGCATTTTTAGGATGGGCTTTCAAGAAAGACACTAATGATACTAGAGAATCTGCAGCTATCAATGTATCGGATTTTTTATTAAACGAACAGGCAAATATAGCTGTGTTTGACCCTAGGGTAAAAGAAAAACAAATAATTAACGATTTAATTTATTTAAAATCAAGATCTATTGAAGATATTAAAAAAGGGATAACTGTTTATAATGACCCGTATGAAGTTTGTAAAGATGCACACGCTATAGCCATTTTAACAGAATGGGATGAATTTAAAGAATATGATTGGCAAAAAATATACAACAACATGCAAAAGCCAGCCTTTGTTTTTGATGGTAGAAATATTTTAGATGCTAAAAAAATGACTGAAATTGGATTTATTTTCAATGCCATCGGTGGTGCAAATGAGTAAAGGATAGTAAAATACAAACGTTAAATGATTTTAAGTATTAAATTTTTGTTTTTAAATTAGTAAGATTTTGTTGTTTTTATATAGCTTGTATTAAGAAAAAGTAATTTTTTTCTTGAATTAATTGTTTTTTTAAAATATTGAGTACTTTTGTTACTCAAGCTTTGATATGTTAGAAACTTTAATTACATCTAAAACTCGAATTCGTATCCTAGTAAAGTTTTTTATAAACGTTGCTAATGATGGATATTTAAGAGGTCTTGCAGAAGAACTAAATGAATCTACAAACTCCATCAGAAAAGAATTAAATAATTTACTACAGGCAGGTTTTTTAGAGAAAGAAGCTATAAATAATAAAGTAATCTATAAAGCTAATACCAAACATCCCCTATTTACTATTATACAAAAAATTGTTCGTCAGCACATTGGTATTGATGATATTGTTGAGTTAATTCTACAACGAATAGGCACAATTAAAAAAGTAGTTTTGATTGGTGATTATGCAAACGGTAAGGATAGCGGATTAATTGAAGTTGTTTTGATTGGAGAAGATTTAAATGCTATATACATTGATAATTTAGCTATAAAGATTGAAAATAAAATAAAACGAAAAATAAAGTTTTATATAAATGAGTACCAAAATAGTAAAGAATTAATAATTTACGAAGCGACTTAAAAACATATAAATATGCCTTGGTTTGTCATTTATACAAAGCCGCGAAATGAAAAAAAAGTAGCCGAACGTTTAGAGAAACTTGGAATAATTGTATATTGTCCTATAGTTACTCAAATAAAACAATGGTCTGATAGAAAAAAAAAAGTGCAAATACCGCTTTTTAATTCATACCTTTTTGTTTGTTTAGAAGATTATGAAAGGCAAAATGTGTTTCAGGTTTCGGGAGTAGTTAGGTATCTATTTTGGTTAGGAAAACCTGCAGAAGTTCGCAATGAAGAAATTGAAATATTAAAAGAAAGTTTAAAAGGAGTTATGTCTTCAGTTGAAGTTACTTCAATTAGTACTGGCGATATTTTAAATATTCCTAGCGGTCCTTTTAAAGGCAAAGAAGGTATAGTAAAACATATAAATAAAAATAGTTTACAGTTAATTCTTAAAGAGTTGGGTTTTTTAATTACTTTAACAAAAGAAGAAATTCTATAATTTAAAGTAAAGTTTATAAGTCCTAGTTGGTTATAAATGTGACTGACAGGGCGAAGCCATTTAAAAAAATAAGATAATTTAATTAGTAAGTATTCCATACAATGAAAAAAATAGTAATCACTGGGGGAGCTGGATTTATAGGTTCTCATGTTATAAGAAGATTTGTAAAAAAGTATCCTGAATATCAAATATATAATCTTGACGCTCTTACTTATGCAGGGAATTTAGAAAATATTGCAGATATTCAGAACGAACCCAATTATACTTTTATAAAAGGAGATATCGTTAACGAGGAATTCATCAACGAACTTTTTCAAAACCATCAGTTCGATGCAGTAATCCATTTAGCAGCTGAATCACATGTAGACCGTTCAATTACTGACCCTCTATCATTTGTTAAAACAAATGTAATTGGAACTATGAATTTATTAAATGCCGCAAAGCAAATATGGCATAATAATTTCGAAGGAAAGCGATTTTATCATGTAAGTACTGATGAGGTATACGGAACATTAGGAGCAACAGGATTGTTTACAGAAACTACTCCTTATGCACCAAATTCTCCTTATTCAGCATCCAAAGCAAGTTCAGATCACTTTGTTAGGGCTTATGGAGAAACCTATGGTTTGCCTTACGTTATAACAAATTGCTCTAATAATTACGGGCCTAACCATTTTCCCGAAAAATTAATTCCATTATTAATCAATAATATTATCCAAAATAAACCACTGCCTGTATATGGCGACGGAAAATACACTCGTGATTGGTTGTTTGTAAAAGATCATGCAGTTGCGATAGATTTAGTATTTCATGAAGGAGTAAATCACGAAACCTATAATATAGGCGGATTTAATGAATGGCAAAACATTGATTTGGTTAAATTATTATGCCAAAAAATGGATGAAAAACTTGGAAAAGCAACAGGAACTTCTGAAAAATTAATTACTTACGTTAAAGACAGACCAGGTCATGATTTGAGATATGCTATTGATGCTAATAAAATTAATAAGGAGTTAGGTTGGAGTCCATCTGTAACTTTTGAAGAAGGGTTAGAGCAAACTATCGATTGGTATTTAGAAAATTCAGAGTGGCTAAACAATGTAACCAGTGGTAGTTATCAAAAGTATTATAACAATCAGTATGAATAGTACTAGAGTTAAAAAAGCTAGTATATTTTTAGGTAAAATTAAAATCAATCAATCAATTTAAAAATGGATTTTAAAGATGATTTTAATACGCCTAGAATTATTCAGTTTCCAAAAATTCAAGACCCTAAAGGGAATTTAACTTTTATTCAGAATCCTGATCATGTTCCTTTTGAAATAAAAAGAACTTTTTGGACTTATGATATACCAGGTGGAGAGATAAGAGGCGGACATGCTTATAAATCACAGGAAGAGATCATTATTGCATTAAGTGGTAGCTTTGATGTAATTGTTACAAATTTATTAGGCAAAACAGAAAAATTTTCTTTAAACAGGTCTTACTATGGGCTTTACTTACCCAAATTAACATGGAGATATATGGAAAATTTCTCTACAAATTCACTAAGTCTACATTTATCTAGTAAGGAGTTTTTTGAAGAAGATTATGTCAGGGAGTTTGAATTGTTTAAAAAATTATCAAAATGATTCCTATACAAATCAGTGATTGTAATACTATCGTTTTACCAAAAATTGGAAATAGAAATGGGCACATTACTGCAATAAATAATAATATTGAAATTCCTTTCGCCGTTAAACGTGTTTTTTATTTATACGACATTCAAGGAGGAGATTCAAGAGGTGCTCACGCTCACAAGGAATGCCATCAGTTTTTAGTTGCAGCAAGTGGTTCATTTGAAGTATTGTTAGATGACGGTATTTCAAAACATAAAGTACTTTTAAATTTGCCAGACGTAGGATTGCATATTCCTCCAGGAATTTGGGCGTCTGAGATGAATTTTTCTAGTGGGGCAATTTGTTTGGTCTTAGCCTCACATGATTTTAATGAAGAAGACTATATAAGAGATTATGAAAATTATTTAGAATGGAAATCATAAAAAGAAGTTCTTTAATTTATGATTGAAATAATTAAATATGAATCATCAAGAAGTAGCGAATGGGATTATTTTATTTCTAATTCAAGAATAGATTCCTTTATTTTTTTTAGAAGTTTCATGGAGTATCATTCTCATAAGTTCGTTGATTTTTCTCTAATGATTTATAGAAAGGGTAAATTAGACGCGGTAATTCCAGGAAATATTGAAAATAATATTTTCTATTCTCATCAAGGATTAACTTATGGAGGTTTAATTACATCATTACATTCAAAAACGATAGATGTTATAAATTATTTTAATTCTATAAACATTTTTTTAAAGAAGAATGGTTTGAAACAAGTAATTTATAAGTCAATTCCATATATATATCATAAACTACCATCACAAGAAGATGTTTATGCATTATTTAGATTAAATTCCCAGAAGATAGGTTGTAATATTTCATCAACTATTTATCAAAATAATAAATTGCCTTTTACCGAATTGCGGAAAAGAGGATTCAAAAAAGCTAAAGTAAATAATGTAGAAATAATAAAAACTACTAATTTTTCAGACTTTTGGACTGTTTTAGAAGATAACCTAATAGCAAATCACGAAGTAAAGCCAGTACATACTATAAATGAGATAACATTTCTTCATGAAAAATTTCCTCATAATATTGTTGGTTATACTTGTATGCTGGATTCAAAAGTTATTGCGGGTTGTGTTCTTTTTATAATGAAAAATGTTGTTCATGTTCAGTACATTTCAGCAAATGAAAAAGGGAAAGAGATTGGCGCATTAGATTTATTATTTGAAAATCTAATAAATGAAAAATACAATCATAAAGATTTTTTCGATTTTGGGCAATCAACAGAACAAATGGGGGCTGTTCTGAATGAAAATTTAATTTTTCAGAAAGAAGGCTTTGGTGCAAGAGGAGTTTGTTATGACACCTATATATATGATATTTAATATAGTTTTTAATTTTGATTAAATTTCTAGACCTTCAAAAAATTAATGCAACTTACTCAGACGAATTAAAATTAGCTGCTTCGGAAGTCATTGATTCTGGTTGGTTTTTGATGGGAGAAAAAGTAAATAAATTTGAAAAAAACTTAGCTACATATATAGGTTCATCAAATGCAATTGGAGTAGGAAATGGTTTAGATGCGCTTCGATTAATACTTAAAGGCTATATCGAATTAGGGTATATGTCAGAAGGAGATGAGGTTATTGTTCCCGCAAACACTTATATAGCTTCCATTTTAGCCATTACTGAAAATAAATTAAAGCCAGTTTTAGTAGAACCCAATAATTTAACCTTTAATCTCGATATTGATTTAATCGAGAAGAATATCACTACAAGAACTAAAGCTATAATGATAGTGCATCTATATGGGCAAGTATGTTGGAGTAATTCAATTAAAGATTTAGCCAAAAAATACAATTTAAAAATAATTGAAGATAATGCTCAAGCTTTTGGCGCTCAGTATGGTAGTGTGAAAACTGGAGCTTTAGGAGACGCTGCAGGTTTTAGTTTTTATCCCGGAAAAAATTTAGGAGCATTAGGCGATGCTGGAGCCGTAACTACAAATGATAATGAGTTGGCGGAAATTATTAGAGCATTAGGTAATTACGGAAGCAAAAAAAAATATTTTAATGAATATCAAGGACTTAATAGTAGGTTAGACGAAATGCAAGCTGCTTTTTTAGATATTAAATTAAAATATATTGAGAACGAAAATCAACAAAGAAGGCAACTTGCATCTATATATTTAAACAAAATAAATAATAAAGATGTTGTTTTGCCATTTTCAAGCAACAACGCTATAAAAGTTGAAAATAATAAGGAACATGTTTGGCACTTATTTGTAATTCGACATTCAAAAAGAAATCAGTTACAAGACTATCTTACCAAATGCGGAATCGAAACTTTAATACATTATCCAATACCTGCAAGCAAGCAATTAGCTTATAAAGAAATGAATGAATTAAATTTTCCAATAACTAATTCAATTCATAATGAAGTTTTGAGTTTGCCTATAAGCCCGGTAATGACTGATAAAGAAGTTGCAATAGTTATAAATGCAGTTAATAGTTTTAAATGTTAAAGAACTAAAACCTTATGAATCCTTATTTTTACATTTTCGGCACACTTTTTTTTACAGTTTACGGACAAATCGTATTGAAATGGAGGTTGTCAGGACTGAAAGTTATTTTACCGGAAGGATTTTCAGAAAAAATAGTCTATTTAACTAAGCTAATTTTTGATCCTTTTATATTCTCTGGTTTTGCTTCAGCATTTATTGCTTCCCTCTTTTGGATGGCAGCCATGACCAAGTTTGAAATTACCCAAGCTTATCCTTTTATGAGTTTGGCACCAGCTTTGGTTTTTGTAATTGGAATACTATTTTTAGGAGAGACCTTTAGTATTGGTAAATTGTTAGGATTAGGATTAATTATTATGGGGATAATAGTTACAGTGAAATATTAATTAATTATGAAAGAAGTACCACATATCTCAATAGTAAGCCCAGTTTATAAAGCTGAAAAAATACTCGAAAAACTTGTAGATGAGATTCAAAGAGTGATGTGCCAAATGAATGTTACTTATGAAATTATACTAGTAGATGATAGAAGTCCAGATAACTCGTGGGAAGTTATGCAGCAACTTTCTTCAAAATTTTCTGAAGTAAAGAGCTTAAGATTAAGCAGAAATTTTGGGCAACATCCTACAATAATGGCTGGACTTTCTGAAGCAAAAGGAGAATGGATTGTAGTTATGGATTGTGATTTACAAGACCAGCCCAAAGAAATTGTCAAAATCTACAACAAAGCCATTGAAGGCTTTGATATAGTTTTGGCACGACGAGAAAACAGAAAAGATGGCTTTTTTAAGAAATTAGCATCTAAAATTTACACCATAATATTCAACTATTTAGCTGATATTCATTTTAATAATGAAATTGCAAACTTTGGAATATACAATAAAAAAGTCATTGACGCAGTTCTACAAATAGGAGACCACATCAAAGCGTTTCCTTTATTTGTAAATCATGTTGGTTATCAATCAACTTCTATTGCTGTAGAGCATGCCGACAGATATAGCGGAACTTCTTCATATAGTTTATCGAAATCTATGTCGCTCGCATTCAACGCCATTATTTCCTATTCAAATAAGCCCTTAAAAATATTTGTAAAATTTGGGATGCTAATTTCTTTTTTGGCGTTTATAGGGGGCATAATAAATATTTATTTATATTTAGAAGATCGCATAAAAGTTTCAGGATATAGTTCTATTATAATATCTTTATGGTTTTTATCAGGTATAATAATTACTGTAGTGGGCGTTGTAGGAATTTATGTAGGAAAGGTTTTTGAGCAAACTAAAAACAGACCTACATATATCATTGATAAAATTATAAAAAATTAAAAATTAAAGCAGTATGAAAATTAAAAATTATAATATATCATTAGAAAGAGTAGATAAAAATCATTTGGAAATGCTCCGAAATTGGCGAAATTCAGAATTTGTAAGTAGCAAAATGCTTTATACTGATTTTATTACCGAAGAAATGCAACAAAAATGGTTTGAAACGATTAATAATAATCAAAACTATTATTTTGTTGCCAATTATAATAACGTTTCTGTAGGATTAATCAATGTTAAAAATATAATAGATAATGTAGGCGAAGGTGGAATTTATTTGGCATCTTCAGACTTTGAAAACACTGATATTGTAGCTCGAATAGTTTTATGTTTTAATGATTATATTTTTGATGATTTGAAATTAGATCATATTTATTCTCAAGTAAAAGCTACAAATCAAAAAGCCATTTCATCAAGCATAGCACAAGGTTGCATAAAAAATGAAGAAAAAAGCACTGATGAAGTTGTCTTTTTTATATTAAAACCAGAAAATTACAGGAAAAAAACTTTAAAAATAAAAGAAATTCTAAACAGATAAAAAATGGAAAAAGAAAAATTTTTACATGGTTTTCAAGAACAATTTGATGATACAGATCCAAGTTTAATTAACTTTGATACTGAATATAAAAATTTAGACGAATGGAGCTCAATGATGGCATTGATTGTCATAGCATTTGTTGATGACTCTTACGGAGTTAGTTTATCGGCAAATGATTTTAAAACCACAACAACTGTAGCAGATTTATATGCAATAGTTTCAAAATAAAAACCAATGGCATTTATAGAGGCAGTAAATATATCAATTAAAGGAATTGCAGCCTGTGTTCCTAAAAAAATTCAAAAAACTTCCGATTTAGAAATTTTTTCTAAAAAAGAAGCTCAAGTTTTTGAACAGAATACAGGAATCAAACAACGCCATATTTCTGACGGAACGATATGTGCTTCAGATCTTTGCTTACAAGCTGCAAAAAATATTATTCAAAAATTAAATTGGCAAAAAGACGAAATAGATGTGTTAATTTTTATTTCCCAAACACCAGATTACATACTACCAGCAACTTCAAATTTATTGCAAAATCGATTGGGATTGTCTCAAAATTGTTTTTGTCTTGACATTTCATTGGGCTGTTCGGGTTATATTTATGGCTTAAATTTAATTTCCAATTTATTACAAAATAAAAATTTAAACAAAGCTTTATTGATGGTTGGAGATACCATAAGTCTATATACGTCAGAGTATGACAAAAGTGTTTACCCGCTTTTTGGCGATGCAGGAACGGTCACAGCTATTGAATATCAAAACAAAAACCCTTCAAAATGGTCATTTATAATTGGTTCAGACGGAAGCGGATTGGAAGCCATAAAAATAAATGACGGCGGAGCTAGAAACCGAACAAATTCCTCTTCATTATTGTTTCAAAATATTGATTTTGAAGATGAAAGCATTGGCAAAAGGCGGGATATTGATTTGCAATTAAGAGGAATAGATGTATTTAATTTTGCTATAAAAATTGCTCCAAAATCAATAATTGAATTGTTAGAAAATACCAATCAAACCATTGAAAATGTTGATTATCTCTTTCTGCATCAAGCCAATTTATTTATGAATGAAACCATTCGTAAAAAAGTAAAAGCCAAAAAAGAAAAAACACCAAATTCGATACAAAATTTTGGAAACACTAATGGTGCATCTATTCCATTAACTATCGTTCAAACTTTTATCGAAATTAAACTCGAAAATGATATTTCTACAGTAATGTGTGGCTTTGGCGTAGGATTATCATGGGGAGCAGTTTCAATGAAAATCGAAAAATCAGTTCAATTTGATATGAGTTATTTGTAGTGCAAAGTCAAAAATTAATCCATCCATCGAAATATTTTGGTATTGAAATCCAAAAAATTGAATTTGAAAAAATATTTTCAAACAATTGGATTTTTGCAGCAATGGAAAGCGATTTGACTGAAAACAATTCATATCTAACATTAGAAATATTTGAATATCCAATAGTTATACGAAATTTTAAAGGCGAATTAAAAGCATTTCAAAATATTTGTCCGCATCGATTTAATAAAATCCATACCGAAACCAAAGGCAACGGTATTTTTATTTGCAAATACCACAATTGGAGTTTCGACAAGGACGGAAAACCAAAAACAATTCCGCAAAAGCACACATTTGATACTAATTGTAATGAATTTAACTGTTTAAAAGTCAAATCATTATCGCTTGCAAAAGTGGGTAAGTTTATATTTTTTACACTCAATCCAAATGCACCAACAATTGAATCGTATTTGGGAATTTTTTATTTTAAACTTCTGGAGATCAGCAATGCGATCAATAATAATTTTTATTTTGATGACGACGTTCAAAAGATTAATTGGAAAATTGTTGTCGAAAATGTAATCGAAGCCTATCATTGTCCAGCTATTCATCAAGAAACCCTCTATGGAATGGGATTTTGTAGAAAACCCGAAGCTAATGATGAATATTATAACGGACATTCCGTAGCAGATTATCCTAAAATTGATGATGCTTCTACTGAAAACAAAATTTTAAAATATTTGCAAAATCGTGAATTTCAACATGAAACCTTTCGACATTATTTCATTTTTCCAAATTTATTAATTTCTTCCACAGAAGCAACGAGCATTTATGTGGGAAATATTTTGCCCATAAATTCGGAAAAAACGATTTTAAGAAAACGTTTTTATGATTCAAAATTTAAAAATGATTTTGAACCAAAAAAAACAATTCATGATGCATTTTTAGAAATGGTTAAAATAAGTATAAATAAAATACTTTTAGAAGACAAAGTGGTTTTGGAGCAAGTACAAAAAAATATGCCATTTGTGAATCAAACCTATTTTTTAGGAACCGAAGAAAAACGAATTGTACAATTTCATAAAAAATATTTAGAAACTATTTCATGATTGAATTTATAAATTTTTCTGGAAAAACAATTTTAGTTACTGGCGCTACATCAGGAATAGGATATGAAATTTGTATGCAAATTGCAAATTTTAATGGAAATATTATTGCAGTGGGTAGAAACCAAGAAAAACTAAACGATTTGGCCAATAAAATGACAAAAAGAATTCATTTTAAGGGGGTATTATATGATTTAGAAAATCTGGATAAGTTAGAAAATTTAATCGAAATTATAAAAATTCCAATTGATGGAATTGTACATGCTGCAGGAATTGTACAATTGCAACCCATTAAGTTTTTGGATATGAATTTATTGAATAAAATTCGCACTATAAACTATGATTCAATAGTTTTGATAATATCTAAACTATTGAAAAAGAAACTTATAAACAAAAACGCTTCAATAATTTTCATCAGTTCAATAGCTGGAGAAGTTGGAATGAAAGGAAATTTTATTTATTCATCTACCAAAGCGTCATTAAATTCAAGTGCTAAAGTATTTGCATCGGAACTTTCAGGACAAAACATAAGAGTAAATTGTATAGCCCCAGGGCAAGTAGAAACTACACTAACAGAATCAGTTGCAAAACAAGTATCGGCGGAAGCAATTATAGTAGACAGAAAAAAATACCCATTAGGATATGGTAAACCAGAAGATATAGCACATTTAGCATTATTCTTACTGTCTGACAAAAGCAGTTGGATAACTGGCACAACAATAACTATTGATGGCGGAAGATCCAATATTTTAAATTAAAAAATTATGACAGCAAATATTAAAGCTATTTCATATCATTTACCTCAATATGAGTTAAATAACGTTGTAATTGAAAAAGATTTTCCGGAATGGAGCATTGATAAAATTGCTGATAAAACCGGGATAGATTGCAGGTATATTGCAGCATCTGATGAAACGGCTGGTGATATGGCGGTAAAAGCAGCCGAAAAATTATTTTTAGAACATAATATTGATAAATCTACTATTGATTATTTAATTTTATGTACTCAAAGTCCTGATTATTTTTTGCCAACAACCGCTTGTATTATTCAAGAAAAATTAGGATTATCGACCAGTGTAGGAGCTTTTGATATGAATTTAGGTTGTTCGGGTTACATATATGGGCTTGGGTTAGCTAAAGGATTAATAGCTTCTGGCCAAGCTAAAAATGTTTTATTTGTAACTTCAGAGACGTATTCTAAATTTATTCATCCAAAAGATAAAAGTAACAAGACAATTTTTGGTGATGCCGCTGCTGCCACTTTGATTTCTTCGGAGGATGGTTTTGCTGAAATTGGTAATTTTGAGTATGGAACAGACGGTAAAGGAGCAGAGAATCTTATTGTGAAAAATGGCGCGATGAGAAATCTGAAGACGAACAAGGAAGCATCTCAAGACGAATATGGAAATTATCTTTCCGATGATTATTTATATATGAATGGTTCTGAAATATTTTTATTTACATTAGCTTCTGTACCAAAATTAATTGAAAACACCATTCAGAAAAATAATTTAACTAAGGAAAATATCGATTTGTTTGTTTTGCATCAAGCAAATAAATTTATGCTCGACAGTTTACGAAAAAAATGTAAAATAGAAAATGATAAATTTTACATTTATATTGGTAATTGCGGCAATACAGTTTCTTCTACAATTCCTATAGCCTTGTATCACGCACAAAAAGAAAAATTATTACAAAAAAACAATACTATTTTGTTGGCAGGTTTTGGTGTAGGGTATTCTTGGGGAGGAACAGTTATAAAAATAGTATAAATGAAAATCCCATTTAACAAACCATATTTGACTGGTAAAGAAACCCATTATATTTATGATGCTGTAAACTCGGGAAAAATTTCTGGTAATGGTAAATATACAAAATTATGTCAAAATTTTTTTGAAAGTCAATATGGTTTCAAAAAAGTATTGTTAACTACTTCGTGCACAGACGCCCTAGAAATGGCTGCTATGCTCGCTAATATTGAACCCGGCGATGAAGTAATCATACCTAGTTACACTTTTGTTTCTACAGCTATTGCTTTTATAAGACAAGGTGCCAAAATTGTTTTCGCTGATTCCTATTCAGATAATCCCAACATTGATGCGGGTAAAATTGAAGCCTTAATAACCAATAAGACAAAGGCGATAATACCTGTACATTATGCGGGTGTTGCCTGTGATATGGATAAAATTATGGAGGTAGCCAACATGTACAATTTATTGGTAATTGAAGATGCTGCCCAGGCCATTGATAGTTTTTATACAGGTAAAGATGGCGTTAAAAAAGCATTAGGTAGCGTTGGTCATCTAGCCGCTTTTTCTTTTCATGAGACCAAAAATATAATTTCTGGAGAAGGAGGGATGCTAACGATTAATGACGAACGTTTTATACAAAGAGCTGAAATTATTTGGGAAAAAGGAACAAACAGAGCTGAGTTTTTTAGAGGAGAAGTCAATAAATATGGTTGGGTAGACACAGGTTCTTCCTTTTTACCTTCAGAAGTAATAGCTGCTTTTTTGTGGGCTCAAATTGAAAATTTAGGAGTCATTCAAAATAAAAGAAAGAGTCTTTGGAACACCTATTACAGTGGACTAAAAGCGATAGACTCATTGCATTTTAATTTGCCAATAGTTCCCAATTATGCTACAAATAATGCGCATATGTTTTATATAATATGTAAAGATATGAACTATAGGATGGCATTAATAGAACAATTAAAGAGTAACGGCTATCATGCTGTTTTTCATTATCTTTCATTACATTCCAGTGATTTTTATAAGGATAAGCATGATGGAAGGGCATTATTCAATTCAGACAATTTTTCAGATTGTTTAGTAAGATTGCCTATGTTTTATGAATTAGATGTAGAGGGCATTCAAAATATAATTGCAAGTATTAAAAATATAAATTAAGAATTGAATTTAACTTTTGAATTATAACATGTTAATAATCTTTTATACCAAATTATGATTATAAATAAGATTCATTTTAATCTGAACCGTTGGGCAGTTACTATATTAATTTTATTCGTTGTAATTATTTTAACCATTTTATTTTGGTCCATTAACAAAGGAATTGATTTATCAGATGAAGGATTGCATTTTGCTTTTTCAAACCCAAATACAATAAATAATAATGGGTTGGTTAACTATGATTTGTTTTTTAAGATTTTGTATAAAATCACAAAATTTGAGTTCAGCATCATAAGTTTGAGATTGCTTAAACTTAGTTCATTGGTTCTTCTTTTTGTTTTGGGTTTGCCTTTTTTTCGCAGAAGTAATTTTTCTGTTTTAGATAAATCGTTTCTAGCGGTAGCAATATTTTCTTGTTATACCTACCTAACACAATCTTTGTCGTACAATACAATAAGCTTTGTACTAGTTTTGTCTTATATATACATGTATACAAACTTTCAAAAATCTTCAGCTTTTAGACAGTATTTATGGTCTTTGTTGATGGCTGTTTTATCAAGTTTGTGTTTTTTCGTAAAACCACCGCTCAGTTTAGTTTTATTAGGAATGATTTTTGTTTTAACAACTATTAGCTTATCTGAGTTTAAATGGAAAGATGTAATATTTAAATTTTCATTAATTTTATTGGTTTATGTGTCAGTTCAAATGGTCTTCCAAATTATATTTTCTGACTATGCTTTTCTTACAGTTTTAAAGGATAGTTTAGAAATATCTACCTACTATGGAGCTTATGATAAGTCTATTTTAATTAAAAGAATAGTAGCATCTTTTAAATGGGTTTTTATTTTAAATATTGTGGGATATATTGCTGCTTATTTATTAAATAAAGCTACCGTAACTCTTAAAGCAAAAGTTATATCACTAATGGCAATTGCTGTTTTGTTGGCTTATTTTTTTGTCAGTCATCGTTCAAGCAATGAGTTTGATGTTTTTCAATATGGCTTAATGATTACGGCATCAATAGCTATCGGTTTTTTTATTTATTTTATAAAGGTACAAGAATGCTCTTGGCATAATAGATTCATTATCATTTTATTATTTTTAGCTCCATTCATTTGTACTATTGGTTCAAATGTATATTTTTTTAGAACAAGCCAACAATATCTTTTTTTCTGGTTTTTACTTTTAGTTTATAGTAAATCTATTGGTAATAAAATGCCAGAGCGCTATATTTTAACATGGTATTTTATTTTCGCTAGTTTTATATCAGCTAAGATTTATAATAATGTTATAGCAAATCCAGACAATCAACCCAAATTATCTACTAACTTTGTGGCCTACAAATATGGAAATGATAAATGGATTAAATTAGAAAAAAATCAGGCAGATTACCTGAAAAACCTAAAAGTTAAATTAACCCAATCGTCTCCAAACAGAAAGGAAATCATTGGTATGTATGCCATGCCAGGCGATATCATGCTTACGGGTTTTATTAATTATTACAACCCCCTAATTTGGGATACTTTTCAATGGGAATTCTTAAAAGACAGATTAAATGACAATCCCAAATTTAAAAATAAACCGATGCCCATTTTAATTAGTAAGGATTTGAATGTTGAAGAAAGAAATAATCTCGAAAATTATAAAGTGGTAGATTCAGTTAAGTATTTTAAAAACGGTTATGTTTATATTTTTAAACCAGTTTAATGGATTTTGAATTCAAGTGGAATCCAAAAGCGAAATCCAAGACACCAAAATTGTTTTTAGACACATATAAAGGGAGCCAATTTCAAATTATCCAAAGGGAAAATATAGAGGATTTTTTATTTTAGGTTTTGGGTTGTGAGTTACGGGTTATGAATTATCAGTTTTGGGTTATCCGTTATCGGCTATGAGAATAGAAAAGATAAATTATACAAAAGCGAACCTTTGTCAATCCTAGGTTCGTTTAAACACTTCTATACACAGAATAAAATGAATCCTTATTTTTACATTTTCGGCAAACTTTTTTTTACAGTTTACGGACAAATCGTTTTGAAATGGAGTTTGTCTGGTTTAAATGTTATATTGCCCGATGGGGCCCTTGAGGGGAAATAACTGTTTTTTAATCGTTTTGTAGAACTAACCGTAAAATTCAATTATTATTCTTGAAAATTCGTCAATACGAAAGTATTTTATGAATAAATGTATAGAAAGAAATTTATATATATAAATTACAGAATTAAACCTTTTAAAAATTCTATAGAAAATAATAAAACATCAATTTTTTATTACGATGTTTAAAAAGTTTTTAAATCTCAAAGAAGAATTTAATTTTGTAATAGATATTTTTGGAGCTAGATATAATATTAAACTTTAACTAATACTTAGATGATATAATGGAAAATATAAAATATGATTATTTGATTGTAGGCGCTGGAATATTTGGCAGCGTTTTTGCTTATGAAATGACGAAAAAAGGAAAAAAATGTCTTATCATTGATAAAAGAAACCATATAGCTGGAAATATTTTTACTGAAAAAATTGAGGGTATTAATGTTCATAAATATGGGGCACATATTTTCCATACTAGTAATAAAGAAATTTGGGATTATGTTAATTCATTTGTAGAATTCAATAGATTTACTAACTCACCTGTTGCAAATTATAAGGGAAGTTTGTATAATCTCCCTTTTAACATGAATACTTTTTATCAGTTGTGGGGGGTGAAAACTCCACAAGAAGCCCAAAATAAAATTGATGAGCAACGAGCAGAATTCAGACATATTATTGATCCAAAAAATCTTGAAGAACAAGCATTGGTTTTAGGAGGTAGAGATATTTATGAAAAGTTAATTAAAGGTTATACAGAAAAACAGTGGGGCAGACCTGCTACAGAAATCCCCTCTTTTATTATTAGAAGATTGCCATTTAGATTTACATTTGACAACAATTATTTTAATGACATTTATCAAGGAATACCTATTGATGGATATACCAAACTTATCGAAAAAATGTTAGAGGGAATTGAAGTTATTCAGAATGTCAATTACTTTGATGATAAAGAAAAGTGGAATAATCTTGCAAATAAAGTCCTTTATACTGGCAAAATAGATGAATTTTATGACTTTAGATTTGGCAAGTTAGAATATAGAAGTCTACACTTTGAGCATGAAATTATGGACATTCCGAATTATCAGGGTAACGCAGTTGTTAATTATACCGAAAAAGAGATTCCATATACAAGAATTATTGAGCATAAGCATTTTGAATTTGGACAGCAATTAAAAACAGTTATTACAAAGGAATATCCTGATGAGTATTCAAAAGATAATGAGCCATATTATCCTATAAATGATAATAAAAATCAAACAATTTACGAAAAATATCTTGCGCTTTCAATTACTGATGTTCATGTAATATTTGGTGGTAGATTAGCTGAATATAAATATTACGACATGCATCAAGTAATTGATAATGCCTTACAAATGACAAAAAAATTATGATAAATTTCGAAAAAGAAAGTAAAATTTTTGTATTATGTCCAGAAAAAATTGAGACTGGAGGAACTGAATTAGCACATCAATTAGTTGATTTTTTAATTAATAGAAAAATTGATGCATTTATTGTGTATTTAAAAAATGGAGATTTTACAATTGGAGAAATACCAATTGGGTTTAAGGGATATAATATTTCTATTGCTTCTCAACCCATAGATAATATGAAAAATATTATAATAATTCCTGAAACAACTTTTCATTTTATTAAAAAGTTTAAACATATTCAGTTTATTCTATGGTGGATGTCAGTTGATAATTTTTACTACAGATCTTCATTATATGAAATGATTAAATTTTCGAATCCATCAATTATTTTTAAAACTATATATGGTCGTTTAATAAATAAAAAAAATATTTTAACAGGGATAGGATTTAAAGATTTAAATAATCTTGAAAATAATTTTTTACATGTATATCAGTCAACTTATGCAAAATGTACTTTGTTGAAAAATAAAGTAAGTGATATTTTACCATTGAGTGATTATATTAATTCGGATTTTCTAGAGGGCGATATTAAAAGTGAAAAACAAGATATAATTTTGTATAATCCAGCAAAAGGATTAAAATTTACAAAAAAAATTATAAAATTACTTTCTCAATATAGATTTATTCCTTTAGTAAATCTTTCAAGAAAAGAGTTAGCTAATTATTTTAAAATTTCTAAAATTTATATTGATTTTGGTAATCATCCCGGAAAAGATAGATTGCCAAGAGAAGCAGCACTTTATGATTGTTGTATAATTGTTGGTAAAAAAGGCGCATCAGCTTTTTTTGAAGATATACCTATACCCCAAAAGTATAAATTTGGTGAGGATGAAATTAATTTTATTACAGAAAGAATTACAGATACAATTCTAAATTATGAAGAAAATATAAAAGATTTTCAATTTTATAAAAGAAGAGTATTATTAGAGAAAGATAAATTTTATAAAGAGATAGAAGAGATATTTAACTTATAGAATTAAAATTTGGGATTCATATTTAGTTTAAATAATCCCTACAATAATGCAGTTTTTATTATATTTAGCCTGCTTATTATTATTTAATATAATGTGTAATTTTTTAAACGAACTACAAAAATTTAAAGTTACTGTTAGTGAAAATAATAGCATAATTTCCTTGGTTCATTATTATTAAGAATACATTCAATTTTATAATTAATTTCTACTCAATAATAATAAAATTGAATGTATTCTTAATAATATTGCAATTAAAGTTAATAAAGTAACATTAAATAACAAATATTCTTTGTAAAAGATTATTTTAATCTGTAGACGTTTTTAAATATCATATTTCTGATTTATAATAAAATTTACACTTAGGTAATTAGGATATAATTTATTATTTCTATATCAGATTAAATTAAAATCAAACACATTTTTTTTACCAACTTTAAGAATTAATATATCAACGACTTAATACATGAATTCACAGCATAAAATAGTTTTACTTCTTACCTCAAGTATAAACCCTACAAATACTCCTGATGTTGCTATACAGGATAATAAAGAAAGGGAAAGCCAGTATCTGTATGCGTTAAAATATTATGCAGGTTTGGGCTATCCCGTTGTTTTTGTAGATAGCAGTAATACGTTTTCTCAAGCTATACAGCATGTCGGGAAATCTATACAGAATTTTGAGTACCATACGTTTACCTCCTTAAACAGCCATTTAGGCAAAGGCCATGGCGAAAAAGAGATTTTAGATTATGCAATCCAGCACTCCATTTTAATTTCCAATGCGAATCTTATTATTAAAATTACAGGTAGATACCGCATCAATAATTTGACAGAAATAATTGAAAAAGTGCAGCATTCTAATGCGGATGTTCATGTAAATTTTGGCCTGAATACCACCAGAAGTGATAGTAGAATGATTATTTTTAGACCTGATTTTTACTCTTCTTATTTCAAACCAACCCTAGAAAAATATTTGGATGAGCCGTCGAAATTGTATTTTGAGAGCGTATTGGCAAGAAGTGTACACTTATTAATGGCAGAGGGAGGAATTTACGAACCTTGGCCAGAATATCCTTTGTATAGCGGTATTAATGGAGCAAACGGAAAAGAGGTAGAATTTAGAGGATTAAAAAAAATAAAATATAAATATTTTTATAAACTTAAACTGTGGTTTATGAAACAAATTGTTTAAAAAAAATTCAGAGGGGCTATTTTGTTATAAACTGTAGTGCTAGGCTATTGTAAAAATACAAATCAATAATTTTTTTAAACAATAATATGAAATTTTAAAATAATATAGTTTAACTCAAAAAAATATGAAAGTGTTAATCTACAGTGATGTACATGGAAATTTACCCGCGTTTGAAAAAATGATAAAAAAAGAAAAAGCCTGTGAAAAGTATATTTGCTTAGGTGATTTAGTAAATTACGGGCCATGGAGTAACGAATGTGTAGAGTTAGCAATCTCGTTGCCTAACTCAACCCTGATTATGGGAAATCACGAAGAAGCATTTATAAACGGATTCTATCCAGGAACAAATCCTTTAGTTCAAGATTTTTTTAAAATGACTTATCCAAGTTTTCAAAAAAAAGAAATCATTTCATCTTTTGTAACACAAACAAAATTAGATACATTTATTTGCACGCATACTATCAATGATAACTACATCTTTCCTGAAACACAAGTTTTCTTAGACAACAATTATATTATTGGTCATTCACATCATCAGTTCAAATATTCAAATAATAATTTTACTTTATTTAATTCAGGAAGTGTAGGACAAAATAGAAAATTTATTAATGAAATTAATTATTTAGTTTATGATGCTGATTTAAAATCGGTAGCTATGAAATCATTAATTTATGATATAGATTTAGTTTTAAATAAAATGAGACAATTATCATTTCCTGATTATTGCTTAAACTATTATAAAAATAAGATGAGGAGATAAATAGAAGTTAAAATTCACAAATAAAATCAATAAAATTAATCATTTCAAAAAAAAAATATGAATCAAGATAATGAAAATTGGGATTTAATAATTCAAGAAAAAAGTAAGCTTTTTGATTTACGACTTAAAGAAGTTTGGCGATATAGAGATTTATTACAATTGTTTGTATTAAGAAATTTTATTGCTGGATATAAACAAACCATTTTAGGGCCATTGTGGTTTTTTATTCAACCAATTTTAACAACAATTACATTTACAATTATCTTCGGGAACTTAGCAAAAATCTCTACAGATGGTGCGCCTAAATTTGTTTTTTATATGGCCGGAATAACCATTTGGAATTATTTTGCAGTTTGTCTTACTGATGTTTCAAACGTTTTTCAAAGCAATGCATCGATTTTTGGTAAAGTTTATTTTCCTAGATTAATTATGCCATTAACGACTATTGTTTCTCATTTGATGAGATTTTTTATTCAATATATCCTGTTTTTGTGCTTTATTGTCTATTTTTATTTAAAAGGGTTGGTGCATCCAAATCTTTGGGTAATATTTATTCCTTTTATTTTGTTAATTATGGCAATTCTGTCTCTTGGATTAGGGTTGATATTATCTTCATTAACAACAAAGTATAGAGATTTGTCTATGTTAATTTCTTTTGGAATTCAACTCTTTATGTATGCTTCTCCAGTAATTTATCCAGTTTCTACAGTACCAGAAAAATATCTATGGTTAGTACAAATTAATCCATTAGCTCCAATTTTTGAATATATGCGATTTGCCTATTTAGGTGTAGGTCATTTCAATCCATTATCATTAATATATTCATTTTTGTTTTCTGTATTTATTTTAGCCATAGGAGTAGTAATATTTAATAAAGTTCAAAAGACCTTTATGGATACCGTTTAAAATTTTTGATTAGAACCTAAATCGTAAATAAAGTATAAAATTTAAATATAAAATAAAAACATGTCAATAGTAATTAAAGCTGAAAATATATCTAAACAGTATCGCTTAGGGTCAGTTGGTTCAGGTACTGTAAAAGATGACCTAAAAAGATGGTACTATAATGTTAGAGGTAAAGAAGATCCTTTTTTAAAAATCGGAGATTCAAACGATAGATCTTTAAAGGGAGAAAGTGATTATGTTTGGAGTCTTAAAAATATAAATTTTGAAATAAATCAAGGGGATTCAGTGGGTATTATTGGACGAAATGGTGCAGGTAAAAGCACACTTCTAAAAATATTAAGTCAAGTCACTCAGCCTACGACAGGTAAAATTTATACTAAAGGTAGAATTGCCTCTCTGCTGGAAGTAGGAACTGGGTTTCATCCTGAAATGACTGGTAGGGAAAATATTTTTTTAAATGGAGCTATCTTAGGTATGCGTAAGCATGAAATTACTCGAAAATTTGATGAAATAGTAGATTTTTCAGGTGTAGAGCGTTATATTGACACCCCTGTAAAGCGTTATTCATCGGGGATGTATGTCCGTTTGGCTTTTGCAGTGGCGGCGCATTTAGAAAGTGAAATTTTAATTGTTGATGAGGTACTGGCTGTAGGAGATGCTGAGTTTCAAAAAAAGTGTTTAGGTAAGATGGGTGACGTTTCTAAAGGTGAAGGTAGGACCGTATTGTTTGTTAGCCATAATATGGCAGCGGTATCGACCCTTTGTAGTAAAGCAATGTATTTAAAAAACGGATTGTTAATTAAGCAAGATACTTGTAATAAAATAATTGATTTATACATTAATGATGGTAATAATAGTGGAGCGGAAGTTTTAAAAGACCAAATTGTTTACCAGCAAAAATGTCCTCACGCTTATTTTGACGCAATTCGTATTGTCTCCGATGGGGAAATATCAAATTCAGTTAGGATTGATAAAGATGTAGTTATTGAAATTGAATACACTGTTACTACGGAAGGTATTCAATTATGGCCTAGCATCCATTTACTAGATTCACTCGGCACATGTATTTTGGCTACATTTAATAGCCCTTCATCCTCAATAAATTTTGATGAATATTATAATAAACCCTTATCAAAAGGAAAATATAGAACAGTTTGTAAAATACCTGCAAATTTTTTAAACGAATCGAGTTATAAAATTAGTGCTTTTTTAGTTCCTCCAGTAAATTCAGAAATGGCTATGGTGCAAGAAGTTTTGTCTTTTGGGGTTAATGAAACAGGTGAAATGACTAAAGATTATACAGGAGTTTGGATTGGACAAATCAGACCAAAGCTATATTGGGAAACCCAAAAAATTTAATTATATGAAAGTAGTAATTTTTGCAGGAGGTAAAGGAACTAGGATTTCTGAGGAATCTCATTTGAAACCCAAGCCTATGATTGAGATTGGTGGAAAACCAATATTGTGGCATATTATGAAAATTTATGAGAAACATGGTTTTACTGATTTTATTTTGTGTCTTGGCTACAAGGGGTATGCCATAAAAGAATATTTCGTAAATTATTTTTCTCATAATGCCGATATTACTATTGAGCTTCAAAATAATGTTGTAGAAGTTCATAATACAAATGCAGAAAATTTTAAAGTTACTTTAGTTGATACAGGATTAGATACTATGACTGCTGGTAGACTTCAACGAGTTGAAAGATATATTAATGAAGATACTTTCATGCTTACATATGGGGATGGAGTTTCAGATGTAGATATTACTAAACTACTTGAGTTTCATAAATCACATCAAAAACTGGCTACTATTACAGCAATAATTCCTGACGGACGATTTGGAACAATGGATATAGCTACTGACGGATTAGTAAATAACTTCAAAGAAAAGCCAAAAGATGATAATCATTGGATAAATGGTGGTTTCTTTGTTTTAGATAAAAAGATTTTTAGTTATTTAAAAGAGGACATGACAAATATTATGTGGGAACAGGATCCGTTAATTCAATTAACAAATGACAGTCAATTAATGACTTATAAGCATTATGGATTTTGGAAGTGCATGGATGCAATGAGAGATAAGGAAGAATTAGAAAATTTGTGGTATTCAGGAGATGCAAAATGGAAAGTTTGGTAAATTATATAATATGAAATTATTCGGAAATATATATCAAGGAAAAAAAGTAGTAGTAACTGGACATACAGGTTTCAAAGGTTCATGGTTAGTTTTTTGGTTACAAAAATTAGGAGCAATTGTATATGGTATTTCTGACAAGATATACACAAATCCTTCACATATTGAGTTATTACAACTCAATATTGATGAAAGTTTTATAGATATTATTAACTATAAAGAGTTATCAAACAAATTGCAAGAAATTCAGCCTGATATTATATTTCATTTAGCGGCACAGGCATTGGTTCGTTATTCGTATCAAGAGCCTATAGAAACTTTTACTACAAACATAATTGGTACAGCAAACATATTTGATATTTGTCGCAGCTTAGCTTCAATAAAAGGTATCGTAAATGTAACTAGTGACAAGTGTTATGAGAATTTTGAAAACGACTGGGCTTACAATGAAAGCGACAGAATGGGCGGTTACGACCCCTATAGTGCTTCAAAAGGAGCTGCCGAATTGATTGTTTCATCATACAGAAGATCGTTTTTTAATATTGATAGTTTTGGTAATTCACATCATTTCATTTTGGCTTCAGGTAGAGCCGGTAATGTTATTGGAGGTGGAGATTGGTCAAAAGATCGTTTAATTCCTGATTTGATAAAAAACAGTATTGCCAATAAAACTACTGAAATAAGAAATCCTAGCGCTACAAGACCATGGCAGCATGTTTTGGAACCTTTATCTGGTTATTTGTTGCTAGGACAAAAAGTATTAGAAGGTGATATTTCTGTTTCAGATGGTTGGAATTTTGGGCCAAAAAAAAGTGAAGTTTTGACAGTTCAAAAAGTTTTAGAAGAATCTAGTTTAGTATGGGAAAATTTAAAATTTCATTTTCCAAAATTAGAAAACCAACCTCATGAAGCTCATTTTTTAAGATTAGATTGCTCAAAAGCGAATATTAATTTAAATTGGTACCCTGTTTGGGATATGAATCAATCCATAAAAAAAACAATTAACTGGTATAAAGATTTTTATACTATAAATAAAATAAATACCGAAGACGATTTGAATACTTATGTAAAAGATGCGGTAGAAAAACAAATAATATGGACAAAATAAATAATTATAACATATGGAAATCAAACATTTAAATCAAGAACTGTTAGATGTATTAAGAAAAATTGCAGAAAAAAATACCACGCAAGTAATTGTTCCTGGTGAAAACTATATTCCTGTAACCGGAAAAGTTTTAGATGCTGATGATTTATTATTTGGGGTTGATTCTGTTCTTGATGGATGGTTAACTACTGGCAGATTTGGAGAAGAATTTGAAAAAGAATTTGCCAAATGGTTTGGTTCCCGTTCTTCTTTATTAGTCAATTCGGGCTCCTCTGCAAATTTAGTTGCATTTTATACCCTAACATCTCCTAAATTAGGTAAAAGACAAATACTTCCAGGCGATGAAATCATAACGGTTGCCGCAGGTTTTCCAACAACAATTAATCCAATGATACAATACGGTTGTATTCCCGTTTTTATAGATGTTGATCTCCCTACATATAATATTAAGGTTGATTTAGTTGAACAAGCAATTACTCCTAAAACAAAAGCTATTATGATAGCGCATGCATTAGGAAATCCATTTGAAATAGAAAAAGTGATGAAAATTGCTAAAGAACATAATTTATGGGTAATTGAAGACGACTGCGATTCGTTGGGGGCTACATACAATGGAAAAAAGACGGGTACTTTTGGAGATTTAGCTACGGTTTCCTTTTATCCCGCACATCACATTACAATGGGAGAAGGTGGAGCTGTATTAGTGAATAACCCAAGACTTGGTGCTATCGCAAAAAGTTTCCGTGACTGGGGTAGAGATTGCTATTGTGATCCTGGTTGTGATAACACTTGTGGCAAACGTTTTGGTTGGGATTTAGGAGACTTACCTCATGGGTACGACCATAAGTATACTTATTCTCATGTAGGATTTAATTTAAAAGTTACTGATATGCAAGCGGCTATTGGATTGAGTCAATTAAAAAAAGCTGATTTTTTTGTACAAAGGCGTAAGGACAATCATTCGTTGTTGTATGCCAAATTAAAGCAATTTGAAGATCATTTTATTTTGCCAGAAGCTACGCCAAATAGTGAACCATCTTGGTTCGGTTTTATGGTAACTTTACGCGAAAATAGTTATATAAACAGAGAAGAATTTGTAGAATATTTGGAAAATAATAAGATTGGTACACGTTTGTTTTTTGCAGGAAATGTGATTAAACAACCTGCTTATAAAAATAGTAATTATAGAGTTGTAGGAGATTTAACCAACACAGATATTATAATGAATCGTTCTTTTTGGCTGGGTGTATGGCCAGGACTAAATGAAAATCATTATGACTATATAGTTGAAGTCATCAATAAGTATTTGAATAAATAGTGTTTTTATGAATGTTGCTGTGGTTGGCGCAAATGGATTTTTAGGAAAATCATTAGTTAAGTTTTTATTAAAAAAAAACATTGATGTATCAGCATTTTCAAGAAAACCTATCGGATTAAATTGTAATTGGTTGGAGTATACTATTTCTTCAATCAGCGATTTGAGTTGTTTTAAAGAATATGATTTTGTTTTTTATTGTGCTGCTTGTGGTGTGCAGAGTAAAAGTAATACTAATATTATTGAAATCACAGAAGTTAATTTACTATTTCCAATTAGATTATCAAGTTTTCTGAGAAATACAAAAGTTAGGTTGGTTACGTTTGGTTCTTATTTTGAAATTGGAGATAGTGATTCAAACAAAGAATGGATTGAGGAAGAAATAATTTATTCAAGAAATAGTTTTACGGGAAATTACATTTTAACAAAAAAAGCATTCTCCTATTTCAATTATATATCAAAATCTACTATTCATTTTATTTTACCAACTATTTATGGAGAATACGAAGATGAAAATAGAATCATACCATATTTGATTAATAATTTAAAGAATGGATTAGAAGTTCATGTAAGTAAAGGCGAGCAAATAAGACAATACATTTATGTGAACGATTTAATATTTTGTTTGTGGTCAGTATTAAACGAACCTATAGAAAACAATGTCTATAATGCACCATATGCTGAAACATTTAAAATTAAAGATATTATTTATATGATAGCTTGTCATTTTAGATCAAAACAATTAGTAAAAATTAAAGGTGAATTTAAAGATAATTCTATGAAAATTTTAAAAATTAAATCATCTGAAATATTTTTGAAACATAATTTTAACTTTATCAAGTTAAATGATAATTTAGACGTCTACTTTAATTAAACAAATATTATCAAACATTAGAATTATTCAACATATTTATTTCTCCTATCACTATATTATTATTTGATGATAAATAAGCCACTACTTACAATTTGTATTCCTACTTTTAAAAAGAGAAATACTGTAGAAGTTTTGATGAACTCAATAGTTGAACAAATCACCGAAGATAATTTTTCATTGTTAGAGGTAGTAGTTTCAGACAACTATTCGAATGACGGAACTGTTGAATATCTTAATACTCTTACTCACCTAATTCCACTTAAGATTTTTTCAAATCCTACTAACGTTGGAATGATTCCTAATTGGGAACTTGCAATCGAAAAAGCAAATGGGAAATACGTTTGGTTAATGGGTAGTGATGATTTTTTTAATAAAAATGCCATACAAAAGGTATTGTCAGTAATTCAAAAATATAATGTTGATTTGATTTTATGTAATAATATTTATTGGACACCTTCAAATCATAATTACAAGGTTGACGAGATAGATTTAACCGATTCATTTGTAAGGTCAAATCATATTAAGGATAAATATGTTAATAATATTAAAGATTTAGTAGAAACAAGGACTGATATTTTTACTCCTATATATGATTCAATAATGTACAAACAACATTGGGAGAAAGTTTTTTTATTATATAATCATCAAGCTCCTTTTTTCTCAAGTATTGGAAATTCTATACCACAAGCTTTATATATTGCCTTGAATTTAATGAAAAAACCAGGATATTATATTGGTGATCCATTAGTAATTTCATCAGCAAATATTTCTTGGGGTGAGTATATGCCATTTTATATGAGTCATATTCTACCATCATTATATGATATTATGATTAAGAATGGTGCAGATAAGCTTGTAATTGAAAAGCATAAAAAGGAGATATTTATCTCAGCAATGGTTCGTTGGGTGCCTGATTTAGTTATGAATAAATTACCATGTTCTTCTTATTTTTCTTTCTTTAGCTTTTCAAAACGATTTTATAAAGACAAAAAGTATTTAAAAGTATTAAAAATAATTTTAAAAAATAAATTAAAATAATTATTTATTAAAAATAATTTGGGTCAACAGATTATTTCATTATAACCGATATAGTAGTTATAAAAATCAATTTGAATAGCATCAATTAATTCAATTTTAGAGCCAAAGCGGAATAAACCAATTTTTATCATATTTTTGAATTATCATAAATATATTATTAGGAAAAATTATTTATTTTAAATTAATGTTCCTATTATATAAAATATTTTAAATTTACTCGATAAATCATAAGCAGTTACTATAATTTACTTTTTTTCAACAAGTCTACTAATGTTGATTTAAACGAAACAAATTTTTCAATACACTAGCTATAAAATCATGAAAGTACTTCATATTAACACCATAGATTTTGGAGGTGCAGCAACAGCAGCGATTAGATTACATAATGCTTTATTAGAGAACGATATTGAATCAAGTTTTTTAACAATAAAAAAATCAGAAACTAACATTATTAATCATATAATTGTTCCTAATCATCTTGTAAAACTAAAGTTAAATGAAACCTTTAGTTTAAAAAAATATCTGAAAATAAAATTTGATAGAAATTATGGAAAATATTTAACAGAAGTCAAGAGGAAAAGAATAATTCGTCATCTTGGAAATATAACAAATAGAGGTGTAATATCGTTCCCAAATACAGAATTTGATGAGCTTCACTTGTTGTCAGAAATAAGTAAAGCCGATATAATTCATCTTCATTGGGTTGCTGATTTTATTGATTATTCAACTTTTTTTAAAAATGTAACAAAACCAATTGTTTGGACTTTTCATGATGAAAATGCTTTCCTTGGTATTTTTCATTATTCAGGAGATAAAGTTTCAAACAAGGAAAATGAGCTTAAAAAAATAGATGAAGAAGTATATTTATTAAAAAAAAATACGCTAAAGGACTTCAAAAATTTACATGTTGTGACACCTTCAAAATGGTTGGGCAGTTTAGCGGCTAATTCAGAAATTTTTAATAATTTTAATGTATCTATAATTCCTTACAGTTTAAACCTTAATGTTTTTAAAATTCAAAATAAAGAATTTGCAAGAGAAGTATTCAATCTCCCAACTAATAAAAAAATAGCACTTTTTGTGGCTGAATCAGTAACCAACGAAAGAAAAGGGTTTGATTTATTAAGTGGAGCTTTTGAAAAAATTGTTGATAAAGAAGATCTTCTTTTAGTAGCAATTGGTAATGTTTCAGCTACAAATAAACAAGAAAATGTAAAATATCTAGGTTCTATAAATGATGAAAGACTAATGGCACTTGCTTATGCTGCTGCCGATGTATTTATATTGCCTTCAAGAGAAGATAATTTGCCAAATACAATGCTTGAGTCTTTGTCTTGCGGAACTCCAATAATTGGTTTTCCAATAGGAGGTATTAAAGAAACTATTGAAAATGGATTCAACGGATACTTATGCCCAGAATTATCAATTGATGGTTTGTACGAAACAATTGAAAAATTTTTTCAAAACATTTCATCTTTTAATTCTGATAAAATAAGTAAAGCCGCTCATGATAAATTCAATAATAAAAAGCAAGCCTCTAGTTATATAACTATTTATAAAAAACTCATTCCTAATTAATTGAATTATTTTCAAAATTGAATTAATTATTTTCAAATTATTGAATAAATAGTTTAAAATTATAACGACAAAATATAATTTAAAATAGTTATTACATAATTGCTATTAAACCATTAAATTTAAGATATTAATAAATAAAGTGAATATTAGAATCTATATTAATGTCGCAATAATTGGCAGGTTTAACAAAATCCTCTTTAGATTGCTTAACAAGATTAATGCTAGCGGACTATATGAAGCTTGTGATTTAATTATATTGGTGGTTAATGGTGATAAAAACTTGCTGAATTTTGATTACAATGATGTTTTGGGTAAAATTCGAATAATACATGCACAACCATCAATAAATCATTGTGAATTCCCTGGCTTACATGAATTATGGTCAGATGCAAAAAAACATGATTTTTATGTATTGTATCTTCATACAAAAGGGGTAACTCATATTAACAATAAAGTTATAGAAAATTGGGTTTCATATCTAACATACTTTAATGTTGAAAAATGGCAGGATCGAATTAATGATTTAAAAGAATATGACTGTACTGGCGTTAATTTTAAAGGCGACTATAAAAATCAGTTAAATCAGCCCGAAAAATGGTTTCGTTCTGGACCACCACCGCATTACAGTGGTAATTTCTGGTGGAGTAAATCTTCTTATATCAAATTATTGCCAAATCCTTACCTAATTATTCCTGACAATGATTATTATAAATGGAGGTATTTTTGTGAAATGTGGGTTTTACAATTGTCGGGAAAGTTCCAGAATGTATGGAATTCAGGTGTTAGGCATTATATGTTTGAACCCTATCCTGCATTTATGTATCGTGGCGAAAAAAAATATAGGATACAGAGGTTTCTTTTAAAAAAACTTTTCAGATTATTTATAAGAATAATGCGTAAATATTAGCTTAGAAAATTTAAACAATCATTTTATTTTTCTCCTAGTTCAACTTAAAATACAAATGGTTTTAATGAAAATCGTCGTTAATATTCAACGAACTACTTTTAAATTATTAATTTATTTAACTCCTGTTTTAAGTATTTAAAATGCAATATTCTATATTTATTTCAGTTTTTAATTTAATTATTAGTAAAAAAAACAACTCAGTATACAAACTTTACAATTTTCAATTTTTTTAAATGACTACATTTTCAATAATCATACCCGTTTTTAATTCAGAAAATACTATTTTAATAGCCTTAGAAAGTATTTTAAAACAAAGTTATGAAGGTTTTGAAATTCTTATAGTTGATGGATTATCTACTGACAATACAATAAAAATTGTTGAGGAATTAAACGACAATCGCATTAAAATTTATAGTGAGAAAGATAAGGGAGTCTATGATGCAATGAATAAAGGTATTCATTATGCTCAAGGCGAATGGTTGTATTTTATAGGTAGCGATGATTATTTATACAATAATGATGTTTTACAAACGCTATCTAAAACACTAAATAAAATGAAAAATAATGTGCTTTATGGCAATGTATTGATAAAGGGAAATACAGGTTGGGCAACTGACGGTCAGGTTTATAACGGAGAGTTTTCCTTTCAAAAATTGTTGAAGTCCAATATTTGCCATCAAAGTATGTTTTACAGAAAAAGTTTTATACTAAAAAACCAACTTGAATATGATTTAAAATATCCTATTTCATCAGATTGGGATTTTAATATTGCTTGCCGTTTACAGTCTAAATTTACTTTTATAAATACTATTGTTGCCGTTTTTAATGCTGGAGGAATTTCTACTGGAAAATCAATTACAGAACCTTTTCTACAAGAAAGAAAAGTAAAATATGCTCATTTATATCAAAAATACAAGCCCAATTTAATACAAAGGTTAAAGTATAAAATAAATGCTTTAATTAAAAAAGTAATTAGAAAATAGTCCAATTTAAATAGCTTAAAATTAAATTTTCAATTCAAAAATTAACAAAATGAAAACAATAATATTTACTCTTTGCTCTAATAATTACCTGGCTCATGCCAAAACATTGGGGGATTCTGTAAAACAATATTCGCCAGAAACAGAGTTTATTATAGGCTTAGTAGATCAATTTGATGCAGCCATTGACTACAGTGGTTTTGAGGTTATTAAATACGATCAAATAGGCTACGATTGTTTTGAAGACATGTTATCAAAATACAATATAATTGAATTTAATACAGCTGTAAAACCTTATTATTTACAATATCTTTTAAATAAACATGGTGAAGGAACTAAAGTATATTATATAGATCCAGATATTAAATTGTATTCAAATATCAATCATTTAAATAATTTGTTAGATGCCAACGATATTGTATTGACACCTAATTTAACCGAAATGCCCAATGAAGTTGATTTAGGGGAATTAGCTTCTCTTAGACATGGTTTATTCAATCTCGGTTTTATAGGTGTAAAGTATAGCGATGAAGGACTTCAGTTTGTAGATTGGTGGAAAAAAAGATTACGAAATCATTGTTTGATTGATAAACCAAGAGGAATATTTGTCGATCAAAAATGGGTAGACATAGCGGTGCTTTACTTTAAAGGTTTGCACATAGCAAGTCACAAAGGATTAAATATGGCGTGGTGGAATTTATCGGAAAGAAAATTAGTTGAATCAAAAGGGAAATATTTTGTCAATGATACATCAGAGGAATTGATTTTTTTCCACTTCAGCGGATTTAAGCCTGGAAGTGTAAACTTTACAGGAAGAAACAATGATGATCCTGAATATAGATTTGAAAAGAGACCGGAATTAGTTGGGATTTTTAATGAATATAAGGATTTGTTGTTTCAAAACGGATTTGAAAAATTAACCGTTTGCTCACCAAAGCTCAATTTTGGTTATGGGGTTCAAAAGAAACCGATGTCTTTAAAAAACAAAATAAAAAAAGCTGTAAAAAAGTTTATAAAATAAGTTTCTGAAAATACATCACCGCAATGAACGGAATCAGTATTATTATTTGTACATATAACGGCAAACAAAAACTAGAAGAGACACTTTTAGCTATTTTGAAATTAAAAGCTACATTTTCATGGGAGTTGTTGGTTGTTGACAATGCTTCGATTGATGGTACTGCGGCATTTACATCATCATTATTAAGTGATTCAACTATTGACTTTAGAATTCTTCATGAAGCAGAACCTGGACTTATTAAGGCGAGATTATGCGGGCTTAGAGCTTCTAAATATGATGTTTTGTTATACTGTGATGACGATAATACACTTGATATAAACTATATGCAAATTGGTTATGATTTGATGAAAATGAATCCAATTATTGGTGCATTGGGTGGTTGTGGTACTCCAGTTTTTGAAAATAAGAAACCTGAATGGTTTGATAAATATGGGCATAGTTTTGCTGTTGGTCCACAAGCGATAAATGATGGTCTTATTTCAGAATATCCGGCAGAGCTTTATGGCGCTGGTGCATTTTTCAGGAAATCAGTATTGCTTCAGTTTTTAGAGAAAGGCTTTAAATCGGGTTTGTCTGGAAGGACAGGAAATAATTTAGTGTCTGGAGAAGATGTGGAATGGTGTTATTTAATTCAGTTAGCAGGGTACCAAATTTGGTATGATCATCGATTAATATTCACACATGCTATGCCTAAAGGAAGAATGAATTGGGAATATTATCTAAGATTAAAACAAGGAATTGCTTCTGGAACAGGGCAGTTGCTACCATATAGCTGCTTATTTATAAATAAAAATATGCGAGAGTCACAATACTTAATTAATTGGTTTAAACAAACATCATTTGCTACTCTATTGTATTTGAACTATAAAATAAGAATGTTATTTAGCCAAAAAATGTTAGCCTCTGAAGATAAACTCGGTGAAATTATCCTGAAAGCGAAAATGATATCCTTCTATAATAATGCAATACCAGCCTACAAACATTTTCGTAAACTCAAGGCTATAATTTAATTTTTTTCAATAAAACTTGTGAAAATGATAAAAAAACTAAAACTGATTTATAGATTTTTTCTTGATTTAATTAGTAAAGTTAAGTATTTTATATTTTTAAATAAAACCTCAGACGATCAGTCAAAAGACATTCTTTTTTTAGATAGAAATAACTCTGATATAGATTTAGTTACAATAGCATTCAATAATCCTTTAATGATTGAATTCCAAATACAATTATTAAGGAAAAATATAACAGATAAGTTTAGCTATATTGTTGCCGATAATTCTAATGATTTAAAAGTTAGAAAGCGAATTAGTGATTTATGCAAATCGCATAATGTTTATTATGTTAGTATACCTATAAATATGTATTTTCGAAATAAATCTCATGCTGCAGCTATGCATTGGGTTTATAAAAATATTGTAAAAAAACGAAACAATCTCTATTTTGGATTTTTAGACCATGATATTTTTCCAACAGAACCGTATTCAATATTAAATAGAATGAAAAACAATATTTACGGTAGGGTCATTCATTCTTATTTACCAAATGGATATAATGAAGAAGTAACTTCAGAATATCCTTATTGGTCATTATGGGCTGGATTTTATTTTTTGAAATCTGATTTATTGTCCAGGGTCAATGTTTATCGATTTAATTTTAATCCGAAATCTTTTCAAAAAGGTTCATATTTAGATACAGGAGGAGGATTGTGGGATGTTTTTATGAGTAAAACTCTTTATCCAGGTCAATTAGCCACTTATAGTGCTGTGAAATTTAGAGACTCAAAAGTTAGTAATGTGCAAACTGATTATTATGAAAAAATTGATAATTGGGTACATTTTGTAAATATATCTAATTGGTATTCTACCCCAAATGCAAAAGAAAAAAATGATTTTATTGTAAATTTGTTATCTGAGTTACTTAAAAAATAATTCATTCAAGTCTTAAAATATTTATAAATGCCTTTTTTTTCAGTTATTATACCAACATACAATAGAGCCGAGATTTTAACTAGGGCTTTAAATTCTATTTTAAATCAAAGTTTTTCAGATTGGGAATTGATTATTGTAGACGATGGGAGTAATGATAATACTAAAGAAATTGTTCAAGTTTTTTTAAAAGATTTTAGAATAAAATATTACTTACAAGAAAATCAAGGTGTTTGTACTGCAAGAAATTTAGGTTCTGAAAAGTCAACAGGAATTTATATAGCTTTTTTAGATAGCGATGATTATGTTAGCGAAACATGGTTAATCGATTTTTATAATGAAATTCAGAAATCAAATGCTGATATTGTAAGATGTAAAACACTTATTAATAATATTTCAGAAAATGAAGATCAAGATTTATTATCTGGAAACTTTGCCGTAAAAAAAGATTTGTTTTTAGAAGTAGGGAAATACGACCCCAATCTGAAATTTGGCGAAAATACGGAACTAAAATGGAGGCTAGAAGAACGAAAAGGTATATTTTCATATATTTCAAAGTTTAATTTTTTTTATGATAACGACCTCACAAGTAATACTGATAAAAAGAAAGAAAATCAAATTGAATTCACCTATTATGTTTTAAGTAAACATCAAAATTTATTCAAAAAAAACAAAAGATGGGCACAATTAGTCTATCAAATAGCTGGAGTAAATTGTATGCAGTTGGGTAGAAAAAAAGAAGGTAGAAATTTGATTTGGAAAGGATATTTTAGCAATCCAAAACATATAAAATCATTGTTTAGAGCAATTAAATATTCTGTAAACAAAGCATAGATCATTGAAGGTTGTCCTTTAATTGGGAAATAATTGAAATAAAAAAACAAAAAAATGAAATCTCTTAAAATTACAGTAGTAATGGTAACTTACAACAGAAGTAAAGTTGTAAGCGAAGCAATAGATTGTTTGCAAAAACAAACCTATCCTTTAGAAAGCATCATTATTATTGATAATTGTAGTACAGACGATACCTTAGACGTTTTGTCAAAAAGGAAATCGGCAGACCCTAGGATTCAATTTCGCATGAGAAGTGAGAATGGAGGATATGCAGCTGGTTTAGAAACAGGAATTATATGGGGACTTAGTGATTTCGAAACGGATTATTTTTGGATGATGGATGATGACAGTTATCCAATTCCAGATGCACTTGAGCTTTTAGTTAAAGGTATTTCATCCTATGAATATGATATGCTTGGATTGTCAGGTTTCAAGATGACTACCACAACAAAAGTAACTATTGAACCTCAAGAAGAAGTACAAACGGTAGACTATATTTTAATAGATAATGCTTTGGTTAGAAAAGGAGTAGCAGAGAAAGTTGGTGCTCCAAATCCTGACTTCTTTATGATGTGCGAGGATTATGAATATTGTCTTCGAATTAAAAAAGCAGGGTTTAAGATAGGAGTAATGAAAAATAATCATGTGAATCGTTTGCACCTAGGTTCTCAGAAATTTTCTAAAGCGACACTTTGGAGAGGGTATTATCATTCCAGAAATCACATGATAATTCTTCGTCAATATTTTTCTTGGAATATGATGATTCATTATGTTTTGATGCAAATGAAATACCTTTTCGGGTCATTTTCAGCACCCGATAGATTCACAAGAATAAAGTTCAGACTGATCGGAATTTATCATGGTTTGATAGGTAAAAAAGGAAAAACGTTACGACCAGACACTTTAAAATTTCAATAATGTTAAAGAAAATCTTCAATTATTCACGAGAGCAGCTGCATCAAAGATTAGCTAAAATTCGATTGAAAAATAAGAATTTTTCTATTATTTCTGATGATTGTTGGGGAGGTAGAGTATATACAGATGTTGGTGTTTCTTATACTTCGCCTACGGTAAATCTCTTTTTTTATTCGTCTTGCTTTTTGAAATTGGTACAAGATTTAAAAACCTATATTGAAAAAGATTTAGAATTTATATCCGTTTCAAAGTATGAAGTAGCCAATCAATCAATAATGAATTCGGGAAAGCATTATCCTATAGGTAAGTTAGGTGATATAGAAGTTCATTTTTTGCATTCAAAAGACAACGAAGATGCAATGACAAAATGGAATTATAGAAAAACGCGATTGAATTATAATAACTTATTTTTTAAATTTTCAGACGCTTACCTTATAGATCCAAACGATTTAATAGAATTTGAAAAATTACCATTAAAAAATAAAGTGATATTTGTTTCAAAAAAGTATGGGGGTTTAGCCAATTTTATTCATTTAAAAGAGTTTGAAAAAAATGGATTTGTTGGTGATGCATTCAAATACAGATGGATTTACCGTAACTATTTTGATGCAATTAAATGGTTGAATGATGGTAAATAAAGAACTATCAAATATAAAGTTTGCAGGTTTTTTAATGACTTATGAACGGGCCGATATTTTAGAACAAACCATACAAAAAATACTGTCACAATCTATTGCTCCTGAAAAATTACTCATTGTTGACAATAGTGTAACAAATACGACAGAATTAATGATAAAGAGATTGGGAAATCCAATCTTGGTGTATCATAAAGTAGGAAAAAATTCAGGTCCAGCCGGTGCAGCCAAAGTAGGGTTAGAACTGTTAAGTAAAGAAGGTTTTGATTGGATATATTGGGGAGACGATGATGATGCTCCTATTTTTGAAGATACTTTTAAAATACTTTTACATACAGCTCTATCTGATGAAAAGTGTGGATGTGTGGGTGTAGTTGGACAATATTTTAATCGATATACAGGTTTTGTAAAAAGAGTTCCAAATGAATTGTTACAATCAGAGGGAGTTTTAAAAGTAGATACCATTGCAGGAGGAATGTCAAAAATTGTAAATGGTGAAATGATTAGGAAACATCAAATTTTTCCTGATGACAAGTTGTTCTTTGGCATGGAAGAACTGGATTTTGATTTGAAAATTAAAAAAATCGGATATAGTTTATTGGTAGATAGACCGTTTTATTATCAACATCGTTTGCGGTGGAATAGGGTAGCCGTTCCAAATAAGACTCTAAAGGTTAAATCTGATAATGCTCTTGTTAGAGAATATTATTCCATTAGAAACGGATTGTATATTTATAGCAAAAACAGATTGGTTTCGGCTTCGATAATTTTTTTCCTATACTACGCGATAAAACAGATTATCAGTTTTAAATTTGGAATAAATCAAGGAAAGCAAAGGTTAAAAAATTTTTCCAAATCCATTTCTGACTTGTTTTACTCAAAAATGGGCAGATATACTGCCTGAAACTTACAAAAAGTAATTACAAACAACTCATGAAAATACTAATAACGGGAGCAGCAGGGTTCATTGGCATGCATGCTGTATCAAAATTTGCTTCTTTAGGACATGAAGTAACAGGTTTAGATAATATCAATGCATATTATGAAACGGACTTGAAATATGCTCGATTGAATCAATTGGGAATTAATCGTGATGATTTGGAATACAATAAAAAAGTCTCTGGAAATAACAATATTCAATTTGTTTTATTAGATATTCAAGATGCTGGAAATTTGAATTCTTTATTTGCAACTCAAAAATTTGATATAGTAGTTCATCTTGCAGCTCAAGCAGGAGTGAGGTATTCCATTACTAATCCAAGAGATTACATCGACAGTAACATCATTGGTTTTTATAATATATTGGAGGCCTGCAGAAATTTTCCAGTAAACCACCTTGTTTTTGCTTCAAGTTCATCCGTTTATGGTAATACAGATGCTATTCCGTTTTCTGAAAATCAAAATACCGATTTACCCGTAAGTTTTTATGCTGCTACCAAGAAAAGCAATGAAGTAATGGCTCATGCCTATGCTGATTTATATCAATTGAAAATAACAGGCTTAAGATTTTTTACAGTTTACGGACCATGGGGTAGACCAGATATGGCACCAGTATTATTTGCTAAAGCAGGTATGGACCATAAACCCATCAAGGTTTTTAATAATGGCGAACAAAGTCGAGATTTTACTTATATTGATGATATAATTCAAGGGATTGTTTTAGTCTCTCAAAGTGAGTTAAATGATAAAAAGTATCAAATTTTAAACATTGGAAAGGGTAGTCCTGTTGCTCTCATGGATTTTATACATTTATTGGAACGAGAATTGGGAACTCCATTTCAATACGATTTTATGCCTCCACAAAAAGGAGATGTAGTTACTACCTACTCCAATACAAGCGAAATAGAGAAATTAGGTTATAAAGCAACTACGCCATTGGAGCTTGGGATTCCTAAGTTTATCAAATGGTTTAAAGAATATTACAAGTAAAGCATAATTTACCAATTTCAATGAATCAACCAATAAAAGTAATTATTCTAAACGACGGACAACAGGTAAAAAAATGGGTCGCGGATATTGTTACTTTTGTCTCTAAATCACCCCATTTTATTGTAAGTGGAGTTATTGTAAATGAAGGAAAAAAACATTCTAATTCTTCATTTTTATATAGAGGATTACGCTATTTAGATAGCAAGTTCTTTAAAGCTAAAAGTAATCCGTTTCAAACAGTAACTTTAAATTTAGATACTACTATTTATCCAACTACACCTATTCAGAAACAATTTAGTGATTGGTTGGATGACGATTGTGTTGCTTTTTTGAGAGAAAAACAACCCGATTTAATTTTACGATTTGGTTTTAGGATTTTAAGAGGCCCCATTTTATCAATGCCTAAATTTGGAATTTGGTCTTTGCATCACGGAGATAATGAAGTAAACCGTGGAGGTCCTCCAGGTTTTTGGGAAGTAGTGCAACAAGAGCCTATCTCTGGTGTTACACTGCAACAAATAACAGAAGATTTAGATGGAGGAAAAGTCATTGGTAGAGCTTTTACCAAAACCGATTTACTCTCTTTTCATAGAAATCAAGTTAACTTATTCGAGATTGGAGTTCGCCTTTTTGAAGAAAAGTTGATTCGTTTGTCTAAGGGAGAATTAATACCTGAAAAACAGCCATTCGATTTTTACAGTAATCCACTTTTTAAAAATCCAGATAATAAAAAATCATTAAGTATTATTTTTCATTTTGGAATTCGAATCCTGAAACGAACATTCGAAAATCTTTTTTATGAAGAACAATGGATTATTAGTCATTCTAAAACAAATAATTCTGAGGAGTCTTTATATCGATTTCAAAATTTAATTCCTCCTAAAGGTATAAGTTGGGCGGATCCATTTCCAGTTTATCACAATAATGAATTATGGTTGTTCGCAGAAGAAATAATTGGTAAAGGCTTGGGCAAAATAGTTTGTTTTAAATATTCAAAGGAAGAGAAACGTTTTCAAAGCCCAAAAACAGTGATACAAGAATCGTTTCATTTGTCGTATCCTTTTGTTTTTGAGTATGAAAACGTATGGTATATGATGCCTGAAACTGGTGATTCAGGTAATGTAATCCTATATAAATCAACATCATTTCCTTACAATTGGACGCAAGAAAAGACAGTTGTTGAAAACAAAAAAATGTACGATGCTACTCCATTTGAGCACAATGGGAAGTGGTATTGTTTTGCTTCAGAACGTTCCAAAGCTACATTAACTCCAAATGATTTATTACAACTTTACATTTTAGAAGATGGACCTTTAGGCTCGTGGAAAGAACACCCTGCAAGTCCAATAAAAATTGATGTTAGAGGTGGTCGTTCAGCAGGAAAAATAGTTACAAAAAACGGAAGAACATTTCGACCGGCTCAATTAGGAGCGCCTAAATACGGTTATGCCATCCAGATGTATGAGATTTTACATTTAGATGAATTCAAATATGAAGAATGTCTGGTAGATACCATTTTCCCTAATTGGAGAAAAGAAAATTTAGCAACACATACTTTTAATCAAGCTGATGGTTGGCAATTTATCGATAGCCAACAATTGGTAAGGAAAACATAAATATGCGAATACTATTAGTCATTGATTCTTTTTTTACGGGTGGAGCAGAGTTCTCTACCTTAGAATTATTTAGTTATTTAAAAGATAAAGGTGTAGCTATTCTTATTTGCAAAACAAAAGAAATGCGTCCAGAATACCAACCCAATGCTTTTGGATTAGACAACAACTTGATTCAAACGCTACCGCAATTAGGATTCAAAGCAAAAAGAAAAGCATTACAAAATAGCATCGCCGATTTTAAACCAGATATAGTTCATTCGGTGCTCTTTAATTCGAATTTATTGGTTCGCACCATCAGAGTATTTGACAGTTCATTCGTTCATATAGAAAGTTTAGTCAATCACACCTACAGTTCTAATCGTTTGAATGAACCCGGTGTTACAAAATATAAATTAGAGTTTTATAGATGGTTGGATAGAATAACCAGTATTTTTGGTACTGATCATTTTCATCCAAATGGATTTTCTGTAGCAGAACATTATCAGAAAGCTCTCGGAATTTCTCCTAAAAAAATGACAGTAGTTCATAGAGGAAGAAGAGGAGAAAATTATGAAGTAGCTTCATTATCTAAATCTGATTTTGGAATTCCTGAAAATAAATTGATATTGATTAATGTGGCACGTCAGGAATATCAGAAAGGTCAAGATGTTCTTTTTGATGCTATTGCGATTCTACAAAAAGATGTTCGGGACAAAATCCATCTACTAGTTGTGGGAAGAGAAGGTAAAGCAACTTCATCGTTACAAAAACAAGTTCAAGATAAAAACATAAGTTCTTTTATTTCTTTTTTAGGACACAGAACAGATATTCCTGCACTTTTAAAAATGTCCGATGTTTTTGTTTTTCCATCTAGATTTGAGGGACTTCCTGGTGTTTTAATAGAAGCTGAGGCTTCTGGTTTGCCAATTATTTGCACACACTTATCGATGATGCTTGAAGTAGTAAAAGCGAATGAAAATGCATTAACATTTGAATTAAACAATTCAGTTCAATTGGCTGAGGCAATAGAGAAATTAGTCACTCAAGCAGATTTACGAAGTCAATTTGCTAAAAAAAGTAAAGAAGTTTTTAAGGACAATTTTCAAATTGAATCGGTACACCAAAAAATGTATGATTTGTACCAAAAATTGATTCAAAAATGATTGTCTTTCAACTGATACAAAAACCACAGAAAAGAGGCGCGGAGATTTTTGCAGCCCAGCTTTCTGAAAAATTACAAAAATTAGGACATAGAGTGGTGCTAATTAGTTTGTTTGAAGGAGTTTGCGATTTGCCTTTTTCAGGCGAAATTATTCATTTGAATAGACCTTTATCGAAGCGTTGGTTTGACATTTCGGGTTGGAAAAAATTAGCACAATTAGTTAAAGAATACAAACCCGATTTAGTTCAGTGTAATGCTGGAGATACATTAAAATTTGCGGTTTTGTCTAAGCTAATATTTGGTTGGAAATCTTCAATTGTAGCTAGAAATGCAAGTACAGTTAGCGGTTACATTAAATCAAATAGTACAAGGAAGATTAATGAATTTCTTTATTCTAAGACAGATGCAATTATTTCGGTTTCTGAATATTCCAAAAAAGATTTGAATCAATTATTTCCAGCTACCAAAAATAAAACAACGGTAATTCCTATAGGAGTAGAGAATCAGATTATTCATAAAGTTGATTGGAAAGAAGCTGAAAATAGTTCCTTTAATATTATTCATGTTGGCGGTTTTACTTTTGAAAAGAATCACAAAGGATTACTCAATATTTGGAAATTATTTTTAAAAGAACAACCCGATGCCAACTTACATCTTTTTGGAGACGGTCCTTTAAGACAAGAAATGGAGAATTTAGTAACTTTGGATGGCTTACAATCTTCGGTTATTTTTTATGGATGGGTTGCTAATCCTCTTGATTATATTGCTAAAGCGGATGTGCTAGTGCTTCCAAGCATCATTGAAGGTTTACCTGGAGTGCTTTTGGAAGCAATGTTTTGTAAGACAATAGTAGTTGCGAATAATGTAGGAGGTATTTCGGAAATTATACAATCTAATGAAACTGGATTCTTAGCTGAAAAAGGAGACGAAAGGGAATTTGCATCATTAATGAAAAACGCGATTGATTTAAATACTAATGCTATTACTAATAAAGCTTATAACTTAGTTGAAGAACATTTCAGCAATGATTACATTGCTCAACAATTTGAAAAGACCTATCTAAAAATTAGTAATGGAAAAAATTAAAGTACTTCATATAATCAAATCACTTGGTCGTGGTGGAGCTGAAATGCTATTGCCAGAGACATTAAAGCAACATAATCAGGAGCAATTTGAATTCCATTACATCTATTTTTTACCGTGGAAAAATCAATTAGTTGAAAGTATTGAAAATGCAGGTGGAAAAGTGACTTGCTTTTCTGCTAAAAATAATGTTCAATTAATATTACATTTTTCGAATATTATAAAATATTGTAAGGAACATAAAATACAGCTTATTCATGCTCATTTACCTTGGGCTGGCTTCTTGAGTAGATTGGTTCATAGTATAACTAAAATACCAGTTATTTATACGGAGCATAATCTTCAGGAACGGTATCATTTTATAACCAAGTACATTAATAAATGGACATTTAATTTTCAAACTCTTGCTATTGGAGTTTCTAATGATGTTACTCAATCTATACAAAAAAATATCCAACCCAAGTTAGCCTGCAAAACAGTTCTCAATGGAGTAAATACAAAAAGTTTTGTGCGATTGAATGGAGAGGAACGAATCACTATCAGAAAACAATTTGGTATTCCTGAAAATGCAATAGTTGTAGGAACAACTGCTGTTTTTCGTTTTCAAAAACGTTTGGATAAATGGATGGAAATTATGCATACTGCAATAGAAAAAAATCCAAATATTTATGGAATTGTAATTGGTGCAGGAGTTTTGGAAAATGAAATAAGAGCCAAACATACAGAGCTAAATTTAGAATCGAAAGTGTTTTTTGCGGGTTTACAAGCTCAGGTCAAACCTTATTATGAAGCGATGGACATTTTTATGATGTGCTCTTCTTTTGAGGGTCTACCAATAGCTTTACTTGAAGCAATGAGTATGAACTGCGCAATAGTTTCGACAAATGCGGGAGGAATCAAAGAAGTACTCCGCCATGAAATAGATGGTCTTATGGTTGATGTTGATGATTGGAAAGAGCTTTCGACTTCAATCGAAGAGTTAGCAGCAAATCCTGCAAAAATGGCTCATTTGCAATCTAAGGCTAGAAGCAGAGTAGAGACTTCATTTAGTTTAGGAGCAATGGTTCAAGAATTAGAAACTTTATATCTCTCTAATAAAATATGATAGTAAAACAAGCGTCTATAAATGATATTCCCAATATTGTTGAATTACTAAAATTGAGTTTAGGAGAAAGTGTTGTAGGAAAATCTTCAACTATTTGGAATTTCAAGCATGCTGACAATCCGTTTGGTTCGTCACATGTCTTGGTAGCTACCGATGATGAAAAGTTTGTAGGAGTTAGGGCCTTAATGAAATGGAATTGGCAATTAGGTAATGATGTTTGGGTTGCCTATAGAGCAGTTGATACTGCAACTCATCCAGATTTTCAAGGAAAAGGGGTTTTTAAGAAGTTGACTTTAAAAGCTTTAGATGATGTTCAAGAAAATCAAGAAACTTTTGTTTTTAATACACCTAATGACAAAAGCCGTCCAGGATATCTAAAAATGGGTTGGGTTGTAGTTGATTCATTACCAATTGCAATTGTACCAACAATACTGTATATTTTTCTATCTTTTCTTAGAAAAAAAATGCTATATTCAAACCAAATTCAAAATGAAAAATTAGATGAACTTTGTAAAGTTCATAATAATGATTTATCAGAAAAAAAAAGCATCTTTACACCAAAGTCTGCCACATATTTGAAGTGGCGTTTTGAAGAGAATCCTATGCAAAAATATAAAGTAGTATCTACTAATGATTCGTATGTGGCAATGTACATTAAAAAACGCCGATTTTTTAAAGAATTAAGAGTAGTTGAGGTTATTAGCTCCAATGAGAGCATACATAAAAAGGTGATACAAAATGCCATCATAGATTATGCAATTCAAAATAGATGTTGGATTACTACTTTGTCAAATAAAGATTTATTTCCTTTTAGATTTTTTGGTAAGTTCGGACCAAAATTGACATTTAAGTCACTTACAAAAGATACTTTGTTTATAAATAAAGCTTTAGATATTAATAATTGGAAATATAGTTTGGGAGACTTAGAATTATTTTAGATGATAGATATTGATTTTCTCATAGTTTTTATTTTCATCTTGGCAGTGAATTATATTTTGCTGAATAGTTTGGCAAAAAAGCATTCTTTTTTTAATAAAGGCTTAGTAAACAAATTATATTGGTTTCATGTAGCTTTTTTTGTAATTTATTTTATATATGGGTTAGCAAATAGATCAGACTCCTACGAATATTATTTTGATGCTTTGAATATGGGGGAAAGTTGGGGGAGTCAATTTAGATCTGGAACCGTTTTCATAAGTTTTTTTGCCGCTCCATTAGTAAACATAGGCCTTTCTTTTTTATCAGTATCATTTATATTTTCATGGATGGGTTATATTGGTTTTGTTTATGCCTACGTCTATTTTAAAGAAAACATACCGATTGATGTAAAAGTTTTTGGACGATTTGATTTGCTAACACTTTTGCTTTTTTTACCAAATATGCATTTTTGGACAGCATCAATAGGAAAAGGATCAATGATTTTTATGGGTTTAATGCTTTTTACTTATGCTATTAAGTTTCCTCAAAAAAGAATATTTACATTAATTATTGGAGGTTTTTTTATTTACATGGTTCGTCCTCACGTTATGCTTTTTGTTTTGGTTGGTGTAATGGTTGGAATATTGTTTGGCAAAGGAAAGACCAGTATTGGTATTAAACTACTTGTAATAGTTGCCTCAATAGGTTTTTTAGCCGCTGCAAGTAGTTCTATTTTAGCAGTCGCTAAATTAGAAAATTCTGAAAATGTAGTAGAAGATTTTGAAGAGTTTACAGGAGCAACAGCTGCAAAATTAAAGTCATCAGCAGATTCAGGAGTTTCAATGTCTAATTATCCCTTACCCTTAAAATTGTTTACGTTCTGGTTTCGACCCTTATTTATAGATTCACCTGGGATAGTTGGACAATTTAGTTCAATAGAAAATTTAATTTATTTATTATTATTTGCAAAAATTATCAATATGCGTTTTGTACGTTTTATATTAAAAGCACCTTATATGGTTAAAATGTCTGCTATTGTTTTTTTATTATCGTCATTCGCTTTAACTTTTGTGATGTCTAATTTAGGTATAATAATGAGACAAAAATCAATGGTAATGTATTTTGGGTTTTTTGTAATTTATTATTTTCTCGGTTTAGAAAAATGGAAGTATTTGGAAAAAATGAAGCAGAAAAATATTGAATCGGTTACCACAGTTTAATAATATTAAAATGAAAAATGGAACGCTAGTTATTTCTCTTGATTTTGAACTTATTTGGGGTGTCTTTGATCATGAAGATATAGATAATAAAAAAGAATATTTTGACAATACATTACATGTAATCCCTAAAATTATTGAGAGTTTCGAAAAGAAAGAAGTAAAGGCCACTTGGGCTACTGTAGGTATGCTTTTTAATGATAATTGGGAAGAGTGGGAATCAAATCAACCTAAAAACAAGCCAACTTATCATAATTCTAAGTTAGATGCTTATAATTATGGAGCATTGCATAAAAAATCAGGTTTAGATCGATTTTTTTTCGCTCCAAACTTAATTAAAGAGATTCAACAAGCTAAAGGTCAAGAAATAGGGACTCATACATATTCTCATTATTATTGTTTAGAATCAGGGCAAAATGAAGATCAATTTGCAAATGATATTGATACGGCAATTAAAATGGCTGCTAAATTCAACATAAATCTTAAATCTCTAGTATTTCCTAGAAACCAATTTAATGAATCCTATTTAGCATGTTGTGCTGAAAAAGGGTTAAGTTCAGTTCGTTCCAATCCTAATTTTTGGTATTGGAATACAATGACTCCACAAACAATGGCAACTAAAGTTTTTAGAACTGCCGATGCTTACTTTTCTTTAGGAACAAAGTCATACGAGAAAGAGATTTTAAATAATAAAGATCCGTTATGTCAGCCTTCAAGTCGATTTTTAAGACCACAGCATAAAATAGAATTGATAAACGCTTTGCGATTAAACCGTATCAAAAATGAGATTATTCATGCTGCAAAAAATGAAGAAGTATATCATTTGTGGTGGCATCCTCATAATTTTGGTATAGACCCTGAAGGAGCCATTAAAACATTAAAAGCAATTATAGAAGTATATACCTATTGTAAAGATAATTTTGGAATGGAAAGCAAAACAATGGAAGAGTTCCAACTTGGAATATCCTAATTTTAAAACAATAAATTATTTTAATTTACAAGTTTGAATAAAAAATACTTTACCACTTTACTACCTTTATTTCAAAAACAATGGATAACAATTCTGTTTATTTACCATTGTTTTTTTATATATTTTGCATACCTAATCCGAGACATTAGAGGCAAGTCTGACGCTTTATTATATTGGGGTTTAACTTTTGATATAGATAAATATTCTTGGATGTCATTTGCTAAATTCGGAACTTCATTTGTTATCTTTATTAATTATCCGTTTATAAAATTAGGTTTTCCTTTTTGGTTTGGATTTGTACTTTACGGTATAGTTGGCTTTTGCGGAGTTCTTATTTACATAAAATGGATTCACATTGTCTTAGGAACAAAGTTATTTGTTCAAGGATATAACATAATTCCAGTATTCTATGTGTTGCCAAACCTACATTTCTGGACGTCTGGAATAGGAAAAGAACCTTTAGTTTTCTTTGGTTTAGCATCTGTATTCTATGCATTTACAATAAAAGTGTATAAATCATTTAGTTTTGTTATAGGCGCTTTACTCATACTTATTATTCGTCCACATGTAGCATTGATGTTACTTTTATCATGGAGTCTAGTTTATTTTTTTAATAAAAAAATATTGATTAAAAATCGTTTGTTCTTTACAACAATATGCAGTTTGCTATTAGTTGTTCTTCTATATATTGTTTTTCAAATGACCCATATTCGATATTGGGATTGGCAACGTATTACTTATTTTAATGAGTATTCAATACAATCCTTTCGTTATTCGGGTTCTTATGTGCCAATGCTTGACTATAATTGGTTTTATAAGATGTTCTCTTTTTATTTCAGACCGTTATTTTATGATGCAAATTCAATTTTATCTCTTTTTTCAAGTCTAGAAAATGTTTTTGTTCTTAGTATTCATAGTATTGGTTTGTACTTTATAGTAAGATTTAGAAATAGAATAATCTTTACAGAATGGTTAAAGTGGATTTTAGTGTTTACTCTAGTTTGTGGAATACTTTATGTGGAGCGATATGCTAATTTAGGTATTTTTATGAGGACTAAAATGATGTTTCAGCCTTTTACAATAATTGCATTGCTTTTTATCATCAAGAAGGGGTTTGCAATTCAAAGCACTTAAATATCATGAATAGAGAAAAGATTATTCGTATTACAACTGTTCCCATTTCTTTAGAAAAATTACTTTCAGGACAATTACGTTTTATGAGTTCGTTTTATGATGTAATTGCTGTTGCAGCAGAAAAAGATAATTTAGAAAAATTAGGAAAAAATCTAGATGTACCTGTTTTTCATCTTGAAATGACTCGAAAAATAACACCAATACAAGACATAATTGCTGTAGTAAAGTTATTTTTATTCTTAAAAAAAACAAAGCCTCTAATTGTTCACTCACATACTCCAAAAGCTGGAATTGTAGGAATGTTAGCCTCTAAATTAGCAGGAGTTCCATATCGTTTGCATACAGTTGCAGGATTACCATTGTTAGAGGCTAGGGGCGCAAAAAGGAAAATACTAGATGTAGTAGAGAAATTTACGTATGCATGTGCAAATCGTGTTTATCCTAACTCTTTTGGATTAAAAGAAATTATAATTGAAAATAATTTTTGTAAATCAAGTAAATTAAAAGTTTTAGCCAACGGAAGTTCTAACGGAATTGATACTTCTTATTTTAATTCTGAATTGTTTTCTGCAAATCAAAATTTGAATCTAAAAAACGAATTAGGAATTCTTCCAGACGATTTTGTTTTTATTTTTGTGGGCCGTTTAGTTCGTGATAAAGGAATTAATGAAATGGTTCTTGCTTTCGTGCTGTTGCAAAAAGAAAATGCTAAAATAAAGTTACTTTTAGTTGGGGATTATGAAAATGATTTAGACCCACTGTCAAGCGCAACAGTCGATAGAATAAATACAAATGACTCAATATTTGCCGTAGGTTTTAAAAATGATGTTAGACCTTATTTTGCTATATCTGACACACTTGTTTTTCCTAGTTATCGGGAAGGTTTTCCTAATGTTGTGATGCAGGCGGGAGCCATGAATTTGCCATGCATAGTTTCAGATATTAACGGTTGCAATGAAATAATAATAGAAAAAGAGAATGGATTTATAATTCCGGTAAAAAACGACTTAGCTATTTTTGAAGCCATGAAAAAAATCTTATCAAATACTTTATTAACTACAAAAATGAAAACGAATTCACGAGCAATGATTGTTTCTAGATACGAACAAAAGGTTGTTTGGGATGCCATTCTTTCAGAATATCGTACTTTTGACCCAAGACTTTAAAGACGAACTATATTTGCCAAATGAAAAATAATTCAGAATTTAATGTATAAATCAATAGTTAAACCAATTTTCGATTTTAGTGCAGCATTTCTTGGCTTTATAATAGTATCACCTGTTTTTTTAGTAGTGACTTTTTTATTGTTTATAGCTAATAATGGGAAACCTTTTTTCTTTCAATTGCGTCCTGGTAAAAATGGTAAGATATTTAAAATCGTTAAGTTTAAAACGATGAACGATAAGAAAGATAAAGAGGGTAATTTGCTTTCAGATGCTGAAAGACTTACAAGAGTGGGGTCATTTGTGCGAAAAACTTCTTTAGATGAAATACCTCAATTACTAAATGTTATAAAAGGTGATATGAGTTTAATTGGTCCAAGACCACTACTTCCTAGTTATTTAGAAATATATAGTGATTTTGAAAACAGGCGTCATGAAGTTAAACCAGGAATTACAGGTTGGGCTCAGGTCAATGGGCGAAACACAATTTCATGGGATGAAAAATTTGAATACGATGTTTGGTATGTAGATCATTTTTCAATTTTATTAGATTTTAAAATACTTTTTATGACAATAAAAAAAGTGCTTATAAGAGAAGGAATTAGTAATAATGAAGGACACGTAAGTATGCCAGCATTTACAGAATATTATAATGAAAAAAATAAAAAATTATGATTAAAAATGTATTAGTTACAGGAGCTGGCGCATTATTAGGGCAAGGTATATTAAGGTTACTACAAGTTTCAGACTTTCCAAAAAAAATATTTACTGCCGATCCTGACCCAAGATCTTCGGGACATTGGTTGGGAGATTATGCTTTAACCGTTCCTAAAATAAATGAAGAAAATTACGGCAAGGTAATAGAGGAAATTATCGTGCAATATAAAATTGATGCTATTTTGGTAGGTACCGATGTTGAACTTCCTTTTTTTGCCAAACATAAAGATGTTTTTTTACAGAAATACAATTGTAAAGTTGTGGTAAGTAGTGAAGAAGTTATTACTATTGCGAATAATAAATTTTTAACTTCAGCTTTTCTAGAGGAAAATAATTTTCCATACCCATTTTCTGTAATGGCAAACGACAAAAACAAACTCTTGGAAATTGAAGAAAAGTTAGGGTTTCCATTATTTGCAAAACCATTCGATGGTGCTCGATCTTTAGGAATTATGAAGATAGAAACCCACGAAGAATTAATGGCTATTTATCATCCAGAAAGTAATTTGGTGGTCCAACAGTTTTTATCTGAATCAGAAGGAGAGTTTACCTCTGGTTGTATTGTTGTGGAAGGGAAGTGTAAAGCCATAGTTACAATGAAACGAGATTTAAGAGATGGTAATACCTACAGAGCTTACCTAGATGGCGAAACTTCAAAGTACGATTCGTTTATTATTCCAATTGCTGAAAAATTAAATGCTGATGGTCCAGTAAATTTTCAGTTCCGAATTTCAAATGGTAAGCCTGTTATTTTTGAAATTAATGGACGTTTCAGCGGAACAACTCCTTTAAGACATTTCTTCGGGTTTAATGAAGTAGAAGAGTTGTTGAAATATTATCTTTTTGGAACTGAAATTAAGAAACCATTACTCAAAAACGGTTTAGTTTTAAGGACTTGGTCAGATGTTTTTGTGGACGAAAAAGAATTCAATACTCTAAAGAATGAAGGAAAATTCGAAAATTTGAAACCTGAATTTTATAATTTTAGTCTAAAAAAATAGATAATGAAAACAGCCGTAGTTGTTGGAGCAAATGGTTTTCTAGGAAGTGCTTTAGTGGATAAACTTTTATCTCAAAACTATGACGTTGTTGCAATTTATAATTCAAGTTTCAATAAAATAAATAAGTTAGCTACTATTTATACAAAGGCTCAACTTTTTGAATCAGAAATTCAACCAGATTATATATACTATCTGCCAGGAAATTATGCGCTATCTCATCATGAAATGTTACAACTAAATGATGATTTGTATCAGTATTCATTAAAGTTTACTAATTCAAAAATGATATATATATCAAGTACTAATGTGTATGGTATTACAGATGAAATTATAACTGAGGATTCTGTTTTTAATAATCCAGGCTTATATGCGCTTTCAAAATTATCTGGAGAATTTATTGTAAGCGCCATGAAACATTTTGCAATTGTAAGGTTGGCATATATTTACGGTCCAGGAATTGCAAATAAGTCATTTATACCGCAGATAATTGATGCTGCAAGAAATATCAAAAAAATAACTTTATTCGGAAAAGGAGAAAGAAAACAAGATTACATATATATTGATGATGCAGTAAGTCTATGTTTTGCATGTTCTCTAAACCAAAGTAATAACATTTATTTGGGAGCCACAGGAATTTCAGTTTCAAATGAAGAAATTGCTCAGGAAATAAAAAAGCACATTGAATGTGATATTGTATTTATTGGAGAGGAAACAGGAAAATCTTTTTATTTTAATCCTATAAAAACTTTTAAAAACCTAGACTGGTATCCGCAAACCACAATTTCTGAAGGCATAAAACAAATGTTGTTTTAATTCTAGTTTGAAAATTAATAAATGCCAAAACGTATTTTTGATATTGTATTTTCGTTTTTTTCAATATTACTACTACTTATTCCTTTAGTTTTATTGTTTGTTTTTTGTTGTTTTGATACCAATTCAAATGGAATTTTTATTCAAGAAAGAGTTGGTCAATTCGGGAAAATTTTTAAGATGTTCAAATTAAGAACTATAAAAAGTGATGGGAGTATTTCGTTATTTGGAACATTTTTAAGAAAATTTAAAATAGATGAGCTCCCACAATTTTTTAACGTTTTTATTGGCGATATGAGTATTGTTGGGCCAAGGCCAGATATTTCAGGATATTACGATTTATTAGTGGGTAATGAAAGAGACATATTAAAGTTAAAACCAGGAATAACAAGTGCGGCCTCATTAAAGTATGTAAATGAAGAAGCTATTTTACAGCAACAAATTAATCCAAAAAATTATAATGATGAGGTTATTTTTAGGGATAAAGTAAATATGAATTTACAGTATTTTCATGATAATTCATTAATTTTAGATTTGAAAATTATTTTAAAAACAGTAAAAAAAATTACTGTAATTAATTTGTCAATATGACTATCGTAAAATAAGCTTATATTTGTGATTTTTAACTTTTAAAAGTTTAATAATTATTTTTTTAATATAAATGAGTAATCCCAAAATTTGGCTTTCGTCACCTCACATGGGAGGAAGTGAGCAAAAATATGTTAATGAAGCTTTTGAAACCAATTGGGTAGCTCCTTTAGGGCCTAATGTGATTGGCTTTGAACAAGACATAGAAAAATATCTTAAAGCAGATTGCCATGTTGCAGCTTTAAGTTCAGGGACAGCTGCTATTCATTTAGGATTAGTTTTATTAGGAGTAAAATCAGGAGATGAAGTAATTTGTCAAAGTTTTACTTTTTCAGCTTCTGCAAATCCAATATTATATCAAGGCGCAATCCCTATATTCATTGATAGCGAACCTGAAACATGGAACATGTGCCCAAAAGCTCTTGAAGAAGCCATAATTTCAAGAATTTCAAAAGGGAAAAAGCCGAAAGCAATCATTGCAGTTCATTTGTATGGCATGCCCTTTAAAGTGGATGAGATTAGAGCAGTTGCTAATAAATATGAAATCCCAATTATTGAAGATAGTGCTGAAGCTCTTGGTAGTACTTACAAAGATAGAAAATGTGGGACTTTTGGTGATATAGGCGTTTTATCATTTAATGGTAATAAAATAATAACAACTTCAGGAGGAGGAGCTTTAGTCGCCAAGTCAAAAGAATTAAAAGAGAAAGCTGTTTTTTTTGCAACACAGTCTCGAGATAATGCTCCGCATTACCAACATTCTGAAATAGGTTATAATTACAGATTGAGTAATATTTGTGCAGGAATAGGAAGAGGACAGATGGAAGTTTTAGATAAGCATATTACATTAAGAAGAGAAATGCATGATTTTTATGCAAATTATTTTACTAATATTGACGGAATTACTGTTTTGCGCGAACCCAATTCAGATTATTTCTCTAATCATTGGTTGAGTGCAATTTTAGTTGATCCTAACAAAAATGAAGGAAGAACTAGAGAAGATCTGCGATTAGCTTTCGAAAAAGAAAATATAGAATCTAGACCATTGTGGAAACCAATGCATTTACAACCTGTTTTTAAAAAATATCCCTATTATGGTTCAAAAGTAGCAGAGGAACTTTTTGAAAATGGTTTATGTCTCCCTTCTGGATCAAATCTTGATAAGGTTGATAGAGATAGAATTTTAGAAAAATTGAATGTTTTTTTTAATAATTTATAATTAATTTAGTATAAATTGTTAATTTTAAATAAATTTAAATATATTGAATAATACTACTAAATCAAATTCTATTTTTGAAACAGCAAAAGACAGCTTTTTTAAAAAGAGATTCAAAAACTTTGGATATTTACCAAGATGGATAATTTATGGTATAGATGTGGCTATTGTTTTTTTTGCAATTGTAATAACCCATTTAATTATAATAAGCCTTAATGTTAAGTTTTATGATAATCGCAATTTCAATTTAAGTTATTTGATAATTGTTTTTGTTAATGCTTTATCATTTTTATTTTATAGAACTTATGCTGGTATCATAAGGCATTCTACTTTTATTGATGGAGTAAAATTACTAGTGTCCACTACTGCTTCTTACTTTGTTTTATTATTCATCAACTACTCATGTTTTTTTGTTTTTGGAGATAAAATATTTTTAACGACTGGATTATTTATTAGTTATATAATTTCCTTTATTCTTTTATTTTTATTTCGAATTGTTGTTAAACTTTTTTTTCAAAGGTTTATGAATTTTGAAGATAAAAAGAAATTGACTAATGCAATAATCTATGGTTCTGATGCAAATGCAATTTCAGTAGCAAATGCTTTAAGAACTGAAAAACCTAGAAGATTTAAGTTATTAGGCTTTATAGATAAATTTAGCAATAATAAAACCGGAAAAAGAATTTTAAACCTCCCTATTCTCAATCAAAATAAAAATATACATGTGATTTTAAGAGCAATGAAGGCCGACTCTTTAATAATTGCTGAGAAAAGTTTGACTAAAGAAGAAATTGTTGCAATTGTTGAGGAATGTCTAGAATATAATTTTAAAGTATTTACTGTTCCTTTAATTACAGATTGGGAAGACGAAAAACAAATTTCAAATAAAGTTAAAAGCTTTGAAATAGAAGATTTGCTAGAAAGGAAGCCTATTGTTTTAGATACAAATACTATATCTTCTCAAATAAATGATAAGACTATTTTAATAACAGGTGCCGCTGGGTCAATAGGAAGCGAAATAACAAGACAAATTTTAAGTTTTAAACCTACTAAAATAATTATTTTAGATCAAGCAGAAACTCCTTTACATAGTTTAAGTCTAGAAATAGATGCAATAAATGAGCATATAAAAATGAGGCCAGTATTAGCTGATGTTAGAAATAGGGAGGCTTTAGAAAGAGTTTTTAAAAAATATAGACCAGATATTGTATACCACGCTGCTGCTTATAAACATGTTCCTCTAATGGAGGAAAATCCTTCTCAAGCTATATATACGAATGTTTTAGGGACAAAAAATTTAGCAGATTTATCAGTGAAATATAAAGTCGAACGATTTGTAATGGTTTCAACAGATAAAGCTGTAAATCCTAGTAGCGTTATGGGGGCCAGTAAACGAATTGCAGAAAAATATGTTCAAACACTACAAGACAAATTAGATAAAGAAAAAGAAAATCAAGAAAGCGCTACTAAATTTATTACTACTCGGTTTGGAAATGTGCTTGGGTCTAATGGATCAATTGTCCCGTTGTTTGCTAAACAAATTCAAGAGGGTGGGCCAATAACGATAACCCATCCAGAGATTATTCGATATTTTATGACTATTCCTGAGGCCTGTCAATTGGTTTTAGAAGCTGGAACTATGGGTAATGGAGGTGAAATCTTTATTTTTGATATGGGACAACCAGTTAAAATTATAGATTTAGCCAAAAAAATGATACGATTGGCTGGCTTTACTCCAGATAAAGAGATAGAAATCAAAATTATAGGTTTAAGACCTGGTGAAAAACTTTTTGAAGAGTTGTTGAACGATACATCCAAAACACTTCCAACTCATAATGAAAAAATATTAATAGCGCAGGAGATTCATGATGATTATTTATTGATTAATAATACAGTTATAGTTTTATTAGATAAAGTTCAATTTTTTTCTGACGAAGAAATAGTTATAGAAATGAAAAAAATTGTGCCTGAATTTAGAAGTATGAATTCTAGATATGTCGCCTTTGATTTAGATGTCAAATTATAAACCCTTAACAATATATTCAAATATTTGTAAATTATAAGTTGTAACTTCGCACACATCAAATAAATAAGTTAATCAATATTTATAATTAGAGTAAAAACAAACTTTTTCAGTATGAATAAAGCAATAATTAAATCAATATTTTATTTTATTTTTTTAGCATTAACGCTACAATCCTGCAAATCTATAATTACAACTAGGAAAGAAGTAGAGTATTTTAATGATGTAAAGATAGGATCGCAAGATAAAATTCTTTATTTTGAAAATAAAATACAAATCAACGATATTTTAAGTATTAGAATAGACGAATTATTGCCCGAAGCTGTACAGCCTTATAACTTACCTATGGAAGTTACTAATCAATTAAGTGGATATTTAGTTTCATATGAAGGAAAAGTAGTTATTCCTCGCCTAGGACCTGTAGAAGTTGCTGGAAAAACAATTACTCAGGTTGAAGCCACAATTAATAAACTTTTAATTGATAAAGGATTGGTTAAAGAACCAAATTCGATAGTTAGAATTATTAATGCTAGAGTAACTGTAGTTGGTGTATCAAATGTCAATTCAATAGTTTCATTTGGAATTAACAACACATTAACTATTTTGCAAGCTGTAGGAAATATAGCACCTGCGGGTATAAAAAACGATATTGTACTAATTCGTGAAGAAGATGGTCAGCGAATCTATAGGAAGCTAGATATTACTAAAATAGATTTGGTAAATAGCCCATATTATTATTTAAAGCAAAATGATGTTATTTACATAAAACCTAACGGTCCCACAGTATTGCAATCTGGTTGGTTGACAAGTGTAGGTAGTATTTTGAGTGTTTTTACTTCCTCCCTAGCTCTATATCTTTTATTATCCCGTTAATTTATTATGGAAAATTTTGAATTTGAAAATCAAGCGAATGTAAATGATTTTGATTTACTTGGAGAAATTAATAAATATTTAAAATATTGGTATTTATTCTTATTTTCGGTTTTATTCTTTTTTATAATTGCTAAAATATATCTAAGATATACAACCCCTATATTTGAATCTAAAACTCAAATAAAAATCTTAGACAACAGCTCTTCTGCATTTAAATTACCAGAAAACATGATTTCAATTTTTGGAGGTAAAAGCAATAAGCGTTCTATGGATAATGAAATAGAAATGATTAAATCCTACCAGTTAATGGAACGAGTTGTGAAAAAATTAGATTTAACAACGCGATATTATAGAGTTGGATATTTTACTAGCAAAGAGTTGTGGCCAAATCACCCATTTACAGTTAATTGGTTAAAGTCATCCGAACAATTACAGAATAAATCTCTTAGAATTAAAATAGAGGTTGTTAATAATGGATACATAATAATTGATGATGAGAATAATTTAAATTCTAATGTTATAAAGTTTAATTCTATTCATATATTATCTGGAATCCCTTTTAAAATTTCAACTAAATATAATTATAAAGAGTTCTTAGGAAAAGTTTTTATATTTGAATTATTGCCGCTAAAGCAAACAGCTTTGTATCTTAGTAAAGCAATTAATGTTGGCAGTGGAGTCGGTCAAAGTGATATATTAAATCTAACATTAACTGGCGAAAATAGTAGTAAAGTTGAAGCCACACTTAATGAAATTGTAAAACAATTTGATTTAGACGGTATTAAAGACAGACAATTAGTCTCACAACGAACTATAGATTTTGTAAATAATAGATTTAATTTTCTTGGGAGTCAGTTAGATTCAATCGAAACCGATAAAGAAAAATATAAACAAGTTAACGGACTTACAAATGTAGATACTGATATATCATCAGCTTCTAAAGACATAGAAGCTGCAAGAGATTTAATAACTAATGTAAACAATCAAATTGAGTTAACTAAGTATATTGAATCAACTCTTAAGTCACATAAAAAATTCGAATCTTTTCCATTAGAAATGGGGATTTCTAGTGCAATAATTAATCAATTATTTGGAAATTATAACTCGTTAATTTTTGAAAGAGAAAGACTTTTATTTAGCGCAGGTGAGAATAATCCTAGAATAAAGATGATTAACGACCAATTAGACATTCTTAAAAATGATATGTTTAAGTCCTTAAAAAACTATCAGTCAGAATTATTAGTTTCATTAGAAAAAAGTAAAGTTTTATACCAACAATATTTAGAAAAATTTAATAAGTTACCTCTTTATGAAAAATTTATAAGAAGCATTGAGAGGCAACAAAGTATAAAAGAGGCATTGTATATTCTTTTATTACAAAAAAGAGAAGAAGCCGCAATAAACGTAGCTGTTACTGGACCTTCCATAAAGGTAGTTGATTATGCTTCTTCAAATTCTACAGCAATTTCACCAAAAAAGGATTTGATCTACTTAGGGTCTTTGATAATAGGATTGTTGATACCATTTCTATTTGTTTTTGTTAAAAACTTTTTAGATAATAAAATTCATAATAAACAAGAGTTATTAAGAATAGTGAGGGATATTCCAATCGTATCTGAAGTCCCTTTTATTGGTGATGACCTAAAAGTAATGTTAGACAATGACAGATCTGTTCTTGCAGAGTCTTTCAGAATTTTAAGAACTAATATTGGATATTTATTGCCAATAAAGATTGATAAACAAGCACCAGTTTTATTTGTAACATCAACTATTAAGGGTGAAGGAAAAACTTTTACTTCAATAAATTTAGGAATGGCTTTCGCTACTTTAGGTAAAAAAGTTTTGGTAATTGGTGCCGACTTAAGAAACCCTCAATTTCATAATTATACTGATATGGATAAAAACCATATTGGTCTTTCTAATTATTTGTATGATATATCAATAGACTGGAGAAGCTTAAAAGTTGCTGGGAAATTTGATAGTCCAGACCTTGACCTAATTTTCTCAGGTATTATCCCACCCAATCCTGCTGAACTTTTGTCTAATGGACGTTTGGAGTTACTTTTAGACGAAGCAAAAAAAGAGTACGACTATATAGTAATTGATACTGCACCAACATTGTTGGTTACAGATTCTCTTACAATATCTCAATTTGCTGATGTTACTTTATTTGTAGTACGAGCAGATTTTACGGAAAAGAAGTTATTGCAATATTCTCTTGAATTGAAACAAAAGGGAAAACTTAAAAATATAGCTTATGTCTTAAATAACGTTGGAGTTAATCTGAGTTATAGGTATAAGTACGGATATGGTTATGGTTATGGCTATGGCTATGGAGAAGATGTATTTAAAAAATCTAAAATTAAAGAATTTTTAAATAAAAAATTTAATATCTAGTTTGTAAATATTTTAAAACATAAAAAGTTGCAATTATAATTAATTAAACAACTGTCTTATATTATAATTTAGACGGTTTTTTAATTTCTAACGGCATAAAACTTAAAATCTAAAAAATTGATTTCTTTCTATAGCTTCTTTAAGTGGTTGTGAATCTTTTAGTAAAATTTTTCTAGAAAATCCATCTATATGATTTTTATGATGAATGTCAGAGCCTACAAAATCAATCATTCCTTTTTGTAGTAATTTTTCAGAAATTTTAGTAGCTTCAATACCATAATATCCAATAGTTGACAATAAGTTGAGTTGAAATAAACAACCAGCATGTTTCAGTTTTTGATATTCGTTTAAATTATGATAAAAAAAGCTGTAGCGCTCTGGGTGTGCTAAAACCGGCTTATATCCCGCAACTTGCAAATCAAAAAGTATTTCATAAAGTTGTATCGGGGCATTGATATACGATAACTCTACCAAAACATAATTATCTTTTAAAACTAATAAAGGTTCATTCTGAAATAAATCAGCAAAATTGGAATCTATCAAATATTCAGCTGCTGCTTTTAAAGGGATATTTGTTTCTTTATTTTCTATGTCTAAAATGGTTCTATTTAAACTATTTTCAATCCCAGTTTTTGTATTTTCCCAAACATTTTTCATAATATGTGGCGTTGTAATGCATTCTTGGAACCCTAATTTTTTCATCTCTGAAATTAGAAAAAGCGTATCCTCGAAAGTTTGAGCACCATCATCAATTCCTGGTAAAATATGAGAATGAATATCAATATAATTATCAGGAATTAAATCTTTAAGTATTATTTTTGGTTTAAATAGTCTTAGCATAATGCAAAAATAACCAAAACAAAGGATTTTTGAATCATTCTAATCATATTTCTAAAAATCAAAATCTATTTGTCTAAATGTATTTAAAATAAACGCTATTACTGATATATTAAAAAAAGTTTCCTATAATCTTAAAAATAGTACCTTTGAGCTATTGCGATAGAGGATTAAAATTGCAAGAAGTTTATAAATTAAAAGTAGTTGTCCAGTTTTTAATCAATAAAAATGAATCATAAAGAAGATTCCGATGAGGAGTGGTTATTTGAAATAAAACCTAAAAATAAATTTTTAGATCTAAACCTTAAAGAAGTTTGGCAATATAGAGATTTATTATTACTTTTTGTTAAAAGAGACGTTGTAACTGTTTATAAACAAACCATATTAGGGCCATTATGGTATCTAATTCAGCCCTTATTCACCTCATTAATTTTTACAATTATTTTTAATAATGTAGCGGGTATAGATACTGGAAGTGTTCCTCCCTTTTTGTTTAATTTGGCTGGAATTACAGTTTGGAATTACTTTACAGCTTGTCTAAACGATACTTCAGATACATTTAAAAAAAATGCATCAATCTTTGGGAAGGTTTATTTTCCTAGAGTAATTATGCCAATTTCAATTGTAATTTCTAATTTATTAAAATTTGGAATCCAATTTACTATTTTTATAGGTTTCTATATTTATTTCTATATAAAAGGAGCAGGAATTAGTTTAAATGAATATACTATTCTATTTCCATTATTGATTATTATAATGGGTTTTTTAGGTCTGGGACTTGGAATGTTTATTTCCTCACTAGTTACTAAATATAGAGATTTTAGTTATTTAGTTAGTTTTGGAGTACAATTGTTGATGTACTTGTCTGCAGTAATGTATCCAATAGCATTAATTGCTGCTAAAATTCCAAATTATGCTTGGGTGGTTAAATATAATCCATTAGCTTATGTTATTGAATCTACACGTTTTATGCTACTTAATGTTGGAAAAATAACGCTATTGGGATTACTATATACATTAGTAGTAACTGTAATAGTTTTCTTTGTCGGATTATTAGTTTTTAATAAAACGGAAAAGAGCTTTATAGATACTGTATAAAAGATTTCTATGAGTAAAAATATAATTTTAAAAGCCGAAAATATTTCTAAACAATACCGATTAGGACAAGTCGGTACAGGTACTATTAGTCATGATTTAAATCGTTGGTGGCATCAAATTCGTGGTAAAGAAAACCCTTATTTAAAAATAGGTGATACTAATGATAGAAGTATAGCTGGTAGTAGTGATTATGTGTGGGCTTTACAAGATATTAATTTTGAAGTTGAAAGAGGAGAAGTTCTAGGAATAATAGGTAAAAACGGAGCAGGAAAATCAACGTTGTTGAAAATTTTATCTAGAGTTACTGCTCCAACAACAGGAGGTGTTAAAACGAAAGGTAGAATTGCATCTTTGTTAGAGGTAGGAACTGGGTTTCATCCAGAATTAACAGGAAGAGAGAATATCTATCTGAATGGCGCAATTCTTGGTATGAGTAAAAATGAAATTACTCGAAAACTAGATGAAATCATAGATTTTTCAGGAGTAGAACGTTATATAGATACTCCTGTAAAGCGATATTCTTCAGGTATGTATGTTCGTCTAGCTTTTGCTGTCGCAGCACATTTAGAAAGTGAAATTCTAATTGTAGATGAGGTATTATCAGTTGGTGATGCAGAGTTTCAAAAAAAATGTCTCAGTAAAATGGGAGATATTAGTAAAGGAGAAGGGAGAACCGTACTTTTTGTAAGTCATAATATGGCAGCTGTAAAGAGTTTATGTCAAAGTGGAATTGTTTTGGAAAATGGAGAAGCTGTTTTTACTGGAAGTGTAGAAGAATCAGTTTCACGATATTTTATGTCTAATTATTTTCATATAGAAAATAAAGTTATTGGAATTTATGATTTTCAAAATCATCAAGATAAGGTTAATTCAAAATATGGTTTGCTTAGTGCAGAATTATACTGTGATGGGCAACTAAGTGATGTTATCTTCACTGGTTCTAAGTTTGAATTGAAATTATATTTCGAATCATCAAGAGATTTTTATGAAGGTGAATTAGGAATAGTAATTAAAGATTCGAACCAGGTTTCATATATAGGATTAAATAATAAACATATTGGTAAAACTATAAAAGTAAAAAAAGGAAATGGCGTAGGGTATATAATCATTGATGAGTTTCCTTTATTTGCTTCAGATGATTATTGGATTAATCTTTATTTTGGCGATCAAGGTCCAAATTATGAAATCATAGAAAATGCAATACGATTTAAGTTAATAGGTGAAGATGTTTATGGATCAGGAAGGAAATTAGATTTTTCATGGAATAAAATTTTTCATAAAAAAATAAGTATAGAAACGATATGATTTATTTAATTAACTGTATAGTAATTTACTTTTTTAAAATTTTAAGTGTTTTTGGTAGAGGATTTTATTTAAAAAAGAAATGCTTTTCAAGCAAAAATATTTTAGAAATAAATTTTCAAAAAAATGAAAAATTCAATTTTATTCAGGTTGGCGCAAACGATGGTGTTAGTTTTGATTTTTTATTTGATTTTATTGTGCTAAGAGATTCTCAAGGAATTGTAATAGAGCCGGTTAAAGATTATTTTTCTGAATTAGTTGCCAATTATGGTAATTTCAATAAAATTATAAAAATAAACAAAGCCGTACATCCTTTTCTTAATAGGGTTGTTATAAATAAAATTTCTCCATTAGCAATCGAAAAATATCCAGACTGGGTAAAAGGTATTGCTTCATTAGATCCTGAACATCATAAAAAAACATTTATAGATAGCAAGCATATTTTAAAAGAAGAAGTTGATGCAGATCATCTTATGAATATTATTAATCAACATTTATCAAATAAAAACCTCGATTATCTTCAAGTTGATACAGAAGGTTTTGATTATGAAATTATAAAAATGATTGATTTTAATATAATTAAACCTTCAATTATTAAATACGAATCGGTTAATCTAGAAATAGAAGAACAAAAAAAATTAATAATATTGCTAAGAAATAAGGGTTATCTTACTTTCAATGAATATGGAGATACTATTGGTATTAATCTTAAAAAAGTTAAATTACTATAATTGATTCCAAAAGTAATTCATTATTGCTGGTTTGGTCCTAATCCAAAATCTCAACTTACTCTAGATTGTATTGTAAGTTGGAAAAAATTTTGCCCAGATTTTGAAATTATAGAATGGAATGAAGAGAATTCAAAAGTATATTCTAACAAATTTTATAAGGATTCTTTGCGTAAAAAAAAGTATGCTTTTATTGCTGATTATATTAGAGCAAAAGTTTTATTTGAACACGGTGGTATCTATATGGATACTGATATGTTGTTGCTTAAACCGATAAACCAATTGCTCTACTATGATTTTTTTATCAGTAATGAAGTTCAAGGTAGAGTTGCTTTTGGAATGTTTGGTGTAATAGAAAAACATAGATTTTTAAAACATATGCTTGACTATTATAATCAGACGGAATTTAATGTTTTTTCACCTCCAATTATTACGCACACTTTTAGTCCGATGATTAATGAAAAAACTGTTCTTGAAAATGAAGTGATTTTTCCTCCTGAATATTTTTACGCGTTGACATATGAAAATAAGGATAATGACTTTACACTATATGTAGGAGAAAACAGCGTTGCTGTTCATCTTTGGGATCATTCTTGGAAAAAAAGCCAAGAAGTTACAATAATGCAATTGATTAAAAATTGTCTCACTGTTATATTTGATTACGTTTTTTTTGGATATTCGTACATTTACTTCAGGAGGTATTTTAAGGAGTTTTCTCGTAAAATATATCATGTTCTAAAGTCAAGATTATGAAGGTACTTCACGTAACAACTTCTTCTAGAGGTGGCGCAGGAATCGCTACTCTTCGTCTTCATAAAGCATTGATTGAATATGGGGTTTCATCTGCATTTTTATCAATTAATCAAACTATTAATTTTGATAATGAAATTATTAAGGATTCTTTTTTTGAATACAAAAAGCATTCGTTATTGAAAAAAATAAGAAACAAAATTTACCCTTCCAAGAAAATTTTCTTTGAAAGAGAATTAAATAAATTGGCTTTGAAAATGAAATTTGAAATGGCAACATTACCATTTTCAAATTATAAAATTCATGAACATCCACTTTTTAAAGAGGCAGATATAATTAACCTTCATTGGATTGACGGAATTATTGATTATCCAAGTTTTTTTAAAAATTGTGATAAACCAATTGTCTGGACTTTTCATGATATGAATCCGTTTAGAGGAATTTTTCATTACCTAAATGATGAATTTAACAATCAAAATGTGGCTTCTTCATTTGATGCAAAAATTCAACAAATAAAGAAAGCTTCCTTTCAAAATATAAAAAGATGTACAATTGTTTCGCCTTCAAAATGGATGTTACAGGAAGTTGTTAATAGTAATGTTTTCCCTAATTTTTTTAAAATCGAAATTCCAAATGCCATTGATTTTGATCTTTTTAAAATACAAGATAAAGTATTATTGAAGAAAAAGTATGCCATTAATGCAGATGAATTTGTGATTCTTTTTGTTTCTGAAAGTATTGATATAAAAAGAAAAGGATTTGATTTGTTGCTAGAATCTTTAAGCTTTATGAAAAATAAAAAGACTACAATCTTAATGATTGGAAAAGGAGATGTTCCAGAAATTACAGGTTTTAAAATTATATCTTTGGGTGAAATTAATTCAAATGTCGAAATGGCGGCATGTTTTGCTCTGGCTGATGTTTTTGTTTTGCCAAGTAGGGAGGACAATTTGCCAAATGTTATGTTGGAATCCTTTGCTTGTGGTACGCCTATAGTTGGATTTAAAATAGGAGGAGTTGCAGAACATACGGTTAGAAATGTTACAGGTGTTTTAGCAAATGATTTAACAGGTTTTGCACTTTCACAAGCAATTATTGAACTACAAAATTCTGTAAACGAATATCATAAAGAAACAATAAGAGCTTATGCTAAAAACAATTTTGGATTAAAAAAACAAGCAGATTCCTACTATAAAGTTTACCATTCTTTTCTTGGGTAATTAAATTCAAATAAAACTAAATAATATAAATTGAGTAACCAAATGAAACCACTTTTATCAATTATAACTATAAATTTAAATGATGTAAATGGTTTAAAAAAAACTATTAATTCAGTAGTTAATCAAACGTTTCAAGATTTTGAATACATAATAATTGATGGTGGCTCATCCGATAAGAGTATTGAACTAATACAAAATAATAATGAAAGAATAAACTATTGGGTAAGCGAAAAAGATTCAGGAATATTTAACGCTATGAATAAAGGAATTAAAGTTGCCAATGGGACTTATTTGTTATTTCTTAATAGTGGCGATGTTTTAAATGGTTCTTCAGCTTTACAAGATTTTATTTCGTCACCCGATTTTGAGGGCGATATCATTTACGGAGATTATAAATTTGATAGAGGTGGTAAAGTGTATCCTGATGTTTTAACTCCTTTATTCTTTATAAAATCTTCTTTACCGCATCAAAGCACTTTTTTTAAAAGTCATGTTTTTGATGAAATGGGATATTATGACGAACGCTATAAAATAGTGGCCGATAGAGCTTTTTATATTAAATGTTTTTTAAGTAATCTATTTGTATTTAAACATGTAAACTATTTTTTAACGGTATTTAATATGTCTGGAATAAGTAACGATTCTATTTATACTTTTAAGAAGAATGAAGAAGATAATACTGTTTTTAAAGAATATTATGGTGTGTTTTATGATGATTTTAAAGCAATGATAAGTTTGCAACATCAATTAAATCAAGCAAAAAGAGAAACCGTTAAAGGCATTTTTAGTAGGATTTTAAATAAAATAAAACTCATATGTCGCAACCGTTAGTAAGTGTTATTGTTACAACATACAATAGAGATGAGTTTATTGAAAGAACTTTAATTTCTATAGATAATCAAACTTATAAAAACATTGAAATTATTGTTGTAGACGATGGTTCTAAAATAAATTATGCTGAAAAAATTTGTAATAAATTTAATAATTGTAAGTATTATTTTAAGAATAATGGAGGTCTTGCATCTGCTAGAAATTATGGAATTAAAAAAGCAAAAGGAATTTATATAGCATTTTTAGACGATGATGATTTATTTTTGCCACATAAAATAGAAGTTCAAGTTGCTATTTTATTACAAAAAAAAGATATATATTGTGTCCATTCGTCAGCCTCAGTGATTGATGGGAACGATAATCTAACTGGAGAAATAATAGGTTCTAGTAAAGAAAAAACACATAAAAGATCGGGTAATGTTTTTTGGAATGCTTTAGGTGTATGGGTTGTAAAATCACCAACACCATTATTTAGAAAACAAGTATTTGATAAAATTTTATTTGATGAAACAATAAAGGTTGGTGAAGACGTAGATTTTTATCAAAGAATGTTTTATTTTTTTAATATTTATTATGTTAATGAACCACTATCGATGTATAGAGACAATGATGATTCAAACAGACTATCAAAAAAAAATGAGAAATATATAGGTTTAGAGTCAAAAATATTCTCAAATTTTATAAAAATGGGTGTTAAAAATCCATTTACTTTGTACAAAATTGCTCTCCAGCTTGCGAAAGTCGGAATTCATAAAAAAAAAGTATTTTATAACAAAAACATGAAGGTTAGTAATTGGAAGTTGTATTTGAATCCGTTTTATTATGTCATGAATTTGGATAAATATTAAGGGTTATGGGTTAAAAAGAATAAAATAATAAACTAACTATAAATTATTCATTTTTAAACTAGTAAAATAAAAGTTCTCAAGAGATTTAGTTTCTCAGTGAAAATATTAAGCTCCATAATTATTATGCGAATAGGTTTTAATCCAAATAAAGATAATGCAATAGTTGAAAATAATTATTTTCATCAAATCGTTATTCCTATATATTTACCCAATTTTGAGGGCTATTTTAAAGATAGTTTTAGTATTTTAAAATACTCATTAAACTCTCTTTTTGCAAATTCGCACAATAAAACCTTTATTACTATAGTAAATAATGGTAGTTGTGATGAAGTGGTTTTGTTTCTGAACGATTTGCTACATAAAAAGAAAATAAATGAGTTAATTACCGTTCATAATATTGGTAAGATCAATGCAATTATTAAAGGAATTTCGGGACATAACTTCCAATTAATAACAGTTGCTGATGCTGATGTAATGTTTTTAAAAGATTGGCAAAAAGAAACTTATCACGTATTTACTCATTTTACAAAAGCAGGTTTGGTTGGTTTGGTTCCCAATTCGAAAATGGTAAAACACCTAACAGCTAATGTAATTTTTGACAATTATTTTTCAAAAAAACTAAAGTTTACCAAAGTCGAAAACCCAAATTCTATGCAGAAATTTGGCATAAGTGTGGGTAATGAAAATTATTTTAAAGACATTCACTTGCAAAAATATTTGACCCTCGAAAGCAACAATTTCAAAGCGGTTATTGGTTCAGGTCATTTTGTGGCAACTTATCGAGGCGATATTTTTAGAAAGTTACCTTTCCAAAGTACAGCATTTGCTTTAGGTGGCGATAGCGAAAATTTACTTCTTGATTATCCGGTCGTTAAAAATGGTCATTGGCGATTGACTACAGCAAATAATTATGCCTTTCATATGGGCAATACTAACGAGAAATGGATGGTTGATTTGAATGCAGTCAACGAGTCTACTGAAATGATGAAATTTCAATTAGAAGCACCTTTTTTACAACCCAATTCAACCAATTATTTTATTAATTTGTTCAAAAACAAACTTTTTTACAGGATAAATTACCAGAAAAATATTTGGAAATTGTTTTTGCAGTTGAAAGGATTAACAAAAACAGAGGCACAACAATATTAATGAAAACAATCGCTATTATTCCAGCTCGTGGAGGATCTAAAAGATTGCCTAACAAAAATATTCTCTTATTAGGAAATTACCCGTTGTTGGTTCATAGTATTTTATATGCCCAAGCCAATAGTGAAATTATTGATGATATTTATGTTTCTACCGATGATGAAAAAATTAAAGAAATAGCACTTCAGTTTGGAGCTAAAGTAATCGATAGACCAATAGTAATTTCAGGTGATTTAGAACCTACAATTACCACGTTGCAACATGTTTTACAATCAATAAAAGATGAAGTTGAAAATGTAGTTTTATTACAACCTACTAATCCACTTCGACCAGAAAGTTTGCTAAAAGAATGTTATAATACATTTAAAGAAACTAGCTCCGATAGCTTATTTACAGTTTCACAAAACCATCAAAAATTCGGAAAAATTGTCAATTCTAAATTTATTCCATTTAATTATGAAATTGGGCAACGAAGTCAAGATTTAGAGCCGCTATTTTTTGAAAATGGATTATTATATATAAGTAAAGCCAAGTCAATTCAAGATAATAAAATAATTTCAGAAAATGCTTTTCCGTTTGTTGTAAATCATATTTTTGCTCATGTTGATATCGATACACAAAATGATTTGGATTATGCTCACTATATATTAAATCATTTTAATTTTTAATTGTTAAAAAAAATGAAGCCAAACTATATAGAAATTGCAGGAAGAAAAATTGGAACTGATTATCCACCATTAGTAATCGCAGAAATCGGTATCAACCATGAAGGTTCATTAGCAATTGCCAAACAAATGGTTGATGCTGCCAAACGTGCTGGAGTTGAAGTGGTAAAACATCAAACTCACATTGTAGCAGATGAAATGAGCGGTGCTGCCAAAAAAGTAATCCCAGGTAATGCCGATGTTTCAATTTATGAAATAATGGAACGTTGTTCTTTGAATGAAGCAGATGAATTTGAACTAAAAAACTATGTCGAAAGTAAAGACATGATTTTTATTTCTACTCCTTTTTCTCGAGCTGCAGCAGAACGTTTGAAGAAATTTGATATTCCTGCCTATAAAATTGGTTCGGGAGAATGCAATAATTATCCACTTTTAGAGCACATTTGTTCGTTTGGAAAACCTGTAATTTTAAGTACTGGAATGAATTCAATTGAAAGTGTTCAAAAAGCAGTTACCATTTTTGACAAACACAATATTCCAGTTGCATTATTACACACAACAAATTTATATCCAACACCAATTCATTTAGTTCGTTTTGGAGCAATGATACAAATGCATAATGCTTTTCCTGATAAAGTTTTCGGACTTTCAGATCATACACTAAATAATAATGCTTGCTTGGGAGCTGTTGCGCTTGGAGCTAGTATTTTAGAACGACATTTTACGGACCATATGCAACGAACCGGACCTGATATTGTTTGTAGTATGGATGAAAGAGCTTGTACTGATTTAATAGTAAGTTCAAATGAAATTTGGCAAATGCGTGGCGGAACTAAAGAACCTGCAAAGGAAGAACAAGTAACTATCGATTTTGCTTTTGCAACGGTATGCTCGATTGCTAAAATTAAAAAAGGCGAGAAATTAACTAAAGAAAATATATGGGTGAAACGACCTGGAACTGGAAAAATTTTGGCGGAACATTTTAATGATTTAATTAAAAAAGTGGCTACTAGAGATATTGATGATGATGAACAATTAACTTTTGAAGATTTTAATTAATATATGATAAATGTAACTAGAGCCTTTTTACCTCCTTTAGATGAGTATAATGATTTTCTTGAAAGAATATGGAGTAATGTATGGCTCACGAATAGAGGAGAATTAGTTCTAGAACTAGAAGAAAAATTAAGAGAATTTTTAAAAGTAGAACATATTCTGGTAACCAATAATGGTACGATTCCCATTCAAATTGCATTAAAACTATTGGCAAATAATGGTGAAGTTATTACAACTCCATTTAGTTATGTTGCAACAACTGCATCAATTATTTGGGAGAATTGCACTCCTGTTTTTGTAGATATTCATCCCGAATATTTAACAATTGATGAAAATAAAATTGAAGATGCAATTACTGATAAAACATCAGCAATATTAGCAACTCATGTTTTTGGAAATCCATGCAATGTTGAAAAAATAGAAAGTATAGCAAAAAAATATAATCTAAAAGTTATTTACGATGCAGCGCATAGTTTTGGTGTAGAATACAAAAATCAATCTATTTTTGATTTTGGTGATATAAGTACTTGCAGTTTTCATGCAACAAAATTGTTTCATACTGGTGAAGGTGGAGCTCTTTTTGCAAAAAATAAAGAACTGCAACATCAATTATTTTATAGTCATAATTTTGGACATAATGGCCCTTTAGAATTTTATGGTTTGGGAATAAATGCTAAAATATCAGAACTTCAAGCAGCAATGGGCTTGTCTGTTTTTAAATATTTGGATGAAATAATTAGTAATAGAAAAGTAATTGTTGAAACTTATAATGAAAATTTAAATTTTAATATACTAAAAACTATAAAAATTAGAGAAAACACAAAATGGAATTACGCTTATTATCCTATACTTTTTAAAAACGAGAAACTTTTATTATCTTGTCAGCAAGTATTATTAGATAATAAAATAATGCCAAGACGTTATTTTTACCCTTCCTTAAATAAAATAAACTATGTAAATTGTGCTATAATGCCAATTTCAGAAGATATAGCTTCAAGAATTTTATGTTTACCTTTATATAATGAATTGGATATAAAAGATGTGGAAAGAATAATAAACATAATAAATAATTGTTTATGATTTTAATTGGAGCGAAAGGTTTTGCAAAAGAAGTTTTAGAAGTTTTACATCAACTTAATCAACTTGATAATCTTGTTTTTTATGATGATGTAAATTCCGATTTACCAAATAAAATGTATGATTTGTTCCCAATTTTAAAAAGCCTAAGTGAAGCCGAAGCGCATTTTAAAAACATAAATAATAATTTCACTATAGGCATTGGAAACCCAGTTTTAAGAAAAAAAATATACGATACTTTCTCTTCAATTGGTGGAATATTTGTTTCTACAATAAGTCCAAATACCAATATTGGTCATTATGGAAATTCAATTGATGAGGGTTGTAATATAATGACAGGAACAGTCATAACAAATGATATTACAATTAAAAAAGGTGTTTTGATAAACTTAAACTGTACAATTGGTCACGATTGCAACATAGGAAATTTTGTAGAAATGTCACCTGGTGTTCATGTTTCTGGGAATTGTGTTATTGGAGATTATTCAATTTTAGGTACAAATGCAACGGTTTTACCAAAAATAAAAATAGGAAAAAATGTCATTGTAGGAGCTGGTTCTGTTGTTACAAAAGATGTTCCTGATAACTCCTTAGTTGTAGGAATTCCAGCTGTAATAAAAAAAGAACTAAAACCATTAATTTTTTAATTAGTAACAATGTTGAAAGTAAGTGTAATTATGATCACCTATAGGCATGAAAAATATATTGAACAAGCCATTCAAGGTGTATTAATGCAAGAAGGAAATTTTGAATTAGAATTTATTATTGCAAATGATTGTTCTCCAGATAAAACCGATTTAATTATCAAAGAAATAATTAAAACACATCCTAAATCTTCTTCCATAATATATTTGTCAAGAGATGCAAATTTGGGAATTATGCCTAATTTTATTGATGCAAGTTCACAATGTAATGGCAGTTATATTGCTTTATGTGAGGGAGACGACTATTGGGTTGATAAATTTAAAATTCAAAAACAATTAGATTTATTTTTAAGTGATCAAGAAATTGGACTAGTCTATACCGGTCTTAAACATTTTAATCAAAGTCAAAACACTTTTATTGATATCAATACAAAACACTTTTCTGATAAATCTGTTGTCATTTCAGAATTATTAAAATCTAAATATATTGAGTTCTGTACAGTGATGATTGAAGCAAAATTATTTAAAAAGACATTAAAGTTATTGCATAATGAACTTTTAAATAATACTATTATAGGAGATACTAGAATCATATTGGAATGTGCACAAAACAGTAAATTTGGATTCTTGGCCGACATTACAACCGTTTATAGAATTTTACAAAATAGTGCAAGCCACCCTGTTGGAATTGATAAAGGTTTACTTACTTCAAAGGATACTTACAACTGCAGAAAATTTTTTATAAATAGATATTCATTAAATAAAAAATTGTTAGCAGTAGTTCTGTGTAATTTTAATAAAGGTTTAATTACTAAAGCTTTTAATGAAAAGAACTATTCCAATGTAATTAAGTTGATATCAAATATTAAACTAATTGATTATTTTGATTATTGCGATTTTAAAACGTTTATCAAGAAAACTACGCCTACAATAATTATGAAATTTATACTTTCAATTTTAGGATTTGGAATAATAAAAAATATTGTCAAGTGACTAAAAAAATCCTATTTCTAACAGGAACTCGTGCCGATTTCGGAAAAATAAAATCGCTCATAACAATTATTGACTCACATCAAAATTTTGAAGTATTTGTTTTTGTTACCGGAATGCATTTGCAAAAAGAGTATGGATTTACACTTATTGAAATTGAAAGATGCAATTTTAAAAATGTGCACTCTTTTGAAAATAATACGCACGAAACCACCATGGATTTAACTTTAGCAAAAACCATTGAGGGTTTGTCATCTTATTGTAAAAATGTGCAACCTGATTTGATTGTGGTTCATGGTGATAGAGTAGAAACCTTAGCTGGAGCTATTGTAGGGTCATTAAATAATATTCTTGTTGCTCATATAGAAGGAGGTGAATTATCTGGAACTGTTGATGAACTCATTCGTCATAGTGTAACTAAACTAAGTCATATTCATTTTGTTTCAAATAAAGAAGCGGCAAAACGATTACTTCAAATGGGCGAAATGGATTCATCAATTTATACTATTGGTTCGCCTGATATTGATATTATGTTTTCAGATGCATTGCCTAGTTTAGAAAAAGTAAAAGAATATTATCAAATTCCATTTAAGCAATTCGGAATCGTAATGTTTCATCCTGTTACAACTGAAGTCAATGAGATGAAAGAATATACAGATAATTTTGTAAATGCATTGTTAGAAGATTATCGCAATTATATTATTATTTATCCCAATAACGATTTAGGAAGTAAGTACATCATAGATAGTTATCAAGAATTTAAAATGAATTCACGTTTTAGAGTTTTTCCATCACTTCGATTTGAATATTTTTTAACTCTGCTCAAGAATGCACAATTTATTATTGGTAATAGTAGTGCAGGAATTCGTGAGGCTCCTTATTACGGAATTCCAATTATTAATATAGGAACGCGCCAACAAAATAGAGCCGTTCATGCCGATATTATCAATATTGACTATGCTGAAAACAGTATTTTAAGTGCATTAAATAGTATAGATTCTCATAAAATTCAAAATGCAAATTCTGATTTTGGAGAAGGAAATAGTGCCCAATTGTTTTTAGAATCTTTAAAAAATTCTAGTATTTGGAACGTTAATCATCAGAAGCAATTTAGGGATTTGTAGAATATTAATTGTTGAATTTATATGCTTACAATAAGTAATTATCATTATATCAGAGAAAATTTTAACGCCAATTATCCTAGTATTTTTGGTGTTACCCCCGATTTATTTAAAAATCAATTGATTTTATTAAAAGGCAAAGGCGATTTTATAAGTTCTATTGATTTAATTTTGAATGGCGATGAAATTTTAAAGTCAAAAGATAATTATTATTTAATCACCTTTGATGATGGCTTGAAAGAACAATACAATTGTGCTGTACCAGTACTAGAAGAATTAAATATTCCCGTAATTTTATTTGCAAATTCTAGAAATTATCAAGATAAGAAAGTTAGTACAGTTCATAAAATTCATTTGTTAAGATCAATGCTCTCGCCAAAAGAATTCTTATCAAAAATAAGCCATCAGAATGATTTAAATACGATTTCAGATGCTATTGTTGAGAAAGCGCAAAGTATTTATATTTATGATGATAAAGAAACCGCAGTATTAAAATTTCTTCTAAACTTCAAAATGGATTTTACAATTCAAGAAAAGATTATTAAAGTTATTTTTGATAATTATTTTAACGAAAATGAGGTATTGAATGAATTATACATGAATGAAAAAGAAATTGTTCATTTGAGTAAAAAAGGTTTTTTAGGAAGTCACACCCACAATCATTTTCCTATTGGTTTGATGAATGAAGATGAAATTACATTTGAATTAGAAAACTCAAAGTTGTATTTTGAAAAGCTAACAAATACCAAAATAGAAACCGTTGCTTATCCTTATGGTTCGCCAGAAGCAAGCACAAGCGAAGTTGCCAGAATCGCAATAAAAGCTGGCTATAAATATGGTTTCACAACCACTCGTGGCATCAACACTCAAGACAGTAATTGTTTGTTATTAAATAGATTTGATTGTAACGATATGCCAGGTGGAAAAAATTATAAAGTAGTATGATAACTAGAGAAGCAACCATTGAAGATTGGGATAAATTATTTATCTTTTTTACCAGAGTTTATAGGTCCAATCATCCACTACAAAATAAAGAATTTTGGAATTGGCAGTACGGAGAAAAACAATACGGAAGGTCGTTAATTTGTCTAAATGAAAACGGAAGTATTGTTGGTCACGTAGGTGCCAATTTTGGTGGCGGTGTTGCTTGGATTATCAATGTATATCTAGACGAAGAATGCAGAGGAAAAGGTATCTTAGGAAAGTTATATGAATTGGCAAGAAATTATTATCCTTTAGCTGCGACTGCGGCCAATGAAGCTGGTTTGGGGTTGTATAAAAACATGCGTTGGATTAGATACTATGATTTAGTAAGATATGTAAAAATAAATCCAAGTTTAAATGAAATAAGCACAGAAAACGTATGTAAACCAACAGTTGTCAATGTAAGTAATTTAATAATTAAAGACACACATTACTTTCAGCAGCCATCATTAAAAGGAATAATTTTAGAAGATGGGTCCAGAGCTGTAAGCCAAGAAAATGTTGGAGGTTTGAGAGTTGTTGATATAACTGATGTGAATCAAATTGAATCTCAAGCTTGGCAAATAGGTTATAACTGGATGGATTATATTACTTCTTGGAATGATTTAAAAACTAAAGATTTAGAGAAAAAAGGTTGGGTTTTAGATTATAAATGCTTTGTTCCTTGGCGATTGAACCCTTTAGAAAAAGGCTACTTTTGCGATATTACATTTCTATCTGAGCAACCATTAAATAAGGAATTCATTGTGCATCGCTCTTTTTCTGATCATGGAAGAATTGGAAGTTTATAACTATGTCAAATTCAAAATATAATTTATCTGTTGCAGTTGATTGTGAATCAGTTGTTACTATTTTTCGTTTTGAGAACTCAAATTTTTAAGAGGAAAAATCTTTTGATTTAAAAATCCAATTTTCGCAACCAATTGTTTCCATCAGAAACCACAATTAACTTTAGTTTGAGTAATTTTTCAAAAGATAATAATGAGCTGTCAAATCAAGTTTGTATCAGCAAAAGAAATAATAATTTATAGCTCAAAAATAATTAGATAGAACATATGAGAATCATTTTAATTATACCTGATGGGGTTGTCGTAAGAAATTACTTGTATTCCGATTTTGTAAGCAAATTAACCCAAAAAGGATTTGAAATTTATGTTTTTCATCAAATTCCGAATGCAGCTATAGCTGAGATAAAATCAGTTACTCAAGACATAAAAGAATTTAACTTTATTGCTTATTTTACCGAACCTTTTATCGCAAGAATTATAAGGGAAATTGTAGTTTATGCTAGACTTCTAATCAATATTAGAAAGCTTGAAAACAAATCTATTCTATACTTTTGGAATAGGAATCAGAAAGGTTTTAAACGCAAATTTCTTTTAAATTTATCGGAGTTTTTAGGTTTTTTTGTTTCTAAATCATATAATTTAATACTTTTTCTTGAAAAAAAATATGATAATTTAATGCTAAATACTAATGTGGCAAAACAATTATCCATCGAAATAAACCGAATTAAACCTGATATTGTGTTGAATTTACACCAACGTTCTATTATTAATGCTCCAATAATAAATTATGCTAAAAGCAAGGGTATTAAAACGGCAACAGTCATTTATTCTTGGGATAATGTACCAAAAGCAAGATTGATTTCTAGTTACGACAACTATTTTGTTTGGTCAGAGCTTATGAAAAATGAACTTAATTTACTGTATCCAGAAATAAATAAAAATCAAATAAAAGTTGTTGGAACACCACAATTTGAGTTTTATTTTGATAAAAAATTACATCAAGCCAAAGCTGAGTTCTTTAATAAATATAATTTAGATGTCAACAAAAAAACAATTTGTTTTTCGTCTAACGATTCTTCTTCGCCTTATGATCCTAATTATTTAGAAGATTTATGTGAAGAAATTAGTAAAGTAGATTCAGTTGTTCGTCCACAAATACTTTTCCGTATAAATCCTTTTGATAAATCTGGTCGGTTTAATACTATTTTAGAAAAATATAAGAAATTGGTTTTTGTAGTAAATCCAGATTGGCGAACTGAATCAGAGGGAGATGTTAATTTTATAAATATTTTTCCAAGTTATAATGATTTATATTTGTTGGTAAATACGGTTCTGCATTCAGATGTTGTTGTAAATCTCGGAAGTACCATGGCGCATGATTTTGCAGTATTGAATAAACCTGGATTGTATTTTAATTATGATCCAGAATTAAATTCTAAATTACCAGTAAAAGAGGTTTATAAGTTTCAGCATTTTAGAAGTATGAATACCCTTGAAGCTGTTGGCTGGATTGATAATAAGTTTGAAATTGCGGTTAAGATCATAAAAGCAATTCAAGAGCCAAACCAAATAGGAAAAGATAGAACCCAGTGGATGGAAATAATTGTAGAACATCCATTAAATGAAAACAGTATGAAACTAGTAATAGAATTAGAAAAAGCATGCACATCTGTATAATTACGCACGAATATCCTAAACCTGGTTTTTCTCATGGTGGAATAGGAAGTTTTGTAAAGACCATTGCTGAAAAATTAGTTGAAAAAGGTATAGATGTAAGTGTGGTTGGAATAAATTATACTTCTAATAACGAGGAAACTAATGAATCAGGTATAAGAATTTTTCGTTTAAAGAAAAATTTTATTAAAGGAATTTCCTGGTGGTTCAATTCTAAACAAATTAACTCTAAAATCGAAGAAATTCACCAGAAATACCCAATTGATATTATAGAAACCTCAGAACTTGGGCTTGCATTTATAAAAAAAACAGTTGGCATAAAATATGTAATTCGTTTGCATGGCGGACATCATTTTTTTAGCGAGGCTGAGAATAGAGGTATAAATAAATGGAAAGGATTTCAGGAAAAAAAATCATTTTCTAAAGCAGATGGTTTTATTGCAGTTTCTCAATATGTAAAGACGCATACTGAGAAATATTTGAGTTACAACAACAAAAAAACAGTTTTAATAAATTACCCAATTAATACAAAATTATTTCGACCATTAGATTTACAAATTATTGAAGATAGAATTGTTTTTGCAGGAACAGTTTGCGAAAAAAAAGGAATTAGACAGCTCATACAAGCTTTTCCAATAGTACAGGAACGTTTTCCAAAAGCAACATTAGAAATTTATGGTAGAGATTGGTTTTTCCCGGATGGAAGTTCATATATAGAAAAATTAAAAAAAAATGAATTACTACAACTAGGAAAAACAGCCAATGCAATTCATTTTCACGGGGCAATTTCGTATGAATTAATTCCCATAAAATATGCAGAAGCTGCGGTTTGTGTTTTTCCATCTCACATGGAAACCCAAGGTTTAGTTGCGCCAGAAGCCATGGCAATGGAAAAAACAGTAGTTTTTACAAAATTAGGACCAGGAATAGAAACAATTTCAAACTTTGAAACAGGCCTGCTTTGTGACCCGCTAAATCCAAATGAAATAGCAGAAAAAATAATATGGGTTCTTTCAAATAAAGAAAAATCTGTACTAATAGGGAAAAAAGCAAGAGAATTTGTTATTAATAAGTATGATTTGAACATAATTGTAAAAAAAAATGTTGAATTCTACAATTCAATTTCAGAAAAATAATATGACTACATTTCATTTAATCTATTCTGATTATAAAAAAATGAAAAAATATGGATCAAATTTCATTGTAATTTTATTTTTTACTCAGGCTTTTTGGGCTATCTTTCAATATAGAATTGCTCATTTTTTCAATGAAAAAATTAAAATACAGCCTTTTCGGCATATATTTATGTTATTTATGTATTCATGGCAAAAAATAATTGAAATACTTACTGGGATTTCCATACCAGCTTCGGTAAAAATTGGGCATTCTTTTTATATTGGACATTTTGGCGGAATAATTATTAATTCTGATGCAGTTATCGGAAATGATTGTAATATCTCTCAAGGGGTTACTATTGGAGTTTCTGGATTAGGAGATAAAAGAGGAGTTCCAATAATTGGTAATAACGTATATATAGGTGCAAATAGCGTAGTTGCAGGAAAAATAGTAATAGAAGATAATGTATTAATAGGCGCTTGTTCTTTAGTAAATACGGATGTTAAGTCTAATTGCACTATTCTTGGCGTTCCAGCTTATATAGTATCTGACAGAGGTTCTAAAGGTTATATATAATGAAACTAATCGTAATATCATCTTCTCCATTGGTACAAAAGAACAATTTGTATAATGCATATAGTCCTTATGTAAAGGAATTAGAAATTTGGGCAAAATATTCAGATGAAATTGCCTTTTTTTGCCCTGTTTGGAAGGAAGATAATGGATTGTTGATTTCAAAAATTAATTTCCCAATATCAAAAATATTTTTTGCTAAGGAATTTAATGTTAAATCATTCAATAATTTCATTAAAGCATTTTTAAATTCTTTTTTTAATTTTTATAAAATATTTCAATCAATGATTTGGGCAGACCATATTCATTTACGTTGCCCTGGAAATATTGGTTTAATGGGGGCTATAGTTCAAATTTTCTTCCCTAAAAAGAAGAAAACAACAAAATATGCAGGAAATTGGGACCCAAAATCGAAACAGCCTTTAAGTTATAGATTGCAAAAATGGATTTTAAATAATACATTTTTAACAAAAAATATGCAAGTTTTAGTATATGGTGAATGGGAAAGTAGTTCTAAAAATATTAAACCGTTTTTTACAGCTTCCTATTGGGAGAAAGAAAAATTACCTATTGCTACAAGAAATTTTGAAAATTTAATTTCGTTTATTTTTGTAGGAACTTTATCTACAGGCAAACAACCTTTATATGCTGTAAAACTTGTAGAAAAAATAAAAGAGAGAGGGTATAAAGTTAATTTATCTATATATGGAAATGGAGAAGAAGCAGATAGTTTAAAAGAATATATTTTTCAGAATAATTTAGAAAAATTTATTCACCTAAAAGGGAATCATTCTCAGGAAAGTATTAAAAAAGTGTATCAAGAAAGCCATTTTATGATTTTACCCTCACAAAGTGAAGGTTGGCCAAAAGTAGTTGCAGAATCTATGTTTTGGGGATGTTTGCCAATTACTACAAGAGTCTCTTGTATAGAAAACATGTTAGATAACGGTAATAGAGGATTACTATTAAAAATGAATTTTAATGACGATTTAGAACAAATAATAGCTATTCTAAATAATCAAGAAGCATACGATAGTAAAGTTAGAAAAAGTATTCTATGGTCAAGAAAATACACTTTAGATTTGTTTGAAACGGAGATTAAAAATTTATTAAATCCATGAGAATAGTTCAAATTATTGATTCTCTAGAAGTTGGAGGTGCTGAACGAATGGCCATAAATTTTGCTAATGCACTTTCAAATGAAATTAATTTTTCAGGATTAGTGGCTACTAGGAAGGAAGGAGATTTAAAAAGTAAGATTGAAAACAATGTCAATTATTTTTTTTTAAATCGAAAAAGTACGGTAGATATTAATGCTGTTTTTAGATTAAAGGCATATTGCAAAAAAAATGATGTTGAAATACTTCAGCCTCATAGTAGTTCTTACTTCATTGCAATATTAGTTAAAGTTTTGTATCCAAAAATCCAAATTATATGGCACGATCATAATGGATTAAGTCAGTTTTTAAGTTCACAGAAATGGGTTCTCTTAAAAATTTCTTCCTTTTTTTTCAAAGGTATTATTGCGGTGAATCATCAACTTAAAAACTGGGCAATAAAGGAATTAAATTGTAAAAATGTAATTTATCTTCCTAATTTTACTAAAAATGAAAATAGTTATGCTAAAGAAACTAAGCTAAGGGGTAATGAAGGAAAAAGAATAACTTGTTTAGCTAATTTAAGAGATCAAAAGAACCATTTCCTGCTTCTTCGGGTGGCAAAAAAATTGCAAATCACAAATCCCGATTGGACTTTTCATTTAGTGGGAAAAGATTTTGAAGATAAATACTCTAAAAAGTTAAAAACTTCGATTTCTTCTAATCAATTAGAGAAAAGTGTTTATCTATATGGTACTAGAAATGATATTGTGAATATTCTAAATCAAACGGACATAGCTATACTTACTTCAAAATCTGAAGGATTACCTGTCTCTTTGTTGGAATATGGATTGAATAAGATGGCAGTTATTGTCACTAAAGTAGGAGAGATTCCATTAATTATTGAAGACGGTGTAAATGGTTTTAGTATTCCATCTGAAAGTGATGAGTTATTTTATGAATCATTGATTACTTTGATTGAAAAACCTGCATTAAGAGTAAATTTTGGAAATGCGTTTTATAGAACAATTGTTAATAATAATTCTGAATCTGCAATTATAAGAGAATATATTAATTGGTTACAAGAAATATAAAAATGGAAGAATCAGAAAAAAGGTATTTATTATTAATTGTAGCTCATATAGCCATTGGTTTTGCAATATATTACATTCCATTCTTTCCAAAAGTATATGGATACACAATTCTCCTCGGAGGTATTTATTTTGTTATTAATTCACAAAATAAAAATAATGAAGTTTTATATGCATCAGCCTATATTGTTGGTAGCGAGGTTGTTTTAAGAATGACTGGAGGTAATATTAATTATGAGTTTTCAAAATATGGTGTAATAATATTTATGGTAATTGGTATGTATTACAAAGGAGTTTCAAAAGATGCTGCAGCTTATTGGATTTATTTAATTTTATTGTTACCAGGTATGTGTATTGCACTTTATTCTCTTAAATATACTCAAGATTTACAAAATAGAATTTCATTTAACACCTCAGGACCAATCTGTTTAGGGATATCTTCTTTATATTGCTATACTAGAAAAGTTACTTTTAAACAAATAAATGAAATCCTTTTACTTGTGGGGTTGCCAATAATATCTACAGTAATATATCTTACATTATATACACCAAGCATCAGAGACGTTATTACGAGTACTACTAGTACAGGGTCTAATTTTGATACATCAGGAGGATTTGGGCCTAATCAGGTAGCTACTATTTTGGGTTTAGGTATGTTTGTTTTTGTATCTAGATTAATATATTTTTCAAATTCTAAATTGCTTTTTATTGTTAATTTGATAGTAGCTTTTGATATTTCTTACAGAGGATTAGTGACTTTTTCACGAGGGGGAATGATGACTGGTTTTTTTATGTTGATAATTTTAATATTAATTACCTACTTTAATATTAATTCTGGAGCAAAAATAAAAATGAATTATCTTTTAATAGCTATCACCATTACAATGGTCTCTGTATGGGTTTATTCATCTTTACAAACAAGTGGTTTAATTGATAAACGATATGCCAATCAAGACTCAAGAGGAAGACAAAAAAAGGATCAATTTACAGGAAGGGGAGAATTGGCTCAAGATGAGCTCGAAACGTTTTTTAAGTATCCTTTTTTTGGTGTTGGTGTTGGAAAAACCGCAGAGCTCCGTGCAGAAAGAATGGGGTTTCTTGTTGTATCTCATGATGAAATAACTCGAACACTTGCTGAACATGGTTCATTGGGTATTTTAGCTTTAATGATTTTATTTGCAACTCCTTTATTTTTATATTTGGATAATAATCATAATATTTATCTATTGTGTTTTATAGTTTTTTGGATTTTAACTATAAATCATGCAGCCATGCGTTTGGCTGCTCCAGCATTTATATATTCATTATCTCTTTTAAAAGTTGTCATCAATGAAAAAAAGCCTATTGTACATAGGGAATAAGCTTTCCAAGCATAATGCAACGGTTACTTCTATAGAAACATTAGGACTATTGCTGGAAAGGGAAGGTTATGTATTAATTTATGCTTCCTCAAAAAAAAATAAAGTTTTGCGTCTTTCTGAAATGATTTTCAGAACCATTCAACACAGAAAAAAAGTTGATTATGTTTTAATCGATACTTACAGTACCTATAATTTTTGGTATGCATTTATAATAAGTCAATTGTGCAGGTTTTATCGCATAAAATATATACCTAAACTTCATGGTGGAGATTTACCCAGTAGACTTATAAAAAGCCCAATTTTAAGTAAAATGATTTTTAAATATGCTTATATGAATATTGCACCATCAGAATATTTATTAGAAGCATTTAAAAATAGAGGTTATGCGGAATTAATTTGCATTCCAAATACTGTTGAAATTCAAAATTATACTTTTACTAAAAGAAACAGTTGCGCGCCAAATTTATTATGGGTCAGGTCATTACATGAAATATATAATCCAGAAATGGCTTTAAGTGTATTGGCTGAAATAAATAAAGAGTTTCCAACTGCAAAGTTATGCATGGTTGGTCCTGATAAAGATAATATGAAACCAAATCTTAAAAAAATAGCAAATCATAAAAATTTAAACGTAGAATTTGCAGGGAAATTATCAAAAAATAAGTGGGTTAAATATTCAGAACAATATGATATATTTTTGAATACAACTCATTTTGATAATACACCTATTAGTGTCATTGAAGCAATGGCATTGGGTTTACCAGTAATATCTACAAATGTTGGTGGAATACCTTTTTTGTTAAAAGATAGGGAAACGGCTTTGCTTGTAGCTGATAATGATATTCATGCAATGGCAAAAAGTATTAAAGAACTTATAATTAATGATGAATTAAGAAATAAATTAGTCGCTAATGCTCATGATTTAGTACAACAATTCGATTGGAGTTTAGTAAAAAATAAATGGTTGCAAGTGCTTTCTTGATTTAGTGTAACAACTTTGTATACATTTGCACAATAAAAGACTATTAAAATTTAAATGGTTATCAATAAAAAAATACATTTCGAAATTTCAGAACGAAAGGTCTTGCTGAGACTTTTTGATGTGCTTTCTGTAATGCTTGCTTTGTATTTTGTTAGCATGGTTTTTGATTTTAATTATTTCAAAATTGCAAAAACCAATTATTTATGGACAATTGTTTTAGGGATTTATCTGACTGTATTTGGAACAGTATTTGAAATGTACAATTTACAAGTCGCGAATAACCAATTTCAAGTAATTAAAAGTATTGTTTTAACAGCATCTACCACAGTTTTAATTTACTTACTTACACCAATATATACTCCGGTTTTACCAACAAATAGAATACAAATTGTAATTTTTTATGTGGCAATTTTTCTTTCTTTGTTTTTATGGAGAATGACATACGTACTGTTTTTGGCTTCTAATCGATTCACAAAGAAAGTAATTTTAATTTGCGATAAAGACCAGTTAAAAGAGCTTGTATTGGGCTTAGAAAATGCAGATCCTCACTATAAAGTTATGGGGTATATCAATTCTGATAGTACCAATGATAATAAAAATGATAAGAGTGATTTTATAAAGAATATTAACCTCGAAAAATTGCAACAATTTGTTATAGAAAATTCAGTCTCTGAAGTTGTTATTGCTTCTCAAAAAACGGACGGAATTACAATAAGTTTATATAATAAATTGATTCATCTATTAGAGAATGGTTATATCATAAGAGAATATACTCAAGTATATGAAAGCATTACACAACGCATACCTGTTCAGTATGTTGCAAGAGATTTTTATAGGTTTTTCCCTTTTAGTAGAAGCAATCAGAATCATCTATATTTATTTGTTGTTCGAATTTTAGAAATTTTAATTTCGTTAATTGGCTTAGTAATAGGAATTTTATTAGTGCCGTTTATTTTATTAGGTAATTGTATTGGAAATAGAGGCGAACTTTTCTATACTCAGGAGAGGGTAGGCATAAATGGTAAAGTTTTTAAGATTTTAAAGTTTAGAACTATGAAAAAAAATTCTGAATCTAACGGCGCAGTTTTCGCAACTATAAATGACTTTAGAGCTACATCATTTGGAAAATTTTTAAGGAAATCCAGAATTGACGAATTCCCTCAGTTTATAAACATATTAAAAGGCGAAATGGCAGTTATTGGACCTCGACCTGAACGACCTGTATTTGTAAAAGAAATCGCTAACGTAATGCCTTTCTATGAAACTAGACATGTAATAAAACCAGGATTAACAGGTTGGGCACAAGTAAATTATTCTTACGGAGAAACTATTGATGATAGTTTGATAAAATTACAATACGATTTATATTACATTAAACACAGAAGTATCTTTTTAGACATTAATATTGTTTTTAAAACGATAAGCACAATTTTATTTTACCGAGGGCAATAAATTCTTTTTTTGACTGACTTTTACAAGTAAAAAAACAGAAGTGACAACTATTGGTAAAACAATTGGTAAATGAACTTTATTTAGCATATAAAGTAAGTAAATTACTAAAAATCCTAAACATAAAATACTTGTAATTTTAATCCATTTCAGATTGTTTTTTACAATAAAATAAATTAAAAATAAATACAAAGGATTAAAAAGAAAAACATTATAATTCCACAACAACTCTTCGTGAAAAGAATACAATCCCGCCCAAATAAAAAACAATCCTAAAAATCCTAATACACCAAAAAAGAAAAGAGTAATTTTTTCGCTTTTGAAAATAATAAATAATAAAAGAATACCAATTAAGGAGTAAATACTATCAAGAAAGGAAAATCCGGGTCTAGTTCTATTCGCATTAAATAAAGTTTTTGATTCCGTTACTAAAGGTTTACCTCTGTAAGTTGTATTTTTAAGATTTTCGTATAAATCAAAAGGCAAGAAAATTTTTGAAGCTTGCTGGTCTACCTTGCTTCCAAAAATAATATTAATGCCTAATTTTTGATAAAAATGGTCTATTGCATACGGATACAAAACAGTTCTATATGTTTTTTTATTATCACTAATTCTATTAACAATAGGTTTTTTTTGTAATACTTCATTTAAAACATCCACAACTTTAGTGGTACAGTTTCTATCAATAAATTTATAAGTATAAAATTTTGTATTGGGATTCAAAGAAGCACCCAATTTCTCAAATAATTTTTCTTTTTCTTCTAACGATAGATTTAAAACTTGTTCAAAAATGGAACGGTTTTCAATTCGATAACTGTATTCAAAATCAGAGTAAGGATAAGCCGCTGCGAAATATTGCATATCGCCTTTTACAAACTTCAACACAAAATTTTCAGTCTGAAAATCAAACATTCCATAATTGTAAATAAAATCAAAACCAGTAGTATTGTCATTAATTCTTATGGCAGTATGACCGTATAACGAATGAGATTCATCTGCTGTGCCAACAGTTAGAACGCTAACTCTTGTATTTTTTGTTATAGGTGTTAACTGAGAATACCCATTTACAGCAACAAAAAGAGAAATAAAAAAAAGGAACTTCTTGACCATTGAAATCGTTTTTGATTATCTAAAAATTCCTAAATCAACTTTTAAAGAAAAAACATTTGAATACAAAGCTGCACTTTGGTTTCCAATGTCAGTTAAAGCATAATCAATTTGAATGCCTTTGTATTTAAACCCCAAACCAATATTGGGTTGAAAGCTTAAACTTGTCGAATTATCAATTTGTACTGCATTTTGAAAATTTCCAAATCCTGTTCTCAAAAACACCAAATCGGTGTAGCCATATTCAAATCCTATAGTGGGAGCAATACTTACAAAATCGGTTGCAAAAACATCATTGGTTTTAGCAAATTCCATGTTTAAATTGGCGCTAGCCAAAAGACTCGTTTCGTTGTGGAATTCGAATTTTTTTGACATTCCAAATTGTGCTTTTGGTAATGTAATTTCAGTACTTTCAGGTAAATCTTGATTTTGACCCGGAATTGCATTCTGAACCTTAGCATATTCCTTCTCATTAATATTCCAAATGTTATAAGTTGTTGTAATATCTCGAAGCATTAATCCAAATTTCCAATCGTTACGTTGAAACTGTAGTCCAACATCTACACCAAAACCCCAAGAATTAGCAAAGTCTCCAATTATTCTTCTTATGATTTTTGCATTTACACCGTATTGAAAACCTTGCAATTTTAATTTTCTAGCATACGAAAAAGTAAATCCATAATCAGCAGTCGAAAATTTACTAACTCTATTGTAATCTATGTTTCCTTCAGAATCAATTAATTGTGTGGTGTTTAAAATATCATCAACTCCAAAACGAATCATAGAAATTCCCCATGCACTTTCATCATCAATGGCTGTAGCATAAGCAGCAAAATCATATTGCGCAATGTTCGCAAAGTAGCTTGCATGCATAAGCGATATTTGTTTATCTTCAATTCCTATTAGTCCTGCAGGATTCCAATAGCCCGAATTTACATCGTTAGTGTTAGCAGTAACAGCATTTGCCATTCCTAACGCGGCTGCATCTACACCAATATTCATAAACTCATTCGAATATTTCCTAACGGCCTGCGAATGCGTTACGGAATATACTAAGATGAATAAATACAAAGCCCTTTTTTTCAAAATCAATGAGTTTTATAAACACTGTGGTTTATTTTTGTCAAAAATATACTTTTTTAACGAGGTTATTTCTTTGGTGATATAAATTAATTGGAAAGAATTTTACCCAAATTAAAATATCAAATAAAAAACGTACTTCTCTTTAACTTATTGTGTTAAATTTGTATTTTTTGAAAGCTAAACGGTCTAAACAATGAATATTAAAGCTCAAATTCCAAATACAATTACTCTTCTAAATCTGTTTTGCGGATGCATTGCTCTAGTATTTGCTTTTCATCGTCATTTCGAAATGACTTTCGCTTTTGCGGCTCTAGGAATTTTCCTTGATTTTTTTGATGGTTTTTTTGCGAGATTGTTTAAGGTTTCGAGTCCTTTGGGATTGCAATTAGATTCATTAGCAGATATGATTACTAGTGGAGTTGTACCTGGATTAGTTATGTATCAATTAATGATTGATAACTCAACTACTTCACAAACAAGTTACATGCAACTTTTTCCGTATTTGGGTTTTATCATTGCTTTGGGTTCCTGTTACAGATTGGCTAATTTTAATATTGATACACGACAAACCGACTCCTTTATTGGCTTGCCAACGCCAGCAAATTCCTTATTTATTCTGAGTTTGCCTTTGGTTTTACAAAATACAGATTCGTTGTTTGTAATTGAAGCTTTAACCAATCAGTGGTTCTTATTATTAACAACCTTGTTTAGCGCCTATATTTTAAATGCTGAAATTCCATTATTTGCTTTAAAAATTAAAAAGTTCAATTTTGTAGACAATAAAATTCAAATTGTATTTCTATCCCTATCAATTTTGTTTTTGATTTTCTTGAAGTTTCTAGCCATTCCGTTGGTAATAGTAACCTATGTTTTGTTATCGGTAATCAATAATAAATTTTCAAAAAAATAGTTGTATTGGAATGCGAAAACCAGTTGTTAGGAAAGCTCCTGTAAGAAAAAAATCCACCTCAAAAAAGAAAACTTCTTTTTGGAAAGGTACCAGAGGTAGTTTTGTTTTAGGAGTTCTTTTTACACTTTTTCTTTTCGTAGTTGCCTATCATTACAGAAATGGTTTAGCCTATTATTTTAGTTTTAAATCTGATAAAATCGCCAATAATAAAGAAGAAAAACGATTGTCGGATGTTCGGAATTTTCAGCTTTTAAGTAAATATGAGCATAAAGTTGCAGGTCTTGATGTTTCTCAATATCAAGGCAATATCAATTGGTCGGCAGTACGTGATTTAGAAAATACATTTCCAATAGGCTTTGTTTTTATTCGTGCCACCGTAGGAAAAGACAAAGTCGATTCGGAGTTTGAAGACAATTGGCTTGGAGCCAAAAACAATAAAATCATTCGCGGGGCCTATCATTATTATCGTCCTAATGAAAACTCATTAGAACAAGCAGAAATTTTCATTAAAAACGTAACACTTCAAAAAGGCGATTTGCCTCCTGTTTTAGATATTGAAAAGTTACCCAAAAATCAATCTATTGATAGTTTGAAAGTGGGATTAAAACGCTGGCTCGAAAAAGTAGACGCGCATTATAAAGTGAAACCTATTATTTATACTGGAGAAAATTATTACAATGAATTCCTAAAAGACGAATTTACCGAGTATACGTTTTGGATTGCCAATTACAATTTTTTTGTTGAAGATATTAAGGATGATTGGCTTTTTTGGCAATTTACTGAAAAAGCAACCGTTTCAGGAATTAATGGCAATGTAGACGTTTCTATTTACAACGGAAGCCCAAAAATGTTAAGGTATCTTACTAAAAATTAGTTTCTCTTAGGGTTTTGTGAAAAGCCGAAAAATTAAATCATTAAAATTTAGTTCTGCCTTATTCTTATTGACCCTTAAATGTCTTAATGGTTTGAAAAAATAACTTCTAAAATATGAATTAAAACTCCAATTTTTTCTTTCTCAATTCAAAATTCTGACCTAAATAGACACGTCGTACCATTTCGTCGGCTACCAATTCTTCTGGAACTCCAGCTTTTAGAATACCACCCTCAAACATTAGATACGTTTTATCAGTAATAGCTAAGGTTTCTTGAACATTGTGGTCAGTAATCAAAATACCAATGTTTTTGTTTTTTAACTGTGCTACAATTCTCTGAATATCTTCAACAGCAACAGGGTCTACACCAGCAAAAGGCTCGTCTAAAAGAATAAACTTTGGATCGGTTGCTAGACAACGCGCAATTTCAGTTCTACGGCGTTCCCCACCAGAAAGCAAGTCGCCACGATTAGTTCTAATATGTTGCAAACTAAACTCATCAATAAGCGATTCCATTTTAGCTTCTTGTTCAGCTTTGGTATGATTCGTCAATTGCAAAACGCTCAAAATATTGTCTTCAATACTCAATTTTCTAAAAACTGACGCTTCTTGAGCCAAATAACCAATGCCTTGTTGCGCTCTTTTGTACATAGGAAAATCGGTAATATTTAAATCGTCGAGATAAATATTTCCTGCATTAGGTTTCACCAATCCTACAATCATATAAAATGAAGTCGTTTTTCCGGCTCCATTTGGTCCTAAAAGTCCCACAATTTCTCCTTGATTCACTTCTACCGAAATGCCTTTTACAACGCTTCTTCCTTTATAAGTTTTGACTAAATTTTCTGCTCTTAATATCATTTTATGTCCGTGGTTCAAAATTCGTTATTCAATTTTTTTAGAAATTGTATTTTTTTACGCTTTATTTTCTAAAGCTTCCCAAAATTCGTAAGCGCGACGCAAATGAGGTACAACTATAGTTCCGCCGACAAGAGTTGCAATTCCCATGGCTTCCATCATTTCTTCTTTTGAGATGCCTTCTTTGTGACAATTTTCTAAATGATATTTTACACAATCGTCACATCGTAAAACGGCTGAAGCTACTAATCCTAGTAATTCTTTGGTTTTTACATCAAGAGCGCCTTCTGCGTAAGCATTTGTATCGAGATTAAAAATTCGCTTTACGATTTTATTGTTATCAGCTACTAATTTTTCGTTCATTTTAGAACGATAATCATTGAATTCTTTTACTAAATCAGACATTTTTCTCTTTTCTATTTACAAACACGGCGATAAAAATACTTATTTCATACAGCACTAAAAGTGGTATAGATACAATTATTTGACTTAATATATCAGGTGGTGTGATTATGGCTGCAACAATTAGAATAATAACGATAGCATATCTTCGGTATTGTCTTAAAGTTTGTGCAGTTACAAGTCCAATTTTAGTCAGGAAATAAATTACGATGGGCAATTCAAAAATTAATCCGCAAGAAATCACTGACGTTTTTACCATACCTATATAATTATCAACATTGAATTCGTTTTTAATAACGCTACTCACATTAAAACCTCCAAAAAAGTTAACAGATAAGGGTAATATCAAATAATAGCCAAACAAAACACCAGTAAAAAACAATATCGAAGCGGTTAAAATAAACCAAACGGCGTTTTTCTTTTCTTTTTCATACAAAGCGGGACTTATAAATTTCCAGATTTCCCATAAAATATAGGGAAAACCAAGTATGAATCCTGCCGTAATACAGGTCCAAATAAATATAGAAAATTGACCCCCCATTTCGGTACTCTGAATAATAAATGGCATTTCTTTGACACACATTCCTCCGTCATCTGCACCGAGATAAGTGGTTAGTTCACAAAATAATCGGTAGGTTATAAAATCAGGATGAATGGGACCAAAAATAATTTGGTCAAATACATAATCAATAATAAAATACGATAAACAAGAAACTACTAATACTCCTATAGTAATTCTAATGAGCAACCATCTTAAGTCTTCAAGATGATCTAAAAATGACATTTCTTTTAATTGCTTTTTTGCCATTATAGAATACCTTCTTTTAAAATATCATGCAAATGCAATACGCCTTTGTATTCACCATTATCTACAACTACAAGTTGCGTGATAGAAAAATCTTCCATGATATTAAATGCATCAACAACCATATCAGTCGATTGTATCATTTTTGGATTTCTTGTCATAATATCTTTAGCGGTCAAATCAGCAAAAGAATCTCTGTAACTTAGCATTCTTCTAATATCTCCATCAGTAATAATCCCTACTACTTTATTGTCGTCGATAACTGCTGTAACTCCTAAACGTTTTTCAGAAATTTCGAAAATCACTTTTTTAATAGAAGAGTCTGGGCTTACCATTGGTTTTAAAGAATTGACTAGCATCGCAGATACTTTAAGCAATAATTTTTTGCCTAATGCCCCTCCAGGATGATATTTTGCAAAATCTTCGGGTTTAAAATGCCTCAATTCCATTAAACAAACAGCAAGAGCATCACCCATTACCAACTGAGCGGTAGTGCTATTAGTAGGCGCAAGATTATTAGGACACGATTCGGAGTCAATAGTGGTATTTAAAACACAATCGGAATTTTTTGCTAAAAAGGAAGTCATGTTTCCTGTGATGGCAATTAAGGTATTTCCGAAATTTTTTAAAATAGGGATTAGAATTTTTATCTCAGGACTATTGCCGCTTTTTGAAATGCAAATGACAACATCGTCTCTTTGAACCATTCCTAAATCACCATGAATAGCCTCTGAGGCATGAAGAAATAGCGATGGCGTTCCTGTTGAGTTCATTGTTGCTACAATTTTTTGGGCAATAATGGCACTTTTTCCTATTCCGGTTACAATCAATCTGCCTTTACAATCAAATATAGTTTTGGTTGCATTAATAAAGCTTTCATCAAGAAAATCAGCAAGTTTCGCTATCGATTGGCTTTCAGATAAAATAGTTTTTTTGGCTGTAGCCAATATATTTTCTTTAGTTATCAAAACAGAATTGTTATAAAATTTGTAAGTGTAAAAGAAATTAGTATCTTTATGTGTTGCAAATTTATACAAAATACCATTAACAAAGAATGAATTCAAACGAAATTGACATACACAAAGAACTAAAAAAATATTTTGGTTTTAACCAATTTAAAGGTTTACAAGAACAGGTTATAAAAGCGATATTGGCAAAAGAAAATACTTTCGTAATTATGCCAACAGGTGGTGGAAAATCGTTATGCTACCAATTACCAGCGTTAGTACAAGAAGGAACAGCAATTGTGGTTTCTCCTTTAATTGCCTTAATGAAAAATCAAGTCGATGCTATTAGAAGCTTATCATCAGAAAACGGAATCGCTCATGTACTTAATTCATCGCTTACCAAAACAGAAATCACTCAGGTTAAAAAAGACATTACATCAGGTTTAACCAAACTTTTATATGTTGCTCCAGAATCGTTAACTAAAGAAGAGTATGTTAACTTTCTTCAAAATGTGCCAATATCATTTGTAGCTATCGATGAGGCGCATTGCATCTCAGAGTGGGGGCATGATTTTAGACCAGAATACAGAAACCTTAAAAATATTATTAAGTTATTAGGCGACGTTCCAGTTATTGGCTTGACCGCTACTGCTACGCCAAAAGTGCAAGAAGATATTCTAAAAAACTTAGACATGTCTGATGCAACTACTTTTAAAGCTTCGTTTAACAGGCCCAATCTTTTTTATGAAGTACGAACTAAAACTAAAAATGTAGAATCGGATATTATCCGTTTTATCAAACAGCATAAAGGAAAATCTGGCATTATATATTGCTTAAGTCGTAAAAAAGTGGAGGCTATTGCCGAAGTTTTGCAAGTAAACGGAATTAGTGCTGTGCCTTATCATGCTGGACTTGATGCTAAAACAAGAGCAAAACATCAAGATATGTTTCTTATGGAAGACGTTGAAGTTGTTGTTGCTACTATAGCATTTGGTATGGGAATTGACAAACCAGACGTTCGTTTCGTAATTCATCATGACATTCCGAAATCATTAGAAAGTTATTATCAAGAAACGGGTCGTGGCGGACGTGATGGTGGTGAAGGTCATTGTTTAGCTTATTATTCTTATAAAGATGTCGAGAAATTAGAAAAATTCATGTCGGGAAAACCAGTTGCTGAACAAGAAATTGGTTTTGCATTGTTGCAAGAGGTTGTAGCTTATGCTGAAACTTCTATGTCAAGAAGAAAATTCCTGTTGCATTATTTTGGAGAAGAATTTGATAGCGAAACGGGAGATGGTGCCGATATGGACGATAATGTTCGCAATCCTAAAACTAAAGTTGAAGCCAAAGATCAAGTGGTTAAATTATTAGAAGTTGTTCGCGATACCAAGCATTTATACAAATCAAAAGAAATCGTTTATACTTTAATTGGTCGCGTAAATGCAATGATTAAAGCGTATAGAACCGATACGCACCCGTTTTTTGGTTCAGGCAAAAACTTCGAAGAGCGGTATTGGATGGCTTTAATACGTCAGGTTTTGGTAGACGGATTATTATCTAAAGATATTGAAACCTACGGAATTGTCAAAGTAACCGAAAAAGGATTAGATTTTATAAAGAATCCTGTTTCATTTATGATGTCAGAAGATCATGAGTATAACGAAACCGAAGATGAAGCTATAGTAACGGCAGCAAAATCTTCAGGTACAGCTGATGAGGTTTTAATGTCGATGTTGCGTGATTTAAGAAAAAAAGTAGCCAAAAAATTAGGAGTTCCTCCTTTTGTGGTTTTTCAAGATCCGTCATTAGAAGATATGGCTTTAAAATATCCAATTTCTTTAGATGAATTGGGAAATATTCATGGAGTTGGAGAGGGAAAAGCCAAGAAATATGGTAAGGAATTTGTAGAATTAATAAGTCGTTATGTAGAAGATAATGATGTTATTCGTCCGGACGATTTGGTAGTAAAATCAACCGGAGCTAATTCGGCAAATAAGTTATATATCATTCAAAATATCGATAGGAAACTATCTTTAGAAGATATTGCTTCCGCTAAAGGCATGAATATGGATGCTCTTATAAAAGAAATGGAGCAGATTGTAAATGCAGGTACTAAATTGAATATCAAATATTGGGTAGACGATATTTTAGATGATGACCAACAAGAAGAAATTCATGATTTTTTTATGGAATCAGAATCGGACAATATAGAAGAAGCGCTAAAGGAATTTGATGGCGATTATGATATTGATGAATTGCGTTTAATGCGAATTAAGTTTATAAGTGAAGTGGCAAATTAACGTAGTTTATTTTTCTTCAAATAGTTCTCCACGATGAGGTTTCAAAGCGTCACGAACCAGAATCATGTTTTCATCGGTTACAACCATAAAAGTAATAGCATGCATTTCGTCATAGATTTTAAAACCAGTTATATTTATTGGTAACTTCTCTGATTCGATATACTGTTTTAAATGAATTTCGTGATGCTCAGCTGTTTTTGCCGAAACAGGTCCGCGAAAATCCCATATTAATTTTATTTTTCTAGACATTATTAGTTTTAAAAGATTTTTATTTGCTAAGATACAAAGTCTAATTTGAAAATGGTTTCTAAATTCAATAATCAAAATTCAATTCAAAATAGTACTTTTGTATACTGATAGTATCATTCGAATAATCGATTTGCTAAATCAAGAATTAAAAAAATAAAATGCCGAAAGAACTTCTTATTCAAGTATCTCCAGAAATTGCGTCAAACGAGTCACTGCTTAAAGACTATTTGGCTAAGCAAATAAAAGTTACTTCAAATGAAATTCAACATATTACTATTCAAAAACGTTCGGTAGATGCTCGTCAAAAAGCAATAAAAATCAATTTAAAGGTATTGGTTTTTTTGCAAAACGAAGTATTTATAGAACAAAAAATACAACTTCCTGATTATAAGAACGTTACCAATGCTCAAGAAGTAATTATTGTTGGTGCTGGCCCAGCGGGACTTTTTGCTGCCTTGCAATTAATTGAATTAGGTTTGAAACCAATAGTAATTGAACGGGGAAAGGATGTTCGTGGGCGTCGTCGTGATTTAAAAGCTATTAATGTAGATCATATTGTTAACGAAGATTCGAATTATTGCTTTGGAGAAGGAGGCGCAGGAACCTACTCTGACGGAAAACTGTATACCCGATCTAAAAAACGAGGAGATGTTACTAGAATTCTAGAATTGTTAGTTGCATTTGGAGCTTCAGAAGATATTTTAATTGAAGCTCATCCACATATAGGAACGAATAAATTACCTCAAATTATTCAGGATATTCGAGAAAAAATCATCGAAATGGGAGGGAAGGTGCTATTTGAAACCCGTCTAACAGATATTTTAATAAAAAACAATGAAGTTCAAGGAATTGTTACCCAAAATGGAGATACAATTATTGCTTCAAAAATAATATTGGCAACAGGACATTCTGCTCGTGATATTTTTGAATTATTAGACAGAAAGAAGGTTTTTATCGAAGCCAAACCATTTGCTTTGGGAATAAGAGCAGAACACCCTCAATCCTTAATAGATAGTATACAGTATAGTTGTGATTATAGAGGCGAGTTGCTTCCGCCAGCTCCATATTCTATTGTAAAACAAGTCAACGGTCGTGGAATGTATTCGTTTTGTATGTGTCCGGGTGGCGTAATCGCTCCTTGTGCTACAAGTCCTGGAGAAGTTGTTACAAATGGTTGGTCTCCTTCTAAACGAGATCAAGCAACTGCCAATTCAGGAATTGTTATTGAATTAAAGCTAGAAGATTTTAAACCTTTTGCTAAATATGGCGCATTAGCTGGAATGGAATTTCAAAAAACTATTGAGCAAAAATCATGGAATTTGGCAGGAGAAACTCAAAAAGTACCCGCGCAACGAATGGTCGATTTTACCCAAAATAAAGTCTCGAATTCTATTCCAAAAACTTCTTATGTTCCAGGAACCACTTCGGTAGAAATGGGACAAGTTTTCCCAAGTTTTTTAACGCAAATTTTGCGAGAAGGTTTTTCTGAATTTGGAAAATCGATGCGAGGGTATTTAACAAACGAAGCTATACTTCATGCACCAGAAAGCAGGACTTCATCACCAGTTCGAATTCCTAGAGATTCAGAAACTTTAGAACATGTTCAAATAAAAGGATTATATCCTTGTGGTGAGGGCGCGGGTTACGCAGGAGGCATAATTTCGGCAGCTATTGATGGGGAGAAGTGTGCTTTGAAAATTGCAGAGACGTTAAAACTTTTTAGAAGTTAGAAAGTAATTATTTTTCGATTTTTTCGTATAAATTATGTATTTTTAAAATAATTACTCCAAATGCAATTGCTGCAACAATAAGAACAATATTTAATATTCCTTCCGTACCAAAAGATAGTTTTATTAGGATAGTTGAAATAATAAATCCTGAATTCCTAATTACTTTATTGAACTTGTCTGAATGTAAAAAAGAAAATAATAGGAGTAAAACATCAACAAGTATTAGTATTGTAAAAAAGTCATCAAAGAATATTTTGTTGATGTCCTTTATATCAGTGACAATTTTACTAAAAGAAAAGAAGCTTTCATACATCCAATGACCGAGACTATAAATGGATAATATTAAAAAAAAGGGCACCAAAAGGGTAGCAATGGCCTTTTTTAAGTCAATAAATTGTAGTATTTCGGGTTTCTTTATTTCTATTTCACTCATACTCCCGTCTTTTACCAATTTATAAAAAAGAAAGATTAATAAAAACATAATTAATATGGCAACTAAATCACCTGAAAATAAGATGTCATTTTTTATTGAAAACCAGTTTGTTGAAAATTCTAAATTAGATAAATCTTTAAAAATTCTTCGAATTACAATTAACGAAATTATTTCATACTGTTTCCCAATGTATATTGAAGTTGATCTGGGTAAATAATATAGCAATAAATACACTTCATATATAAGGATAAATGAAAATGGCGTATAAATTGCTGAAATCGGATTGGTCAACAATTTTGATTGATCATTTACTGAGATAACATTTAAATTTACTAAACCAATTAGTAATAAATGCATTAGAAAGCTTATTATGGCAATGTAAACAATTACGACCTCGCTCTTTTTTTTTAACTTTTCAGATAAAAAATAATTGTAAAATAAAAACAACACGTTTTTTGATTTGGACATATTTTTTTGTTTAATAAAAATTAAAAAAAAGTAAACAAAATGTAATTTTATTTGTAAATTTACAAAAACATTGTTAATTAAATGATTAACAACTGTTAAGAGATAATTTTAAAAAAACAAATTATGTTTAACAAATTTAAAAAATCGGAAATATTTACCTTGATGGTAGTAATACTTTTAATTTTCATTTCTGAATATATTTATTTAGTTGAAGGAAATTTCCAAAAGACAGTTTTTATTGGTCTTTGTCCTCCAACAATAGTTAGTTTGTTAATCTTCTTTAACTTAAAATTAAAAAATAGATGAAAAATTTAGATATTTTAGATTTTATAGGAAGTGTTACAGTTTGTTTTAAATGTTTTTTTGTTTCGATATTTAGGGCATTAGAAAGTCTTATAATGAAAAAGATTATCTTTCAAATAAAAGAGGAATTATATCACGCTTGTTGGCTTATTTTGAGAGTTTAGCTGCAGAATAACACATTTATTTAATTCTCAATTTAAATTATATTTTTGTCACACATTATTTATTTTAACCTCTTTTTTTACACATTTAATTGAATTAATACAAATATTTAACAATTTAAAACTACAACGATATAGTAAATTCTCATAAAAAAGACATCTATTTATATGTTTAAAGTTGTATTTTTAGCAAAAATTTTTAACAATGATTTCGATACCAGAAGAATTTCAAATTAAAACACCAATTGTTCAAGATACCTATTTAGTAAATGGCGAACTAAAAAAATGGACAGGGCAAACAACGCCAGTATTCTCTACAATTTCATCTACTGAAAAATACGAACCAACTTTATTAGGTTCTATTCCATTTATGGGTGAAACGGAGGCTTTAGAAGCAGTTGCTGCTGCCGATGCTGCATTTAATAATGGTCAAGGATTGTGGCCAACGATGAAAGTGGCTGATCGTATTAAATGCATGGAAAAGTTCGTAATTCAAATGAAAACCACTCGTGCTGAAGTAGTAAAACTACTGATGTGGGAAATAGGAAAATCGTTAGGAGATTCTGAAAAAGAATTTGACAGAACCGTTGAATATATTTATGATACCATAGATAGTTATAAAGAATTAAATGCGAGAAGTGCACATTTCTCTAAAGTGCAAGGAATAAACGCTATGGTAAGAAGAGGACCATTAGGAGTTGTACTATGTCTTGGGCCATATAATTATCCATTAAACGAAACTTTCTCTTTATTGATTCCTGCATTAATTATGGGAAATCCTGTAATTTTTAAACCAGCAAAGCATGGTGTTTTATTAATATCACCTTTATTAGAAGCGTTTAAAACCAGTTTTCCTAAAGGAGTAATTAATATTTTGTATGGTAGAGGTCGTGAAGTAGCGTCTCCAGTTATGAAATCTGGAAAAGTAGATATATTAGCTTTAATTGGAAATAGTAAATCTGCAATTGCGTTGCAAGATCAGCATCCAAATAAAAACAGATTGCGTTTGATATTAGGATTAGAAGCCAAAAATCCAGCAATTATTCTTCCAGATGCCGATCTAGATTTGGCTATTCAGGAATGTATTACAGGATCGTTATCTTTTAATGGACAGCGTTGTACGGCATTAAAAGTTTTATATGTTCATGAGTCAATAGCTGACGAATTTAACAAGCGTTTTGCTGCAAAAGTAGACGGTTTAACTTTTGGTAATCCATGGGAGAAAGGGGTGTCGTTAACTCCATTGCCAGAAAAAGAGAAACCAGCTTACATTCAAGAATTGATAGACGATGCTACCAAACATGGAGCAAAAGTAATTAATGTAAAAGGAGGTCAACATTCTGACAATTTTATTTTCCCAGCTGTTCTATATCCAGTGAATAAAAACATGAGAGTGTATCATGAAGAGCAGTTTGGTCCAGTTGTTCCAATAATGACTTTTAAAGATATTCAGGAGCCATTAAATGACATGGCGGAGTCTAATTACGGACAGCAAGTAAGTTTGTTTGGTAAAAACATTAAAACTATTGCGCCTCTAATTGACACCTTGGTTAATCTTGTTTCACGCGTAAACTTAAATAGTTCTTGTCAAAGGGGGCCAGACGTTTTTCCTTTTACAGGAAGAAAAGATTCTGCTGTAGGTACCTTAAGTATTCACGATGCTTTACGTTCATTTTCTATTCGAACTTTTGTAGCTTCAAAAGACAATGACTACAATAATGAAATTTTACAAGCGTTATTGAATAGTAAAGAATCTAATTTTATCAATACTGATTATATCTTATAATTTATAATAGAATTTTATAAAGCCATAAGCGGAAACGTTTATGGCTTTTTTATTTTAGAAAACTTTTTTATATTACTTTAAAAAAAAGACAAAAGTTGGTTTAGAAAAAAAATGGATTAGAAACAATTGAATTAATGAATTCAGATTTCAATTTTTTTAGCTCTGGATTATTTGTAAATAATTTTTAAAATACTATCTCCAACTGATGGTCTATAATGGCTTGCTTCATAATAATTTATTTTTTTTTGAGTAAAATAATTTTTTCCTGAAAAGTCATAGATATTATTTTTAAAAATAGATTTTAGAATAAATAAATCATTAGAATTGAATTTTATCTGTTCATAGAGCGGGCTTAAAACGATTTTATATTTTGTTTTATTTTTATCTAGAATTCGTTTGATTTCTTTGAGCATAAAATAATTTGTCTTGTTTATTCTTTTAATTGTATCCGTTTTTTCTCCTACTCTTTCATAGAAAACACTTGCTCTTTTTGCATAATAGGCATTTGGGTTTTGAGTTATTTCCTGTTCTTTATCAATAATGTTGGTTTCATTTGTTAGGGTGTCATAAGTAATTTTTCTAAATTCAATATAGCCTTTCATATATGATTTATAGTTTTTGGTAAGCGTATAATCATACAAGCAATAAAGGAATTTCGGATCTAAATACGCTTTATAGAATTCAAAATGAAAAGCAATATTGTTTTTTTTTGAGGTTATAGGATGTTTTATAAATAAATGACCTTCAGAATTTTTTTCATAATCAAATGAATAATCTCTACACAATATAATTAATACATTTTTTAAATTAGTAGTTTTTAGTGAATCTAAAAACTTAAGTTTTGTATAAATGCCATAAATCGTCTCTTTTGATGCATCAAAAACAAAAGGCTTAGAATCAATAGGTAAATAATTTGACCACACACTAGGCCTAAACGCATTAGTTCTGGAACTTCCGAATACAAATGAGTTATAATCTTGTATAGAGTTGTTTTTTAGAAACATTTCTGTAGATATATAATCTTTGTTAGGAACTACATAAGGATAGGAATAATTTGAATAAGATTTTACTACTTTAAATGGATCAAAGTAAACATAACCAAAAGTTAAAATAGCCATGGGTATAAATCCCAATAAAAGAAAATATAATATATTTTTTATAAAGGGCTTCATAGTATTAAAATTGAAAATAAATAAATTGTTGTTTTGAACCCGAGTAATATAAAACTGTAATTATTAATACATAATATAACCCCCATCTTATGAGTCTAGGCAGTTTCAAACCTAATTTAGCTATTGCAAATTGTTCTTCTCTTCCTAGCCATTCAATGAACATAAATAGCACTATTAGAAAAATTGTGGGTTTTGTAATATCACTTTGAAATTCAGGAATTATAAATAGACTAGATGAAAAAATATTAGAAATAATTATAAAAGCCTGTTCCAAATTAATTGATCTGAAGAAAATCCAGGCAAAAACAGTTAAACTAAATGTAAAACACATTGCTATTAATTCTTTCAGACTAGGCAGAGCTTTTCCTTTAGCTACAACATCAAGATGTATTCTGTTTGTTTTAAAAAATATAGACGGAATAATATAAATTGCGTTAAGTAATCCCCAGACTAGAAATGTCAAGTTTGCTCCATGCCAGAAACCGCTAACCAGAAATACGATTAAAATATTTCTGATTTTTATTTTAGTTTCAACATGACTTCCACCTAAAGGAATATATAAATAGTCTCTGAACCATGATGAGAGCGAAATGTGCCAACGCCTCCAAAATTCAGCAATATCTCTCGAAAAATAAGGAAACGCAAAATTATTCAGCAGTTGAATTCCTAAAAGTTTTGATGTTCCTAAAGCGATATCAGAATATCCAGAAAAGTCTCCATAGATTTGAAATGCAAAAAATACAGCTCCTAATAATAATGTGCTCCCTGAATAATTTGTAGGATTATTAAATGTTTGGTTTGCTAATTCGGCACATTGATCTGCAATAACAACTTTCTTAACCAATCCCCATATTATTTGTTTTAATCCATTTACTGCTAAATCATAATTAAAATTCCTTTTTTTCTTGATTTGAGGCAGTAAATGAGTAGCCCTTTCTATTGGTCCTGCAACTAAAAGAGGAAAAAATCCGACAAAAACAGAATAATCAACAACATCTTTTTCGGGTTTTATTCGTTCTTTATAAATATCAATTACATAGGATAATCCATGAAAAGTATAAAATGAAATTCCAATAGGTAATATTAAATTCAATGTAAATGCATTTACTTTAAATCCAAAATAAGAAACAACTTCAGCAAAAGAACTAGTAAAAAAATTATAATATTTAAATACAATTAGAAAGCCAAGGTTGATTGATATACTAAGCCAAAGCCAGGTCTTTTTATAATTTTGATTTCTGGCTTCGGATATTTTTATACCTGTATAGTAATCTAAAAGAGTTGAGAAAATGATAAGAAACAAGAATCGCCAATCCCAGCAAGCATAAAAGAAATAACTAGACAAAAGAAGTAATATATTTTGTTTTTTAAGACTGCCTTTGTTTAGAAACCAATAAAGTATAAATACTAAAAGAAAAAATATACCAAAAGTGGGGGAGTTAAAAAGCATATTTAAAGACTTTAACTGTAGTTTTTATATTTATTTAAAGAAACCTATTTTGTAAATGTATTATTTAGTTTCATAAAGACAAAACTATCATAAAAAAACCCGAAAGTAATTTTCGGGTTTTGTGAAAAACTATTTCCTTTTCAATCGGTCTTTAAAAACTTTTTCAAACTTTTTAATTTTTGGTTGAATAACCATTTGACAATAGGGTTGATTTTTATTATTTTCATAATAATTTTGGTGGTATTCTTCTGCTTTATAAAATCTTGAAAAAGGTTCTAATATGGTAACGATAGGACTTTTATATACTTTTGCCTTTTTCAAAGCATTTATAATGGTTTGGGCGGCTAATTTCTGATTTTCATCTTTATAGAATATTACTGAACGGTATTGTGTGCCAACATCGGCACCTTGTTTGTTTAAAGTAGTTGGATCGTGAACGGTAAAAAAGACTTTAAAAATTTCGTTTAAATTTGTAATGTTAGCATCATAAGTAATTTGAACAACTTCAGCAGCTCCAGTTCTTCCGGAAGAAACTTCGTCATAAGTTGGATTTTTAACAGTACCTCCTGAAAATCCTGAGACAACCGATTTTACTCCCATAAGATTTTCGTAAACAGCTTCAACACACCAATAGCAACCACCGCCAATTACTATGGTTTCTAGATTAGGTTCTGTTTTCATTTTGTTTTTTTCTGTTTTTTGCCCAAACATACTTGTTGCTATAATGCAAAGGATTATTAAATTTTTCATCTTATTTGGTGTCGGGGTCAAATTCTAAAGAAACAGCATTCATGCAATATCTTTTTCCAGTAGGTTCTGGACCATCATCAAAAAGATGACCTAAATGACTGTCACATCTTCCGCAAAGCGCTTCAATTCTTTGCATTCCATAAGAGTTGTCGTCTTTAAAAACGATGCTTGATTTGTTTTCTTGTTCAAAAAAACTAGGCCAACCACAACTGCTTACAAATTTTTGGTTCGATCTAAATAATTTGTTGCCACAAACTGCACAATAATAGGTTCCTTTAGTTTCTGAATTCCAAAGCGTACCTGTAAAAGCTCTTTCTGTATTTGCTTTGCGTGCCACTTGATACAAATCTTCAGGTAATATTTTTTTCCATTCCGCATCAGAAACAATTACATTTTCAGTACTTGTTCTAGAATAATACGGATTTCCTGATTTACTTATTTTATTTTCCATAGGATTAGATTTTATTGATTCTACTTTTTTAATTTGATTTTGACCGCATGCTTGAAAAATCAGCAAAGGCAACGATGATAATATAGTTATTATGAGCACCCTTTTTTTCATAAATATTAGTTTTTAATTTTACTACAAATGTACAGGTGAATTACGCTCCGAAATGTATGCTAGTTTACAAAATAACAGCTTTTAAATAAACATTAACGTTTATTAACTATTATAAAAATCAATTATAAAATTAAGAAGACTATGCCTTTAATTGATTGTCAAACACTAGTTAAACTTTTCACAAATTAAAAAAGGACTCAAAGACCATTTCTTTTTTTGTATTTTTGACAATCACAAATTATCATGAAAGAAGAAGAAGTCATATTAGTGAACGAACTTGATGAGCAAATTGGGCTAATGCCAAAATTAGAGGCTCATGAAAAAGCCATATTGCATCGTGCATTTTCAGTTTTTATTTTAAATAAGGATAACGAAATCATGTTGCAACAAAGAGCACATCAAAAATACCATTCTCCATTGTTATGGACCAATACGTGTTGCAGCCACCAACGAAATGGTGAAACAAATATAGAAGCGGGAACAAGAAGATTGTTTGAAGAAATGGGATTTAAAACCGAACTAAAAGAACTTTTTCATTTTATTTACAAAGCTCCTTTTGACAACGGATTGACTGAACATGAACTCGATCATGTAATGATTGGGTATTTTAACGATAGCCCAATTATAAATCCTGAAGAAGTAGAAAATTGGAAATGGATGAAAATTCAAGATGTAAAGGATGATATGATTTTGAATCCAGATATTTACACCGTTTGGTTCAAAATAATATTTGACGAATTTTATCATTTTATTGAAGACCACAAACTATAAACCTACCTTTTAATGAAAGTAACGATATCTAGAAAAGCTCATTTCAATGCTGCCCATCGATTGTATAGAAAAGATTGGACTTTTGAACAAAATGATTTGATTTTTGGGAAATGCAACAATCCTAATTTTCACGGTCACAACTATGAACTAATCGTTAGTGTAACTGGCGAAATTGATAAAGAAACGGGATATGTTATGGATGTAAAATTCTTAACGGATATTATTAAAGAAGATGTTGAAATCCCATTCGACCATAAAAACCTAAATCTTGATGTTCTTGAATTTGAAAATCTAAATCCAACAGCTGAAAATATTGTAGTTGTAATTTGGAATAAAATTAGAAAAAAAATAAAATCAGAATTCGAATTAGAAGTTGTTCTTTATGAAACACCTCGAAATTTTGTAACCTACAAAGGAGAATAATGGTACTTAAAGTAGGAGATAGAATTCCTGATTTTACGGCAATAAACACTAACGGAACTGTTTTTGAAAGCCAATCTATAATTGGAAAAAAGCCTGTAGTAATTTATTTTTATCCTAAAGACGATACTCCAGGTTGCACCGCTCAAGCGTGTTCGTTTAGAGATCAATATGAAGATTTTACTGATTTAGGCGCTGAGGTTATTGGGGTTAGCAGTGACACTGTTGCTTCTCATCAAAAATTTGCAAAACAGTATAAATTGCCATTTATACTTTTATCCGATTCTAATAAAAAAATCAGAAATCTTTTTGGAGTTCCTTCGGGATTATTTGGGTTACTTCCCGGTAGAGTCACTTATGTAGCGGATAAAAATGGTATCATAAAATTGATTTTTGATAATAGTTTGATGGCTACCAAACATATTCCTAAAGCATTAGCTTCAATAAAAAAAATAGTATAACCCGTTGGGTGTAATTATTTGAAGTAAAAAATATTGATTAGATATTGCTCAAGATACTGAAATTCAGTATCTTGAAATCG